>DAOTOJ010000001.1:0-28823 GCA_035451285.1 Minisyncoccota bacterium
GAAACTTTTGAAAAAACCAAGTGTGATGTTTGTTGGGGAGATTTAGTTTATGTTAAAAAAGATAATTTAAATAAAATTACCAGAGTTTGGAAATCATCGGAATTTAAAACCGGCAAGTTTAAAACCGGCTGGCATCCGCCTCACCCAACTTTTTTTGTAAAACGCGAAATTTATGAAAAATTTGGAGTTTTCCGCGAGAACTTTAAAATTGCCGCTGATTATGAATTAATGCTGAGACTTTTAGAAAAGCATCAAGTTAAATCATCTTATATTCCCCAGACATTAGTCAGAATGAGAGAAGGAGGAAAAAGCAATTGGAAAAGCATTTTAAATGTTTTAAAAGCAAATTTAGAGTGCTACCGATCTTTTAAAATTAATCAACTACCAGTTTCTCCATTTTTTATTTTTATTAAGCCTTTTTCTAAAATAAAACAAATCAGGACTTGATTTTTTATTAGTTTTGTGTTATATATAATTTATCTCTTTCAATAAGAAAGAGAAATTTTTATAATCAGGAGGTTTGAAATGGCTAGCAGGGGTAGAGATAAATGTGGGGGTGACGAAAAGGAAAGTAAAGATAGTCAAGTAGGCAATCAAGTAGATAATCAAGTAGAACGAAGAAGATCCCGTAGAAATCAGTGGCGGGATCGCGAGAAGAAAAAACAGAAACCCTGCAGGGGGAATAATGGTCGTTGCGGCCACTAAAAGTTTTATGGGCACACCAAAAGTGTGCCCTTTTATTTTTAGAAAATTAAAACAAAAATTGGCAAATTTTTTAAAAATAAGTTATACTTTTGTTTATATGAATTTTGTATTTATTTTTTATTTTATAATTTTATTATTTTCAATTATTATTCATGAAGTTTCTCATGGCTATGTGGCTGAAATTTTAGGCGACGATACTGCCAGAGTAATGGGGAGATTAACTTTAAATCCCATAGTTCATTTAGATCCAATTGGTTCAGTAATGTTACCCTTGTTTTTAATTTTAATATCAGTTATTACTCGTGGCCCATTAATTTTATTTGGCTGGGCAAAACCAGTTCCTTATAACCCTTTAAATTTAAAAGATCCAAAGTTGGGAAGTTTTTATATTGCTTTAGCAGGACCCTTATCCAATATTTTTATTGCTGTAATTTTTGGATTATTAATAAGATTTAATATTGTTGGCATTAATGACAACTTAGGATTATTATTTTCGTTAATTGTTTTTTTGAATTTAATGCTGGCAATTTTTAATTTGTTGCCCATTCCGCCGCTTGATGGTTCAAAAGTTTTATTTGGAATTTTGCCTGATAGATTTTATAAAGTTGAAGAATTTTTTTACCGCTATCAATTTATTTTATTCTTTATAATTTTGATGTTTGGAGCTTCAATTGTAATGCCAATTGTTAATTTTTTGTTTATGGTTATAACTTCTTATCCTTTGGCTATTTAAAACCAAATAATTAACAATGTTGAACAAAGTTATTTATGAAAAAACCAAAAAATTGTTTGACTTCTAAATTATTTTTTGTTATATTTTAAGAGCTTAATAGATTTTTATTTATGCCTACAATTCAACAATTAACAACCAAAAGTAAAAAAAGGAAAAAAATTTCCAAGAAAACAAAAGCTCCTGCTTTGAAGCGAATTTTTAATCCTTTACAAAATAGATACAAAATTTCTCCCTCGCCATTAAAAAGAGGGGTTTGCTTAAAAGTTTTTACAACTAATCCTAAAAAACCAAATTCTGCTTTAAGAAAAGTTGCCCGAGTTAGATTAACTAATGGCATGGAGGTTACTGCTTATATTCCCGGAGAAGGACATAATTTACAAGAACACTCAATTGTTTTATTAAGAGGTGGAAGGGTAAAGGACTTGCCGGGTATTAAATATCATATTGTTAGAGGAGTTCTTGATACTTCAGGTGTTGAAAAAAGAAGAAAACAAAGGTCAAAATATGGAACAAAGAAACCAAAAGAAACTAAATAATTATGCGCAAGAAAGGTAATTACAAAAAAAGACCCTATCCTTTAGATCCTAAATACCAAGATCCATTAGTTGGCAAATTTACCAATCATTTAATGAAAAAAGGCAAAAAAAGCCTTGCTCAAAAAATTGTTTATCAGTCTTTCGAGTATTTAGAAAAAAATTATAAAGAAGATCCCTTAACAGTTTTTGAATCTGCTTTAAAAAATGTAGCTCCTTCAGTTGAAGTTAAATCAAAAAGAGTTGGGGGAGCTAATTATCAAGTTCCAATGCCTGTAAGAGGGGAAAGAAAAGACACTTTAGCAATGCGCTGGATTTTACAAGCTTGCCGTTCGAAAAGAGGAAAGCCAATGTATCAAAAATTAGCAGATGAATTAGTTTTGGCTTCTAAAAACGAAGGAGCAGCTGTTAAAAAAAGAATGGATATTGAAAGAATGGCTGAAGCTAACAAAGCTTTTGCCCATTTTGCCTCCTAAAAATCTTAGCTTTTAAACAAAAAATTTTTTGAATATTTTTGTTTTGAGAAAATAATTAATTAAAAAATAATAATATATGCCGCGGTTACATCCCTTAGAAAAAACTAGAAATATAGGAATTATTGCTCATATTGATGCTGGAAAAACAACAGTCAGTGAGTGTATTTTGTATTATACAGGTTTAATTCATAAAATTGGAGAAGTTCATGAAGGAGAAGCTACTATGGATTGGATGGTTCAAGAAAGAGAAAGGGGAATTACTATTTCTTCAGCTGCCACCACTTGTTTTTGGACTCAAACTTATAAACCAGAATCTTCAAATAAAAAAGAATACCGAATTAATTTGATTGATACTCCGGGCCATATTGATTTTACTGCTGAAGTTCAAAGGTCTTTAAGAGTTTTAGACGGCGCAGTCGTAGTTTTTGACGGAGTTTCTGGAGTTGAACCTCAATCAGAAACAGTTTGGAGGCAGGCTGATGGTTATAAAGTTCCCAGGATGTGTTTTATAAATAAATTAGATAGATTGGGAGCAAGTTTTGAAAATTCATTAAGCTCAATAAAAGACAGATTAACAGTAAATGCCGTTCCTATCCAATTAAATATTGGCTTGGAAGATAATTTTGTTGGAGTTATTGATTTAATTAGAATGAAGGCTATTAAATTTGAAGGAGACAACGGGGAAACTATTAAAGAAGAGGAAGTTCCTGAAAATTTGAAAGAGGAAGCTTTGAAAATGAGAAATTACTTAGTTGAAAAGGCTGCAGAACAAGATAGCGGTTTAACTGAAAAATATCTAAAAGGGGAAGAATTAACAGAGGACGAGATAAGACTGGGTTTAAGAAAAGGGACTTTAAACTATGATTTGGTTCCGGTATTATGCGGCAGCGCTTTGCAAAATAAAGGAGTCCAATTGCTTCTTGATGCAGTCTGCGATTATCTTCCTTCACCAATTGATTTAGAAGAAAATAAGCCAATCAAGGGTTTCGATCCCAAAACAGAACAAGAAATCATTAGGAAACCGTCAGACGATGAACCGTTTGCTGCTTTGGCTTTTAAAGTTGCCAGCGATCCTTACGTTGGAACTTTAACTTATTTTAGAGTTTACTCAGGCAAATTTTCTAAGGGGAATTATATTTTAAATTCCACTAAAAATAAGCAAGAAAGAATTAGCAGAATTGTTAGAATGCATTCTAATCATCGCGAAGAAATTGACGAAGTGTATACTGGAGATATCGCCGCAACAGTTGGTTTAAAATATACCACTACTGGGGATACTTTATGCGATTCAAATAACCCAATTATTTTAGAAAAAACAGTTTTTCCAGAACCAGTTATTTCAATGAGAATTGAGCCAAAAACTAAAGCTGATTTGGAAAAATTAGGAATTGTTTTGAAAAAATTACAAGAAGAAGACCCCACTTTTAAGGTTAGAACCGATGAAGAAACTTTAGATGTGATTATTTCTGGAATGGGTGAACTTCATTTGGAAGTATTGGTTGATAGAATGAGAAGAGAATTTGGGGTTGATATTAATGTTGGAAAACCTCAAGTTGCTTATAGAGAAAGCATTAAAAAAACTGTTGAAGCTGAAGGAAAATATATCAGGCAGTCTGGTGGGCGGGGTCAATACGGACACGTGTGGCTGAGATTAGAACCACTTCCAGAAGGAGCTGGTTTTAAATTTATCAATGCCATTAAGGGTGGAATTATTCCTCAGGAATTTATCCCAGCTGTTGAAAAAGGAGTGATTGAAGCAAAAGAAAAAGGAGTAATAGCTGGTTATCCAGCGGTTGATTTTCAGGCAACTTTATATGACGGATCTTTTCACGAAGTCGATTCTTCAGAAATGGCTTTTAAAATAGCTGCTTCAATTGCTTTTCAGGATGCTTTTAAAAGAGCTGATCCATATTTATTAGAACCAATTATGAAAATTGAAGTTGTGGTGCCTGAGAAATTTTTAGGCGACGTAGTTGGAGACTTGAGTTCTAAAAGAGCTAAAATAAGAGAAATGTCTGATAGAAGCAATTTAAAAGTTATTGATGCCTTAGTTCCTTTAGCGGAAATGTTTGGTTATGCAACAGATTTAAGATCAATTACTGAAGGACGAGGAACCTTTACTATGGAATTTGACCATTACGAAGAAGTTCCTAGAAACATTGCTGAAACTATAATTAACAATCGAAATTTAAAATAACTTTTGTCAAAATCTATTGACTATCTATATAGATAGTCATAATAGTGTAATCTTTTAACTAATAGCTAAATAATAAAAAATATAACTAATTTGTTTGGCGGCAAATAATTTTGACAAATAGTTAAGATATCCAGTCGAATACTTTTAAAAATACTGAATTGTTATTTGGTAACTTATAATTTCTACCCCCAAACCCGCAAAGTGGTCCACAGAGATAACCAAAATTTTCAATTTCAATTTTATCGACATATGCATTTTGGTTTTTGTCAAATACCATACCTTCCCCGTTTTCCAATAAATCGGCTATGTAAAGTTCTATTTCAGTGTATAAGCCTAGTTCTTTTATCACATTATTGATTTCTATTCTATCTTTATTTTTTGTTTGTTCTTCAATAAAGGTTAGTAAATCTTGATTTGATTTTGTTTTTTCATTTTTTTCTATCAATTGTTTTAAATATTTTTCAAAGCCGTTTGATTCAAAACTAATTGTAACCTGTGGTGTTTCGAATACAATTATTTTAGAATTAGGATTTATCTGCTGGGATAAATTAACAATTTTGGTATTCGAACGCTCCATAGGATATTTGTTTTCTATATAATACTCCCTATAATAATGGCTAGCAATTAATCCGATAATCATTATAATTAATACAGCGCCTATTAGAATGGTGATTATTATCTTTATTGTGTTAATAGTTTTTTTGCTCATAAATTTTACTTAATTATTTTTCTACTAATAAAATATTTTATTATTTTATTATATCAAATTATTCATTTGAAGTTAAACTTCAATAGAGTTAATTTTAGGGGTTGACTAAATAAATTTTTTGCGTTAAAATTCCCTACATAATTAATAAATTAAAAACAAATTAAATATATGGCAGAAAAAGCAAAATTCGAAAGAACAAAACCACACGTTAATGTGGGAACCATTGGTCACGTTGATCATGGAAAGACAACCTTAACTTCGGCGATTCACTACGTCTTATCTTTAAAGGGGTTAGCTAAATTTTTAGCTTATGAACAAATTGATAAAGCTCCTGAAGAAAAATCACGAGGTGTAACAATTAATATTCACCACAGCGAATACGAATCTGATAAGAGGCACTATGCCCATATTGATGCTCCGGGACACGCTGACTATATTAAAAATATGGTAACTGGAGCAGCCCAAATGGATGGCGCAATATTGGTAGTTTCAGCAGCTGATGGCCCGATGCCCCAAACCAGAGAGCATTTATTATTAGCGAGACAAGTTGGAGTTCCAGCCATTGTGGTTTTTCTTAATAAAACCGATATGGTTGATGATCCTGAATTAATAGATTTAGTTGAAGCCGATGTCAGAGAATTATTAAAGAAATATAACTACGATGGAGATAACGCTCCGGTTATTAAGGGTTCGGCATTAAAAGCCTTAGAGGCAAAATCATTAGACGATCCAAATGTTAAACCGATTTTAGATTTGGTTGAAGCTTTAGACAATTATATTCCAGAACCAGTTAGAGATGTTGATAAGCCATTTTTGATGGCGATTGAAGACATTTTTTCAATTGAAGGAAGAGGAACGGTAGTAACTGGCAGAATTGAAAGAGGAGTGATTCATTTAAACGACGAGGTTGAAGTTGTGGGAATTAAACCAACTTTTAAAACTATCGTTACTGGAATTGAAATGTTTAATAAATCCTTGGACGAAGGACAAGCTGGAGATAATGCTGGAATTTTGTTAAGGGGAGTTAAAAAAGAAGATGTTGCCAAAGGTCAAGTTTTAGCAAAGCCGGGTTCAGTTACTCCTCATACTGAGTTTGAAGCAGAAGCTTATATTTTGAAAAAAGAGGAAGGGGGAAGGCATACGCCATTTACTTCTGGATATAAACCTCAATTCTTTATAAGAACAACCGATGTTACCGGAGAAGTTATTTTGCCAGAAGGAAGGGAAGTAGTAATTCCCGGAGATACTGCAACTTTTTCTGTAAAATTGATTTACCCAGTAGCTTTAGAAGAAAAACAAAGATTTGCTTTTCGTGAAGGAGGAAAAACTATTGGTGCTGGAGTTGTAACCAAAATTATAAAATAATGACAGAAAAAGAAGTTAAAAGTAAAATCAGGATAAAGATAAAATCATACGATAATAAAATTATCGACGCTTCCTGTAGAACAATAATTGAAACAGCTGTGCGTTATAATGCTGAAATTGTAGGACCCATACCTTTGCCAACTGATATTAAAAAATATACAGTTAATAGATCAACGTTTGTCCATAAAAATTCCAGAGAGCAATTTGAAACCAGAATTCATAAAAGATTAATTGATATTATTAATCCTACAGCCCAGCTAATTGAATCTTTAACAAATTTAAATTTGCCAGCAGGAACTGATATTGAAGTCAAAATGATTTCATAAAATTTAATTCAAGCTATTGGCTAATGAGCGCGCCAAGAAAAGCGCCTTAAGGCGCTTTTCAAATGTCTAAGATTTTAAAAATATGTCCAAGTTTATTTTAGGAAAAAAAATAGGAATGATGGAAATTTTTGATTCCCAAACAGGGGAAGCTTTTCCTGTAACAGTGGTTTCTATTCCCGATAATTATGTAGTTCAAATTAAAACTAAAGATAAAGATGGTTATTGGGCTTTGCAATTGGGCTGTGATTTAAAAAATAAATTGTCAAAACCTTTAAAGGGCCATTTAAAAGAGTTGCCAAATTTGAAGTATTTAAGAGAATGGAAAGCTAATGAAAGTGAAATTTCAAAATACAAGAGAGGTGAAAAAATAGCCATTGATATTTTTGAAAAAGGAGAA
Source organism: Minisyncoccota bacterium (assembly GCA_035451285.1). Lineage (GTDB taxonomy): Bacteria > Patescibacteriota > Minisyncoccia > UBA6257 > Brennerbacteraceae > DAOTOJ01. Next base: position 7,442 of record DAOTOJ010000001.1, read on the forward strand.
AAGGTTGATGTTTCGGGAATAAGCAAAGGGCGAGGATTTGCTGGAGTTGTTAAAAGGCATCATTTTAAAGGAGGGCCAAAGACTCATGGGCAAAAGCATAGTTTAAGAAGGCCGGGATCAATTGGTGCAACCACCCCCCAGAAGGTTATTAAGGGAACTAAAATGGCTGGACAATTGGGAAACGAAAGAGTAACTATAAAAAACTTAAAGATTGTGGAAATTGATAAAGACAGAAATTTGATTTTTTTGAAAGGCGCTGTACCGGGGTTTAATAATAGTTTAGTTGAAATAAAATCTAAATAAAATATGAAAGCTAATGTTTATAATGAAAATGGAGAAGTGATAAAAGAAATAGACCTTGATAGTCGAATTTTTGAAGTTGAAGCAAACGAAGATTTACTGCATCAAGCAGTTAGAACTATATTAGCGAATCGCAGAAAACCAATTGCTGATACTAAAGATAGAGGAGAGGTGCAAGGTGGAGGCAAAAAGCCTTGGAGGCAAAAGGGAACTGACAGAGCAAGGCATGGTTCAATCAGATCTCCATTATGGAAAGGAGGAGGAGTAACCTTTGGACCCGTTAAAGAAAAAAATTACTCCCTAAAAATTAATAAAAAAATGAAAGATAAAGCTTTAAAAATGGTTTTATCTTTAAAGGCCAAAGAAAATAAAATTTTTGTTTTAGAAAAAAATTTAAATTTTGAGAATAATAAAACAAAAGAAGCTAAGAAATTTTTTGATAATTTTTTTAAAAATCAACCGAAACCAAAGTTACTGATTATCGATAGTTTTCAAAATGAAAAAGCCACGAAAGCCATAAATAATTTGCCAAAAACCAAATGGCTCAAAGTTGAAAATTTAAACATTTTAGATTTAATTGATTATGAATGCTTAATGATCAGCGAAAAAAGCATCGAGAAATTAACCAAGAATTTAAATAAGTAATATGGCCTTGTTTTCTAGAAAAAAATCAGATAAAGATAAAGCAGTTGAAAAAGAAGCCAAAGAAACTTCCAATATTGAAGCTAAGCAAAAAACAAGTAAGAGCTCTAAAGAAATTGCAAGTTCAAACGTTTCAGATCTTAAAAAGCAATTTATTCTTTTGCCGCATATTACTGAAAAAGCAAATGATTTAGTTCAGAACCAAGGATACGTTTTTGAGATTAAGGGCCGTGCAAATAAAACAATGGTTGCTCAAGAAATTGAAAAAAAATTTAAAGTTAAGGTTCGTAAAGTTAATATAATCGCTTCTCACTCTAAACCAATTTCTTACAAAAGAAAAAAACAAAGTTATAAAAAAAGTCCTAAAAAAGCAGTTGTTTATTTAAAAGAAGGATATAAAATAGATTTATCATAATTATTAAAATATGACAATTAAAACATCAAAACCAGTTACTCCATCAAGACGTCACTATAAAACAGTGGATTATTCAGGATTGTCAAAAACAAAACCAGAAAAATCTTTGCTTAAACCATTAAAAAAGAAAGCTGGTAGAAATTCATTTGGCAGAATAACTGTCAGACATCAAGGAGGGGGAAATAAACGAAGATACCGAGAGATTGAATTTGGAGAAAAATTTATGAACCAACAGGGAAAAGTTGAGAGTTTGGAATATGATCCAAATAGAAATGCTTTTATTATGAAGGTTTTATTCAGTAGTGGCGAGCGAGCTTACTTTTTAGCTCCTGAAGGAATTCATTTGAATGATAAAATTGTAATAGCTCAAGAAACCCCAGTTGAAATTGGCAATAGAATGATGCTTAAGAATATTCCAATAGGAACCCAAGTTTTTAATATTGAAGTCTTGCCAAATCAAGGAGGAAAATTGGTTAGATCAGCTGGCTTAGCGGCCACTGTTATGGGAAATGAAGAAAAATATACTTTGATCAAAATGCCTTCAAAAGAAATTAGAAAGATTTTAAGTAATTGTTTTGCAACCATTGGTCAGGTTTCAAATTCTGAATATCGCTTAACCAATGTGGGTAAAGCTGGTAAAATAAGGCACAGGGGAATAAGACCAACTGTTAGAGGCTCAGTAATGAATCCTAGAGACCACCCATATGGAGGAGGAGAAGGAAGAACTACTAGAGGAACTAGAAAACCAAAAGATAAATGGGGTAATGTTACTGGCGGAAGAAAAACTAGAAACAAGAAAAAATGGTCAAAAAAATTAATTGTTAAAGATAGAAGGCAATCAAAATAAAATTATGAGTCGAAGTTTAAAAAAGGGGCCGTTTGTTGATAAAAAACTATTAGAAAAAATTAAAGATCTCGATCCTAATAAAGCCGAGGTAATTAAAACTTATTCTAGAAGCTCAACAATTGTTCCAGAAATGATTGGTTTTACTTTTGGAGTTTATAATGGTAAGGAATTTATTAACGTTAAAATTATTGAAGATATGGTTGGCCATAAATTAGGAGAATTTTCATTGACCAGAAAGTTTATTAAGCATGGAGGAAAATTACAAAGAGCTGTCGAGGCAAAACAAAAAAGTAAGAATTCTAATAAATAAAAATAATGGAAGAAGTAAAAGCTCAGCTTAAATATTTAAGAATTTCACCTAAAAAAGTCAGGTTAGCCACTGGCATTCTTAAAGGTTTAAGTTTTAAAGAGGCTCAAGCTCAACTTAAAAATTTAAACAAAAAATCAAGCGAACCATTATTAAAACTTTTGATGTCGGCAGCAGCTAATGCTGAACATAATTACGGATTAAAAAAAGAAGATTTATATATTTCTAAGATTTTAGTTGACCCGGGACCAAGTTTAAAAAGATATAGACCAAGAGCTCGTGGCAGTGTTTTTCCAATTTTCAAAAGGACTTCTCATGTTACAATTTTTCTTTCTCCATTAAAATCTCAAACTTCTAAATCCGTTGAATCAAAATTACAAACGCCAAAAACAGTTAGAAAAGAAACCGAAACTATTCCAGAAGAAACTAAAAATAAAGTTGAACGATCCGCAGTCCAACAAAAACCAAAAGTTGAAAAGAAAGTTAAAAAACCAATAGCCACCAAAGGACAAAGACAAAGAATTTTTAGAAGAAAAGCAATTTAAGATAAAAATATGACACATAAAACAAATCCAATTTCATATCGGTTAGGAATTAATGAAGAATGGCGTAGTAGATATTTTGATGCCAAAAATTTAAAGTTTTTTCTGGAAGAAGACGAAATAATTAGAAACACAATTAATAAATTGTTTAAGCGTTCAAGTATTGAAAAAATTGATATCGAAAGAGTCAGGGGAAATAATATAAAGATATTTATTAGCACTGCTAGACCAGGAATTATTATCGGTAGAGGAGGTAAGGGAGTTGAGGATTTAAGAAAAGAACTTTTGAAAAAAATTATTAAATTTAGAAAACAGAAAAACTTAGAAACTAAAAATATAGATTTAGATTTAAGCATTGCTGAGGTTAAAAAACCCGATATTTCAGCGCAATTAGTTTCTGAAAATATAGCTATAGCTTTAGAGAAAAGAGTTCCTTATCGAAAAGTAATAAAAAATTCTTTAGAAAAAATAACAACTTACAAAGAAGTAAAGGGAGCAAAAATTATGGTTTCTGGAAGATTAAATGGTGTTGAAATTGCTAGACGCGAATGGGTCAGCAAAGGTAGAATTCCTTTAGTTACCATAAGGTCAGATATTGATTACGCTGAAAATAGAGCTTATTGCACCTATGGAGTAATAGGTATTAAAGTTTGGATTTATAAGGGAGAAAAACAATTAGAATAAAAATATGTTAGCGCCTAAAAAAGTAAAACATCGCAAATGGCATAAAGGAAGATCAAGAAATAGAGAAAAAGAAACTCGAGGAATTGAGCTTCATTTTGGTTCTTATGGTTTAAAGGCTTTGGAAAACAAATGGATAACCGCAGCCCAAATTGAATCTTGCAGAAAAGTTCTTGCCAAATATACCAAAAAGGGCGGAAGAGTTTGGATTAGAATTTTTACAGATAAACCAGTTACCAAAAAACCACCTGAAGTAACTATGGGTGGTGGAAAAGGAGATGTTGATCATTATGCTTTTCCAGTAAGAGTTGGCAGAGTACTTTTTGAGATAGATGGTTTGAGCAAAGAACAAGCCGAGAAAGCCTTAAAGGGTGCGGCTTATAAATTGCCAATTAAAACTAAAATAATTTCTAGAGAATAAAATGAAAAGAAAAGAATTAAACAGTTTTAAAAATCTAAGCGAAAAAGAATTGTTTTCAAAATTAACAGAGCTTCAAAGTAAGCTTGAGACCTTGAAATTTGATAAAAAATTAGCTAAATTACAAAACACTGCGCAAATTCAACAAATAAGAAGAGATATTGCGAGAGTTTTAACTATTTTAAAAGAAAAGAAATATGACTCAAACAAAAATTAAAAGAAATTTTACAGGTACGGTTGTTTCTAATAAAATGACCAAAACTTTAGTGGTGTTAGTTGAAAGATTCAGAAAACATCCTAAATATCAAAAAAGGGTAAAATATTCTAAAAGATTTAAAGCTCATTATGATAATGGAGATTATCAAATAGGAGATAAAGTAATAATTGAAGAAACTCGTCCCTATTCCAAGGAAGTTAAGTGGCGAGTGATTCAAAAAATAGACAATAAAAAATATGATTCAACCCCAAACAATGCTTAATGTTGCTGATAATAGTGGAGCCAAATTAATCCAGTGTTTTAGGGTTTTGGGAGGCTCAAATAAAAAATATGCTCAAATTGGAGATATTATTATGGCAACGGTAAAAGTTGCAGAACCGCGAAAATTGGTTAAAAAACACGATAAAGTTAAAGCAGTGATAGTCAGGCAAAGAAAACCATTTAGAAGAAAAGACGGTTCTTATATTAGATTTGATGATAACGCTGCAGTAATTTTAGAGAAAGATAAAGATCCAAAGGGTGGTAGAATTTTTGGACCAGTTGCTAGAGAAATTAAAGAAAAGGGATTTGACAAAATTGCTAATTTAGCACCAGAAGTAATTTAAATTATGAAAAGCCAAATTTTAAAAATTCATAAGGGAGATATTGTAAAAGTTATTTCGGGCAAAGAAAAAGGTAAACAAGCCAAAGTTATTAAAGTTTTACCAAAAGAAAATAAAGTGGTTTTAGAAAATCTATTTATTGTTAAAAAATATGTTAGGTCGAAAACTCAAGGATCTCAAGACAAAAGAGAATTAGTTAATATTCCAAGCGCAATTGATTTATCAAAAGTTATGATAGTTTGCAAATCCTGCTCCAAACCAACTAGAATTGGTTATAAGATAGAAGGTGATAAAAAATACAGAATTTGCAAAAAATGCGGCAACAGAATTTAATTTTATGGCAAAAGAAACCCAAAAAATAAAAGACGAAAAAATAATTGAATTGAAAAATCAGCTTAAAGTAGCTAATATTTATCAAGTTCCCAAATTAGAGAAAATTGTAATTAATAGCGGAGTTGGAAGATATGTCTCAACAGACGAGAGAAAAGATGGAAAACCATTAGCAATTATTGAAATTTCTAAAATACTGTCCTTGATTTCTGGACAAAAACCTAAAATTACTCGCGCTCAAAAATCAATTGCTAGTTTTAAAATAAGAGAAAATGACGAAATTGGAGCAACTGTAACCTTAAGAGGAAAAAGAATGCAAGATTTTCTTTTTAAATTAATTAATGTTACTTTGCCAAGAACTAGAGATTTTAGAGGAATCTCAGAAAAAAAAGTTGACGTTAACGGAATTTTAACAATTGGCATAAAAGAACATTTGGCCTTTCCGGAATTAATAGATGAAGATTTTAAAAGAATTTACGGGTTAGAGATAACTTTGGTGCCAAATACCAGAAATCGCGAAAAAGCTCTTGCTTTATACAAATCACTAAATATTCCATTTGCAAAATAATAAAAATATGCCTAAAAAATCAACAATTGTTAGAGCAACCAAGAAACCAAAATATTCAACTAGAATAGTTAGACGTTGTTTTAGGTGTGGCAGAAAAAGAGGATATTTGAGAGATTATGGTCTATGTCGAATTTGTTTTAGAGAAATGGCTTCCAAAGGTTTAATTCCAGGAATTAAAAAATCAAGTTGGTAAAAAAATAATTATGGATCCGATATCAAATATGTTAGTTGCTATAAAGAATGCTCAGGCAGTTAATCGAGAAACTGTTAAACTTCCTTATTCTAATTTGAAATTTGAAATTGCTAAAATTTTAGAAAGATTGGGTTTTGTTGAAAAAGTAGAAAAAGGTGGGAAAAATCCCTTTCGTTACTTAGAAATTTATCTAAAATATGATGAAAATGGAATAGGAGCTATTTCTTTTTTAAAAAGAGTTTCAAAACCTGGCCAAAGAATTTATATAAATTACGATAGAATTAGAATTAAACCTAAGACGTATCAGATTGTTTCAACTTCCAAGGGTTTGATGATTGATCGAGAAGCTAAAAAAAATAAAGTAGGGGGAGAGGTTTTATTTGAAATAAGATAATTATGTCAAAGATAGGACAAAAACAAATTATTATTCCAGAAGGTACGACAGTAACTATAAAAAATAATTTAGTTGAAGTTTCTGGACCAAAGGGGAAAATTTCAAAAGATTTAAATCTTGATGGCTTTGAGATTGAAATTAAAAACAATATTTTGAAAGTTATTCCCAAAAGCGAAAAATTGAACAAAGATTTGCGTTCTAAATGGGGGACATATCGAGCGATTATTAATAATTTAGTTTCAGGAGTTAACGAAGAATTCAGCAAAATTTTAGAATTTTCAGGAATAGGCTATAGGGCTGATGTTGAAAACAATCAACTTAACTTGCATTTTGGTTTTTCTCACCCTGTTATTATTGAAATTCCCGATGATTTAAAAGTTGAAACTACTAAAAGTCAAATTATTATAAAGGGCATTAATAAAGAAAAAGTTGGGCAATTTGCCAGTGATATTAGAAAAATAAGAAAAGTAGAGCCCTACAAAGGAAGGGGTGTAAAATATGCTGACGAAACTGTTAGAAGGAAGGTTGGTAAGAAATTAGGTGGAATTAATTCTTAATTATGGCTCAAGATATAAAAAAATTAAAAAGAGAAAAAAGAATTAAGGTTCATAAAAGAATCAGGGCAAAAATTTCAGGGACTTCTCAAATTCCTCGTTTGGCAGTTTTTAAATCTAATAAAAACTTAACCGTTCAATTAATTGATGATGAAAGTGGAAAAACTATTTTGTCTTTAACGACTTTTAACAAAGATGTTAAAGACAAAATAAATGGCAAAAAATCAGACAAGGCCTATGAATTAGGAGTTTTAATTGCTGAACAAGCCAAGGAAAAAGGAATAGAAAAAATAGTTTTTGATAGAGGCGGTTTTATTTTTCATGGAAGAATTGAAAAATTAGCCCAAGGATTAAGAGAGGGTGGCTTAAAATTTTAAATCTATGACAAAATTTTCAAATAATAAAAATAAAGAAGACTTGCAATTTCAGATAATTTCTATTGATAGAGTTACCAGAGTAGTTGCCGGTGGCAAGAGATTAAGTTTTAGAGTAGTGACAGTTGCTGGAGATAAAGCTGGCAAAGTGGGCATTGGAATTGGTAAAGGTAAAGATGTTTCTGAAGCTATGGATAAAGCAGCTTATCAAGCAAGAAAGAATTTGGTTGAAATCCCCTTAGTTAATGGCACTATTCCTCACGAAGTAAAAGAAAAATATTCTAGTGCCGAAGTTTTGTTAAAACCAGCGAAACAAGGAAGAGGTATTATTGCTGGAGGAGCTGCTCGAGTAGTTTTAACTATGGCTGGAGTAAAAGATGTTACTTGTAAAATTTTAAGCAGAACAACCAATAAATTAACTACTGCTAGCGCCACCTTAAAAGCTTTGCAAAAATTAAAAGTTTAAAGTTATGGCATTATCACTTTCAAATTTAGAACCAGTTCATAAACTTAAAAATAAAAAAAGAGTTGGTAGAGGGGGAAAAAGGGGAACTTATTCTGGGCGTGGACAAAAAGGTCAAAAAGCAAGAGCTGGTCACAAAATAAAAGAACAAGAAAGAGAAAACTTATTAAAAATTCCCCAAAGACTTGGAATAAAATTTCAAGCCAGACCAAAACCATTAGTTAAAATAATAACCTTAACTGATTTAGATAAAAATTTTTCCAAAGGCGAAGTTGTTAATAATAAAACCTTAGTTAAAAGGGGATTAATCAAAAAAACAAACGGCAAAATGCCCAAAGTTAAAATTTTAGCTAATGGTTCAATAACTAAACCATTAATTATTTCTCAAATAGAAATTTCGAAATCAGCTAAAGAATTAATAGAAAAAGCTAAAGGGAAAGTAGAATAATATTATGGAAACATTTCTAAATATTTTTAGATCAAAAGATTTAAGAAAAAAAATCTTGATAGTTGTTGGTTATTTACTGATATTCAGGTTTTTGTCGGCAATTCCTTTGCCTGGCGTTGATCAAGAGCAGTTAGCTTTGTTTTTTACTCAAAATCAATATTTGGGTTTGGTAAATATTTTATCTGGAGGAGCATTGTCTAATTTTTCAATAGTGATGTTAGGAATTAGTCCCTATATTACAGCTACTATTATTTTGCAACTTTTAACAATGGTTTTTCCCTCCTTAAAAGCTATTTATTATGAAGGAGGAGAAGCTGGCAGAGCTAAATTTAATCAATATGCTAAATATTTGACCGTGATAATTGGTTTTGTTCAAGGCTTTGGATTTTTGAATTATTTAAAGGCTCAAAAGGTGATAACTCAGTTATCAGGTTTAGATTTAATTATTAACGTGGTAATCATCACAGCTGGTTCGGTTTTTTTAATGTGGCTTGGAGAGCTAATTACTGAACAAAAAATAGGCAACGGAACTTCATTAATAATTTTCGTTGGAATTTTGGCAAGAATTCCCAATTCTATTAGAAACAATATTTTGACTTTTACGCCAAACCAGATTTATTCTTATTTTATGTTTATAATTATTGCGATCATCACAATTTTAGGAGTTATTTATATCAACGAAGCTGATCGTAAAATTCCAGTAAATTATGCTAAAAGAGTAAGGGGAATGAAAGTTTACGGTGGAGTTCCAACTTATCTTCCTTTAAAAATAAATCAAGCAGGAGTTATTCCAATTATTTTTGCAATTTCAATTTTACTTTTACCATCGATGTTAGGACAAATTTTGGCACTTTTTAATAATCAAACCTTAATAAATATTGCCAATGCTTTGCAACAATTTTTAAATAACCAATTAGCTTATGGAATTTCTTATTTTGTATTAGTTGTTGCTTTCACTTATTTTTATACTGCTTTGACTTTTGAACCAAATGAAATTTCTAAAAATTTACAAAAGCAAGGAGGATTTATTGCCGGCATTAGACCAGGTGACCAAACGGCTCATTATCTATCGAATGTTTTAAATAGAATTACTTTGTTTGGAGCTTTGTTTTTGGGGATTATTGCTGTTTTACCATTAATAGTTCAAGCCCTTACTGGAATTTCGTCAATTTCTCTTGGAGGTACTTCTCTTTTAATATTGGTTTCAGTTGGTTTAGAAATAATTAAAGCTATTAAATCCCAACTTATAATGAGGGAATACGAGATTTAATTTCTTTAAAAAACTTTATTATTTAGGACATTTTTTATCCACAATTGACTTTGTTTCAAATTGCTATAATAAGAGCTATCTAATTAATTTTTTTTAATATGTACCAAGCCAATACTTTGCTTTTTGTAAAAAAACGAGATAATAGAATTGTTCCCTTTGATGAAAACAAAATAGTTCAAGCAATTAATAAAGCTTTAAGAGAAGTTCGCGATGAATCTTTAGATACTTCCCAAAATTTAGCAGATTTAGTTGTAGAAGCTTTAAATAAAAAATTTAAAAATGGAGAAATTCCAACTGTTGAACAAATTCAAGATATGGTAATTAAAATTTTGAAAGAAAATCAATTTGAAGACGTTGCTAAATGTTATCAAGATTATCGCGAAAGAAGGGCTAAAATTAGAGAGGCAAAATATTGGTTATTATATAAAGATATAAAGATAAAACTTTCTGAAAATTCTTTAAAAGTTTTGGAAAGCAGGTATTTAAGAAAAAACGAGGAAGGAAAAATTATTGAAACTCCTCAAGATCTTTTTAAAAGAGTAGCTCGTAATATTGCCGCTGCTGAAAAAATTTATAATCCTTTATTAACCGATGATGAAATATTTAGAATAGAAGAAGAATTTTTTAAACTAATGGCTAATTTGGAATTTTTGCCGAACTCTCCGACCTTAATGAATGCTGGAAATTCTTTGCAACAGTTATCGGCTTGTTTTGTTTTGCCAATAGACGACTCTTTGGTTTCAATTTTTGATGCTTTAAAATATACCGCTTTGATTCATCAATCAGGCGGAGGAACCGGTTTTGACTTTTCTCGCCTTAGACCAAAAGGAGATTTTGTAAGAACTACTTCGGGAATTGCTTCTGGTCCAGTTTCATTTATGAAAATTTTTGATGCTACTACCGAACAAATTAAACAAGGTTCTTTTAGAAGAGGTGCTAATATGGGGATTTTAAGAGTTGACCACCCTGATATTTTAGAATTTATTCATTCCAAAGAAGATAATGTTACGCTTTCTAACTTCAATATTTCAGTAGCGATAACTGATAGTTTTATGGATGCTTTGGAAAATAATTCTACTTTCAAATTGATTAATCCTAGAACCGCTCAACCAGTAAAAGAAATTAAAGCTCAAGAAATTTTTGACGAATTATCTTATATGGCTTGGAAAACTGCTGATCCCGGAATTATTTTTATAGACAAAATGAATGACGAAAAAGGAAATCCAGTTCCAAAATTAGGAAGAATTGAAGCCACAAATCCTTGTGGAGAGGTACCAATGTTAGCTTATGAAAGCTGCAATTTGGGAAGCATTAATCTAAATAAGATTTTAGATTTTAACGAAGAGAAAAATAAATATGAGATAAATTGGGATAAGTTGATGATTACTACTCATAAGGCAGTAAGGTTTTTAGATAACGTGATAGATATGAGTAAATACCCGCTGGAACAAATTGACCAAATGACTCGATCTATGAGAAGAATAGGACTAGGAATAATGGGCTGGGCAGATATGTTAATAAAATTAGAAATTCCTTATAATTCAAAAGAAGCTTATAAATTAGCCGAAGAGGTTATGTCTTTCATTCAAAATGAAGCAGAGTATCAGTCAAACGAATTGGCAATAAGAAGAGGAGTGTTTCCTTATCTTAATTATTCTATTTTTGCAGCTAGCGGTTCGAGAAAACCAAGAAATAGTGCTTTGACAACTATTGCTCCAACTGGTACTTTATCGGTTATTGCTGATTGTTCAAGTGGTATTGAACCAATTTTTGCTTTAGCTTATGTTAGAAAATCTCGGCTCAATAGAAATACTTTTGAGTCTGATAAGGAATGGGTTGATTTGATTGAAGTTAATAAAATCTTTGAAGAAATTAGTAAGCGTGAAGGATTTTATAGTGAGGAATTAATGAAAAAAGTGGCTGAGACAGGTTCGGTTCAAGGATTTAAAGAAGTTCCTGAAAAATGGCGTGAAGTTTTTAAAGTAGCCCATGATTTAAGTTATGAAGATCATATTAAAATGCAAGCCGCTTTTCAGAAACATGTTGATAATGCTGTTTCTAAAACTATTAATATGCCAAAGGAATCAACGATTGAAGACGTTAAAAATGCTTATTTATTAGCTTGGAAATTGGGTTGCAAAGGAATAACGATTTATCGTGATTCTTCTAAAGACTTTCAAGTTTTGAACGTTGGCACAGAAAAACAAAAAGAAACTAGTAACCTTGTAGCTAAAATTGAAACCAAAAAAGAGGAAACAAATAATCAACTTTTCGAAGACACCAAAGAAGGAGTTTCTTTAACGGCTACTACTTTAACGTCTAAAGAAGTTTCAGTAAGTTTAAATAGCTCCCAGATAACTTATAATATTATTGATCCAGATAAAGATACCGGAGTTTGCACTACTTGCGACTAATTTTTTTAAAAAAATATAACTAATAGCTTACAGCAAAAATTAAAAGCTCGCTTATTGAGATGATTATTTTAATAAACTAACAAAAAGATTTAATAAAATTTTTAAAAATGAAAAAAAACAATAAAAAAACTGTTTTTGTAGGAATGTCGGGAGGGGTTGATTCCTCAGTTGCCGCCCTTATTTTAAAAAGAAGAGGTTTTGAAGTCGTTGGGGTTTTTATGAAAAATTGGTCAAAAAGCATTAAGGGAATTTTAAATTGTACAGCAGAAGAAGATGAGAGATTTGCTAGAGACGCTGCCTCCCAAATTGGAATCCCAATTTATACTTGGGATTTCGAAAAAGAATACGAAAAAAAAGTTTTTAATTATTTTTTAGAAAGTTATCAAAAAGGTTTAACCCCTAATCCAGATGTAATGTGTAATCGCGAAATTAAATTCGGCTTGTTTTTGGGAAAAGCTTTAAAAATGGGAGCTGATTATGTGGCTACTGGCCACTATGTGAGATTAATGAGAAAAATCAATGACTCTGGAAATAAGATAAATCATTTATTAATGGCTAAAGATAAGAATAAGGATCAATCATATTTTTTATGGACTTTAAATCAAGAAAAACTTAATTATTGTTTATTTCCTATTGGCAATTACTTTAAAAAAGAAGTTAGAGAAATAGCGCGTCAAAATAATTTAATAACTGCTGATAAAAAAGATTCTCAAGGTTTATGTTTTGTCGGCCAAATGGATTTTAAAAAATTTTTAGCTTATTATTTGTCGCCTAAAAAAGGAGAAATAGTTTTAGTTTCAAAAAATTATCAAGATGGCAAGGTTATTGGTTATCATAATGGAATTCAATTTTTTACAATTGGCCAAAGAGAGGGATTAAATATTGGTGGTGGTATTCCTTATTACGTAGTTAATAAAGATCAATTAACAAATACTTTATATGTAGCAACTAAAGATAATCTTAATAATTTTTTTAACAAAGAAATCACAATAGAAAATTTAAACTTAATAGAACCTAATTTAAATTTTCCTTTAAATTGCCAGGCAAGATTTAGATATCGCCAAAAACTTTATAAAATTAAGCTTGAACTATTATTAGATAAGTGTGCCAAAGTTATTTTTAAGGAAATACCGGTTTCGATAGCTCCTGGCCAATCTTTAGTTTTTTATCAAGGTCAAAGAATGCTTGGCGGGGGAATAATAGCTTAAAGCTAATTTTTTAAAGTATCCAAAGACCGAAGTTATTAGAAATTAGATTAATTACATAAATCAAATATTAAAATTTCTTGTTTGTTTGAAATTTTAAGTTATAATAATAAAAACCAAATTATGACTTCCAAAGAATTAAGAAATTTATTTTTAAAGTTTTTTGAAGATAAAGGACATAAAATTGTTAAAGCTTCCCCTCTGGTTTCAACTGACTCCTCGGTTTTATTTACTACTGCTGGAATGCAGCAGTTTAAGCCATATTATTCAGGAGTTCTAGATCCCTTTAAAGATATTCACCCCTTTTTATTAACTCCTTTAAATAGTTTAAATGTTTGTTCGATTCAAAAATGTTTAAGAACTTCAGATATTGATGAAGTTGGAGACGAAAGCCATCTAACATTTTTTGAAATGTTGGGTAATTTTTCTTTTGGGGGATATTTTAAAAAGGAAGCTATTTCTTATGCTTGGGAGTTTGTCAAAGATTATTTACAAATCGATCTTTCAAGAATTGAAATAACTGTTTTTAATGGAGAAAAAGAAATTCCTAAAGATGAAGAATCTTATAAAATTTGGTTAGAACTTGGTATCCCGCAAGAAAAAATAATTTTTAAAGGAAGAGAAGATAATTTCTGGGGTCCAACTGGCAAAGAAGGGCCTTGCGGTCCAACTAGCGAAATTTATGTTGATGGAGTTGAAATTTGGAATTTGGTTTTTAACGAATATTTTCAATACGAAGATAAAAAATTGGAAAAATTAAAAACTAAAGGAATTGATACTGGAGCAGGATTGGAAAGAATGCTTAAAGCCGTTCAAAAAGAAAAAATTGAAACAATTTTTGAAACAGATTTATTTAAACCTTTGATTGAAGAGATTCAAAAACAAACAAATCTTAGTTATTATTCATCACCTAAACCATATAGAATTATTGCTGATCACTTGAAAGGAATAGTATTTTTAATTGCTGAAGGGATAGAACCGTCAAATATTGATAGAGGCTATGTTCTTCGAAGATTAATAAGAAGAGCTCAAAGATATGCCAATTATTTATCTTTAAAGGATAATTGGTATGAAAGTTTAGTTTTAAAAGTAATTGAAATGTATAAGGAATTTTACCCAGAGATAGACCAAGCGCCTAAAATTATTTCTGTTTTAAACGAAGAATTGTCTAAATTTCAAAAACTTTTAAAAGAGGGTTTAAAAATTCTTAAAAAAGAAATTGAAAAATTAAAAACCCAAGAAATTAATGATCAGGTTTTAGCTAATTTAGTTTTTAAAATGTATGAAAGTTTTGGATTTCCAATTGAACTAACCCTTGAAGAATTAAAAATCAGTTTTAAAACAATTGATGAAGAACTAGTAAAAAATAAAGTTCAAGAGTTTTTTAAAATACATCAAGAGATTTCTAAAAAAGGAGCTACTAAAAAATTTGGCGGTCATGGAATAGATATTTCAAAAGTTGAAGCTGGAGACGAAGAGGAGATTATCAAAACTAAACTTCATAGCGCGACCCATTTGCTTCACCAAGCTCTAATTGATGTTTTGGGTAATGAAGTAAAACAAATGGGTTCGGATATAAATTTCGAAAGAGCCAGATTTGATTTTAGCTATTCTGGGAAAATCACAAATGAGGAAATTAAAAAAATTGAGGAAATTGTCAATTCAAAAATTAAACAAGCTTTACCAGTCTTTTTTAAAGAAATGTCCAAAGAAGAAGCTTTAAAAATAAATGCCAAAGCATTTTTTAAAGAAAAATATCCAGAAATTGTTAAAGTTTATTTTATGGGTCAAGATGAAAATAGTGCTTATTCTAAAGAATTTTGTGGCGGTCCTCATGTAAAAAATACCAAAGAGATTGGAAATTTTAGAATAATTAAGGTAGAATCAATAGGAGAAGGTATTAAAAGAATAAGAGCTAAAATTTTTTAAAAACATGGAAAAATATTTCGATATTAAAAAACCAGAAAACAAAAAACAGAAAGGAAAAGTTTCTCAAAAAATTGCTAATCAAGAAAATATAGAGAAAGAAAAAGAAATTGAATTTGAAAGAACTCCAAAATTACAAGAAGAAGTAGAAGTTCAACAGGAAAATTTATCAGAAGAAGAAATTAGATCTCAAAAAACAGATGAGCTTTTAAGAAGGTTTGTTTCTAACGAAAAAATTCCTGAGCCCCAAAAGAAACCTAAAAAATCAAAAAAGTTTCCAGTTTGGATTCTAATTGTTTTAGTTTTATTAACCGGTTTTTATTTTGTAAGCAATGCTTTTTCAAATGTGACTATTAATGTTATTACTGAGGTTGCAACTTCAACTCGCGAATTAGATATTGAATTTAATGAAAAAGGAGGGAATAATGCCCTGCCTCTTTATTATTACGATACTGATTTTAATTATTCGAATACTTACGAGGCAACCGGAATTAAAGAAGGTGGAATTTCTAAGGCTTCTGGAGAAATTATAGTTTATAATGAATTTTCCAAAGAGCCTCAAATTTTGATCGCTACTACCAGATTTGAATCCCCAGATGGTTTAATTTTTAGAACAACTCAAAGAATAACTGTTCCGGGATATAGTTTAGATGAAAATGGCAAGATAGTTGCTGGGACAACCACTGTTTCTGTTATTGCTGACGGGGAAGGAGAAGAATATAATTTAGAACCGACCAAATTTACAATTCCGGCATTTAAAGGTTCTTCAAGATATGATAAAATATATGGAGTTTCAATCCGTAAATTTGAAGGAGGTGGTTCAACTCAAGTAAGATTTATAACTTCCCAAGATATTGCTACAGCCAGAGGAAAAATTGCCGAATACGCTTACGAAAAAGCAAAAGAAGAAATTACTTCCCAAATGCCATTAGACATGAAGCTTTTGGACCAAGCTTCAAAAATTCAAATAGATAAAATTGAAGTAAAGGCTAAAGAGGGAGAAGAAAGAAGTAATTTTGAGGCAACTATTTCCGGCACCTTTTCTATTTTAGTTTTTGATGAGCGGGATATTAAAAAATATCTAGCAGATAAAGAACTTACTCCGTTAGTTTCAAATGATTTATTTTCAACCCAATACCAATTAACATATTCTAATCCCCAAATTTCTTTTGAAAACAGGACACTTAGTTTGCATTTAAAAGTTAACGAGGTAATTGTGCCCAATATTGATGTTTTAGATTTTAAACAAAGCGTAGCTGGGCAAGACATTGATACTTTGAAAACTGAAATTTTAAAACTTTCAGGAATAAAGGAAGTTAATGTTTCAATTTGGCCGTTTTGGTTAAAAAAATTACCTACTAATCTTGATAGAATTAATATTAAAATTAACTAATTTTTAATAAAAAAGATTGACTTTTTAGATATTTTTTATTAGAATATCAGAGCTTATGAAAAAAGATGCAGGTCGACGAGTTTTTGGAGAAATAACCGAAGCTTTGCCAAGTACTTCTTTTAAAGTAAAACTTGAAAACGGGAAAGAAATTTTAGCATACCTTTCGGGAAAAATGAGAATTAACTTTATTAAGGTTGGAATTGGCGATAAAGTTATAGTAGAGCTTTCTCCTTATGATGAAAATCGCGGCAGAATAGTTTTAAGAAAATAAATTTATGAAAGTTAAAGCTTCTGTTAAAAAAAGATGTGCCAAATGTAAAGTTGTACGCCGTAAAGGACGGGTTTATGTTATTTGTGAAAATCCAAAACATAAACAACGTCAGGGATAAATCAAATTGATTTATAAACTTTTTTAATTTATTTTTAATTTTTAAGTTATGAGAATTTTAGGGGCAGATATTCCAGACGATAAAAGGGTTGAGATTGCTTTGACCTATGTTTTTGGCATTGGTAGAACTAGAGCGCGTGAAATTTTAGAAAATACCAAAATAGATTTTTCTAAAAAATCTAAAGAGTTAACCCCCCAAGAACTTAATAAAATAAAAGAATTTGTTGAAAAAAATTATAAAGTAGAAGGGGATTTAAGAAGAGAGATAGCATCGGATATTAAAAGACTAAAAGATATTAAATGTTATCGTGGAATAAGGCATATTAAAAGATTGCCAGTAAGAGGGCAATCTACTAAAAGAAATTCAAGAACAGTTAGAGGTAATGTTAGAAAATCAGTTGGTTCCGGTAGAAAAAAAGCAGCTAGTAAAACTTAATTAATTTTTTAAATTTTTAAAATGGGAAAAAAGACAGTAAAAACTGAAACAGCCGAAGAAGCTTTGAAAGAAAAAGAAGTTATTGAAGAGAGCATTAAAAAAAGTTCTCAAACTTCGGTATCTAAAAAATTTTCTTCAACTAGAATTTATATTGATTCAACTTATAATAATACCTATTTAACCGTTACTGATGAAAAAGGAAATGTCTTAGCTTGGTCAAGCGCTGGAAGTTTAGGATTTAAAGGCCCTAAAAAATCAACCCCTTTTGCTGCTACCAGTGTTGTTGAAACTTTACTTTCCAAATTAAAGAAAGTTGATTTGGGAAGAGTGGCAATTTACGTTAAGGGGATTGGCGGCGGAAGAGCGGCAGCTATTAGAGCTTTAATAAATAATAATTTAGACATCTATTTAATTAAAGATATAACCCCTATTCCATTTAATGGTCCACGTCCCAAGAAACCTAGAAGGGTTTAAAATTATAAAAACATGACATTTGTTAGAGGTCCAAAAGAGAAAAAAAGTAGAAGTTTAGGAATAAATTTACACCTAAAGGCAGAAAGGTCGTTTTCCCCAAAATCTGCTTTAGTTCGTCGTCCTTATCCTCCAGGAGTCCATGGTTCTAAAAGGAGAAGAACTTCTTCTGAATATGGTAGGCAATTACAAGAAAAACAAAAAATTCAATTAAGTTACGGTTTATCAGCTAAAAAAATGAAGCTCTATGCCCAAAAAGCAATTTCTTCTAAAAAAATTTCTCCACCTCAATATTTGTATCAATTATTAGAATTAAGGTTAGATAATGTTGTTTTTAAATCTGGCTTTGTTTCTTCTCGCAGCATAGCACGAATTACTAGTTCTCATGGTCATTTTGTAGTTAATAATAAAAAAGTTAATATTCCCTCTTATGAATTAAAAATAGGAGACATAATAAAAATTAGAGAAAATTCAAAAAATAACAAGATTTTTAGCAACCTAAAAGAAAAACTAGAAAAGTATCAAGAACCAGATTGGTTAAAAGTCGATAAAGAAAAATTGACTTGCGAAGTAATAAAGATTCCTCAACTTCCAGAAGATTTTGAATTCGATATTCCTTTAGTATTAGAATTTTATTCAAAATAATTAATTAATTATAATTTTATGATTTCTTTTTCTCCAAAAATAAAAATAAAAAAAAGTACCGACGAAGAGGCAGTTATTGAAATAGAAAATCTGTACCCAGGTTATGGAATTACTTTGGGTAATGCCCTAAGGAGAGTTCTTCTTTCTTCCATAGAGGGAGCTGCCCCAACCTCTTTCTACATTAAGGAAGTTAATCACGAATTTTCAACAATTGAAGGGGTCGAAGAAGATTTAATTGAAATTTCTTTAAACCTAAAAAAACTTAGGGTTAAATTGTTTTCTGATGAACCACAAACTTTAACTTTGCAAGTTAAAGGAGAAAGAGAAGTCAAGGCTTCTGATTTTGAAAAGAATCCTTTGGTATCAGTTATTAATAACAATCTTCATATCGCCAATTTATCTGATAAAAACGCTGAACTTAAAATGGATGTTAGATTTGAAAAAGGAACTGGGTTTTATTTGGCAAAAGAAAGAAGAACTTCTAAGCTGCCGATTGGAACAATTGAATTGGATGCCAATTTTTCTCCAGTTAAAATTGTTAACTTCCAAATAGAAAATATGGTAGTTGGAGAAAGAACTGATTATAATCGATTGATTTTACAAATTATAACCGATGGTACGGTTTCTCCATTAGAAGCTTACGAAGAGGCTATTAAAATTTTAATAGACCACTTAGAAAAAATAAGATTTAAAGAAGGCTTAGGCGCAGAAGAAGACACTTTTAAAGTTTTAAGAGAAAGCAAAGATATTAATTCGATTCCTTTAGAAGATACCGAACTTTCCAGTAGGGTTTTAAATGTTTTAACAAAACATCGCATTAAGACTATTACTGATTTATCAAAGACTTCAATTGGTAAAATTTCTAAATTTGAAGGATTGGGAGAAAAGGGAATTGAAGAAATTAAAAAAATAGCGAAAAAATACGGAGTAAATTTAAGTTAATATGAGGCACCAAAAAGAAGGAAAAAAATTTGGCAGAAAAAAGGGAGATAGGAAAGCCTTCATTAAAGGCTTAATGCACAATTTAATAATGGAAGAAGAAATTGAAACAACTGTTGTTAGAGCTAAAGAAATTAAAAGGGAATTAGAAAAATTAATAACTTTAGCTAAAAAACAAGATTTAGCTTCTTATAGACTGCTTTTAAAAAAATTGCCAAAGAAATCAGCTGAAAAATTATTTAAAATAATTGCTCCTCGTTATTTGGAAAGAAAGGGGGGATACTTAAGAATTATCAAAACAGAAATGCGCAAAGATGGTTCCCAAATGGCTTTAATTAGTTTTGTTGGAAAATAAATAATATGAAAGAAAAAATTATTGAAATAGATGCTCAAAATAGATCCCTTGGCAGAGTAGCAACCGAGGTAGTTAAAATCTTAACTGGCAAAGATAATCCCAATTATCAGCCAAATGTTTTAGGATTAAACAATAATTTTAAAATAAAAATTTTAAATATTGATAAAGCAAAGTTTACTGGTAAAAAATTAGATGAAAAAATATATTATCGATCAAGTGGCTATTTGGGTAGCGTTAAACAAAAGTCATTAAAAGAAATGTATCAAGAAAATCCCCAAAAATTATTTTTAAAAATTTTGAAAGGAATGTTGCCCAAAAACAATTTAAGAGATCAATTATTAAAAAAAGTGATATTTAGTTAATATGCCTAAAAAAACAACTTTAAAAACAGATTCAAACAATTCTCAGCCAACCGAGAAATACTTTAGAGCTCTTGGTAGACGAAAAGAAGCAATTGCTATTGCGAAACTATATCCCCATAAAGGTTCAATAATTATTAATCAAAAACCAGTTGCCGAGTTTTTTAAAATTTTAGAATTTCAAAAAATAGTTGAAGAACCCTTAAAGGCCGTTGATTCAATTGGTAAATTTGAAATTGAAGTGAAGGTTAATGGTGGGGGAATAAGGGGACAAGCCGAAGCAATTAAATTAGCTATCAGCAGAGCTTTAGTGAAATTTAATCCAGAATTTAAGCCATTTCTGAAAAAAGAAAAGTTATTAACCAGAGATGCCAGAGTTAAAGAAAGAAAGAAATTTGGCTTGAAAAAAGCTCGTCGCGCTCCACAATGGAGTAAAAGATAGTTTTGTTTTAATTAAAAAACTTTTTAAAAACCAGCTTTTTGCTGGTTTTTATTATCTAATATTTATTCTTGACAAATAAAATTATATTTGATATAATATATTAATTAAGGTTCTTTAAAGAATTTAAAGACTTTTTAAAGATTTTAAAAACCCAAAGACTACTATTGACTTTTAAAATTTTTTATGATATAATATTAATATAATTAAGTATTTAATTAATAAAAAAGCATGAATAAAAAAATTAAAAATTTAGTAAAAATATTTGCAGTTTTTGCTATTTTAGCTTTTGGAATTAATAATGCTTTTGCTGGTAGTTATAGTGGTTATGATTTTTACGACAATCCTTCTTCTTTTGGCCCATTCCCTAAAAGCGGTGAAGTTCGAATGTATTTTCAAGGATTAGATGTAACCGGCTGTGCAACTAGAATAACTTTATCAAAAGGTTCTCAATCAAGGACTTTTACTCCTTGCTCCCATCAAGTTATAAATACTGGGATAAATGTTAATGCTGGAGACTACATAACTATTTTTATGGAAGATATCGGTTCTGGTCCAGATATTGGTTGGTCTAATCCAGTAGGAAATATGTGTGGTAGCGGATTACCATTACCACCAACTGGAGGAGGTAGCAGTGGTTATTATCAAAAAATTAATGTTTCAAGTTATATTTCTTGGGCTGCTCAAGCAGGTGAACCGTTAGTTTCAAAACAATGTTGGGCTGATTGGCCAGAATGGTATGGAGATTATGATTTTAACGATTATTTTATAGTTTTTTCTTATGTTCCAGTTCCAATACCATCACCACTTCCAACAGTTAACTTAAAGGTTAATGGTTCTGATGGTC
>DAOTOJ010000001.1:28923-87673 GCA_035451285.1 Minisyncoccota bacterium
TAATAGTAGTGGTTCAGCATCTGATTCAGTAACTGTTAATGTAACTAAAAGACCAACACCAACACCAACACCAATACCATCACCACTTCCAACAGTTAACTTAAAGGTTAATGGTTCTGATGGTCCAATAACTTTACAAGAACCAGCTGATTATACTTTATCTTGGACTTCTAATAATGCTGATACTTGTACAGCTTCTGGATCTTGGTCTGGAACTAAATCATTAAATGGTTCTCAAGATGTCTACGACAAACCATATGGAACCTATACTTACACCATTAGATGTTCTAATTCTTCAGGTTCAGCATTTGATTCAGTAACAGTTAATGTAATCGAATCTCATCAAAACGTTTATCTAACAATTGATAAGCAAGTTAGAAATGTAACTAATAATACTAGTTTTTCAGATTCTGTCTCTGCAAAAAATAGCGATCAATTAGAATTTTCTATTAGAATTAATGTTCTTGGATCTGGTTCTTTAAATAATATTTACGTTCAAGATATTTTGCCAAATGGTTTAAGTTTGGTGCCAGGTTCAGTAAGAATTGATAACAATTCCGCTAGCGATAATCTAATATATTCTGGATTGTATCTTGGAAATTATTCTTCAGGAACAATAAAAACTATAACTTTTTTGGCAAGCGTTAATTCTTCAGCCTATAATACTACTTTAACAAATGTTTCAAAGGCTTGGGCTGATTCTATAGGAACTGTTTCCGACTCAGCCTATGTAAATATCTCTGGCTATGAATCTCGCTATACAACCTTATCAATTTCTAAAACAGTTAAAGATGTAGCTTTAAATTCAGCTTATAGTGAGACTCTTTATATGAGACCTTCTACTGAAGTTGAATACCGAATAGTAATAACTAATACTGGAAGTTATTTTGCCCAAGATGTATTAATTAAAGATGTTTTGCCTTCCGGTTTAGTCTACAAACCAAATTCAACTTATATTGATGGCATATTAACTAATGATGGAATTACTTCGGGTGGAATATATATTGATGATCTTAATGTGGGGCAATCGAAAACAATTACTTATCGTGCTACTTTAAGAGAGAATTCATTTTTTACCCAAAGTTTAACAACTTTAGTTAATAATGCTACAGCTAATGGATTAAATACTAATTCTATTTCTGATACCGCTACTGTTTATGCTATTCAACAAGGAAGAGTTTTGGGTGCTGCGTCTGTTGATACCGGAGCTGATATTGCAACTTTGGTAACCATTGGAACAGCTGGGTTATCTTCTGTCTCATTTGCTGGGTTTAATGCCTTTAAAAAGGGTTATCTTAAGAGAAAAATAAAAGAAAGAAGAAATAAATTAGGATTATAATTATTTAAAACAATAAAGCCCTATATTTAAGGGGCTTTATTGTTTGACAATTAATTTTAAAAAATTTAAAATTTAATATATGGATTTTTTAAAAGGATTTTGGAAGCAGGCTTTATTAGTAATTTTAGGGATAATTTTGGGAATAGGCGGAGTTTTTGCTTTTGAATATTTTTCCAATCGAGATATTTTGAGTTTAACGGCAATTTCTAGAAATTTCCAGCAAGCAGAAAATTCAATTTTGCCATCGGATTCTGAAATTATTAATCAAACTTCCTTGCCAGCAGAAGAAACTCCTAATGTTTTTCAAACGCCAGAACCTTCAACGACTATTGAAATTTCGCCTTATCCCTCGCCCTCGCCCAAATTAAAGAAATTGGTTAGTATTGATGTTGATAATACTGGAGCTGGGATGTATCAATTTGAAGTAACTCGAGGAACTGAAGTAGAGCTAACTTTAAATGTTATGGATATCAATGTTGATCCTAGTGGCTTAGAATTTAAAAGCGAAGTTATTAATACTGGCCAAATTTTACCAAATACTTCTAAAACTTTTACTTTTGTAGCTCAAGAGTCTTTTACTTTAATACCTTATACTGCTTTAACCAACAATCCTAAACCATATACTATAAAAGTAATTGTTAGATAATGGATGATTTAGTTTTTAAAAAGAAAATTTTTTTAAAGATAAATAAAACCCTAAAAAGGCTTTATCCCCAAACAAAAATAGCTTTAAATTTTTCAAACCCTTGGGAATTATTAGTTGCTACTATTTTATCAGCTCAGGCAACCGATAAAAAAGTAAATGAAGTAACTTCCGATCTTTTCAAAAAGTACAAATCTATTAAAGATTACGCTAAAGCTGATTTAAAAGAATTTGAAAAAGATATTTCTAAAATAAATTATTATAAAACAAAAGCTAAAAATATTATTGAATCAGCCCAAATAGTTTTAGAGAAGTTTAACGGCCAGGTGCCGCAAACTATGGAAGAAATGTTAAAATTAAAAGGTGTTGGCAGAAAAACCGCTAATGTTATTTTAAGCAATGCTTTTTATAAAGATTACGGGATAGTAGTAGATACCCATGTTAAAAGATTTTCTCTAATGTATCATTTAACAAATAGTTCTGATCCTTTTAAAATTGAACAAGATTTAATGGAAATTGTGCCTAAAAAGGAATGGCGTGAATTTCCTTTAAGGCTTATTTCTTATGGCAGAGATTATTGCCCCAATAGAGTTCATGACCATCAAAATTGTCCTCTTGAAAAAGTTTTAAATAAAATTTAATAAGGAAAAATCTTAGCTTTAAAATATTTGTTAGCACTTAACCATTTAAATTCTCCAGAATTATTATCTAGATTTAAGGGATAATCTATTTTTTCTAATGGAATTTCCCAATGATTTATTGGATTTCTTTTATCAATTTCAACAATTATTAATTTATTATTGGCTATTAATACTAGATACCAATTATTGTTTGTAAAATAAATTTCTTTAATTTGTGAAGAATTTAAATTATTAAGCAAAACAATAGTTTCTCCTTTTTGGTATTTAAGGTCGTCAAATACTTCGCTAATAAAGTTTATCTTCAAGGAATCTTTTTCTAAAATTACAAATTTTTCAAGAGTTGGTTTAATTAGAACTGCGTTTTTAGAAAGAGTTTCAATTTGATTAGTTTTTAAATCAACTAAAACAAGTTGGCCATTTTTTTCCCATAAAACGATAAGATTTTTATCTAAATAATTAATATCAGTGTAATTTTTCAAATAATAAATTGGCAAAGCGTAAATTGGGATTGGTTCTTGAGATAAATTAGCGTAGTTTAGAGAATAAATAAATCCCTGAGTGGTTAAAAATAAGCTGTTATTATTGTTTTCTTTTGAAAAAGCTAAAATATCTTGATAAGGAGTTCTATAAAAAGCAAAAGAGTAAGTATTAAAAGCGTACATTTCTTGCGATTTATTAATAATTATTAACTCTTCGTTTTTTAAAGGATTAAAATAAAATTCTAAATCAGTTAATTTTGAGCTAGTTTGAGTTAAAAAATTTTGAAAAGCTCTTGAAAGTAAAGTAATTTTATTACTAGTTATTAAAAGCCCGTTGTTATTAGAAGCTAAAATTAATAAATCCTGTCTATTAGCCGAAATTTTAATATCCTTTACTTTTTGGTTGGCTAATGGAGAATAATCCTGGAAATCAGCTATAAATTTTAAAGTGGTGGTAGAAGTAGAATCATTTTCCATTAAAGTTGCTTGCCAGATAGCACTTGAAGAGTTTATTAAAAATTCAGTGGAACTTAAAGGATAAAGATTGTCAAAATTTGAAGCGAAGATTTCAGTTGAAGTTGCTTCGATTCTACTAATTGGTAAAACAATTCGAGTTGCTTTACTAACAGTTAATGGTTCAACTTGCAGGTATTTGCTCCAATTAAAATTAGTTAGATAAGAAGCTGAAACTTCCACAAAATATTCTTTTGGGACTAAATCAGAAATAAGTACACCATTATATATAATTGAGTTTTGAGATTGAATAATTTTATTAGCTGCCAGAATGGTTGTTTGTTGGGGAATAGTTTTTAAAAAAATTCCTCCTGCTTTTGTAAACTTTAAATTTTCAGAATCAAAAATATATCCTTGAGATTTTAAGATAATATAAGGGGCAAAAATTATAAAGCAAATCCCTAAAAAAAATGCTAGAATAGTTCTGGTACTTCTTTTCATTATTTTAATTTTATCATTAAAGATTATTTTTATAAAGAGACCATTTTTTAGTTGGTTAAAATGTTGGTTGTAAACTTGAGATATTTTGGTATAATCTTTAGTGATTAATAAATTTAAATAGTTTTAATATGGCTGATAATAAAAATTTTAAAATTAATATCCCTATTGTTATTGGTTTAGTAGTAATTTTAACTATTGCCGGTTTATATTTTTTTTCAAGGGATAATAATTCTTTTCAAATTTCTTTGGAAGAAAACGATCATTTCAGGGGGAATAGGGAAGCTTCAGTTATTTTAGTAGAATATAGCGATTTTAGCTGTCCAGCTTGTGCATATTATTTTCCAATAATTGAAGAATTAATAGCTAATTATAATAATGATTTATTATTTATTTACAGGCATTTCCCATTTCATCAAAATTCTTACTCAGCTGCTTTAGCTTCTGAAGCAGCTGGTAAGCAAGGCGCTTTTTGGCAAATGGCGGAAAAACTGTATGTTAATCAAGCTAACTGGGCAAATTCTCAAAATCCATTTGAAATTTTTTCTTCTTATGCTGAAGAATTAAATTTAGATATTGAAAAATTTAAAAACGATTTAAATTCTCAAGAAATTGAACAAAAAGTTAGTAGCGATTTTAATTCTGGAAAGAAATACGGAATAACTTATACCCCTAGTTTTTTCATAAATGGAACATTGATTGACAATCCTCCTTCTTATGAGGAATTTGCTAAACTTATTGAAAGTGCTAGGTAGTTTTGGGTTTTAATTTTAGAAAGAATTTTTTATTTATATGGTAGTTATCAAAGCTGATAATCGAAGAGAAAGATTTAATAAAAATAAAATTATTAATTCACTTTTAAAAATTGGCTTAGAGGAAAATAAAGCCCAAGAAATTGCCCAACAAGCTAAAGAAGAATTAAAAGGAAAAATCACCACTGATGAAATTTTTAACTTCGTAGCTTCTAAATTAGAAAGCTACAACTTGCTTTATGCTGGAAAGTATAATCTAAGAAGGGCGATTATGAATCTAGGCCCAACTGGTTATCCTTTTGAAAAGTATATTGCCAAAGTTCTAGATACTTATAATTTTAGCACTAAAACCAATCAAGTTTTAAATGGTAAATGTGTTATTCACGAAATTGATGTTCTAGCGCATAAAAATAATGATTTTTATTTTATTGAATGCAAATATCATAATACAACCGGAGCCAAGTCGGATGTTAAGGTTCCGCTTTATATTCATTCCAGATTTTTAGATTTAAAAGCTAATCTTAAAAAAAAAGATGAATATAATTACAAGATGTGGCTTATTACTAATACCAAGTTTACAACCGAAGCTTTAAAATATGGCGAATGCATGAAAATAAAAATGACCGGTTGGCTTTATCCCGAAGACAACAGTTTGGAAAAAATTATTGAAAAAAATAATGCTTACCCCATAAATCTTTTTAAAGGAACATTAAATAATTT
This sequence comes from Minisyncoccota bacterium, assembly GCA_035451285.1. Classification (GTDB taxonomy): domain Bacteria; phylum Patescibacteriota; class Minisyncoccia; order UBA6257; family Brennerbacteraceae; genus DAOTOJ01. The sequence continues at coordinate 34,449 of DAOTOJ010000001.1, forward strand.
TGACTATCAAAAGTTGGCGAAATTAGATATTTTTCTTTTAAAGGATCTTCTTAAATTTTCTTTGAAAGAGTTAATTTCAAAAACTAAAATTAAAGAAGAGAAACTTTCAAAACTTTATCAATTAGCTTTAAAACTTTGTCCAACTTATGAAAGTAAAAATAAAAAATAAAAAACAGTTAGCCAAAACAAAACTAAGAAAAGATGTTTTGGAAATTCTTGAAGCAGGGTTAAATGCAATTCAGCTTAAACCTGTTTTAAAAAATAAAATTAGAGTTAATAAAAACTATTTAATTATTGATAATAATAAATTTGATCTAAATAGTTTTGAAAAAATAGGAATTATTGGGTTTGGAAAGGGAAGTTTAGAAATTGCCAAATATTTAGAAAATACTTTAAAAAATAGGATAACTGGAGGGGTAATTATTGATCTTAAAAAAGAAAAATTAAAATATCTTAAAAGTTATCAAGGCACCCACCCTCTGCCTTCTTTTAAAAACCAATTAGCTAGTAAAAAATTAATAACCTTTGCTAAATCCTTAAATCCTTCAAAAGATTTATTAATTGCTGTAGTTTGTGGAGGTGGTTCAAGTTTATTTTTTGACCCTTTGATAAAACCCAAAGATTTCGTTTTAATAACTTCTGATCTTTTAAAAAGTGGAGCAGATATTTCTCAAATAAATATTGTTAGAAAACATTTATCAAATATCAAAGGAGGAAAATTTGCCAAAACTCTTTATCCCTTAAAAACATTAGTTTTAGTTTCTTCGGACGTTATTGGAGATAATCTATCAACAATTGCTTCTGGTCCTTTTTATCCAGATTTTTCAACTAATCAAGACGCTTTAAAAGTCTTAAAGAAATATCGACTACTGGGAAAATATCAAAACAAACTCAAATTTTCAGAAACAATTAAAGATAGAAAATATTTTAAAAACATTAAGCATTTTATTATTTTGAATAATCAAGTTGCTTTAAAAGCTATGGAAATTAAAGCTCAGGAAATTAATTATCAACCAGTGATTTTGACAACTAAGTTTAATTGCGAGGCAAAAAATAGTTATCAAAAAATTAAAAAAATGATCAAAGGAAAAACCGCTAAATATAATTTATTTTTATTAGGCGGAGAAACTTTTGTTAAAGCTCGGGGAGTTGGGAAAGGAGGGAGAAATCAAGAAGCTGTCTTGGGAGCTTTAAAATTTATTAAAGATAATGAACTATTTATTTCTTGCGCTTCAGATGGGATTGATAATACTCCTTTTGCTGGAGCAATTGCTGATAAACTTACTTTTAAAAATGCTCTTAAATTAGGATTAGAAATTGACGAATATTTAAAAAATAATGATTCTTATAGCTTTTTTAAACAAACAAGGGACTATTTATTAACTGGTTTTACAAATAGCAATGTTTCAGATATAATGATTTATTATCGAAATTAATAAAAATAAATATAATTTTATGAGAAAAGATATTATTTGGTTTGAAGATTTAACAATAAACGACGTTAATTTAGTTGGGGGGAAAAATGCTGCTTTAGGAGAAATGTATAGCGAATTACTTAAGGTAGGGATTAAAATTCCTAATGGTTTCGCAATAACCGCCCAAGCTTATAAATATTTTTTAAAATTTAATGAATTTGATAAAAAAATTGAAGATATTTTAAAGGGTCTAAATACCCACAACACTCGAGATTTAGCTTTGAGGGGTAAAAAAATAAGAGAATTAATAAAAAGCGGTGTAATGCCTAAAGATTTGGAAGAAAAAATTAAAAATGAATACCAAAAACTTAGTAATTTTTATAAAACGAAAAATGTCGACGTAGCCGTTAGGTCTTCGGCTACTGCCGAGGATTTGCCAGATGCTTCTTTTGCTGGGCAACAAGAGACTTATTTAAATATTAGAGGAGAACAAGCGCTTATTGAAGCAGTTAAAAATTCTTTTTCTTCGCTATTTACGGATCGAGCTATTTCTTATAGGTATGATAAAGGTTTTAGCAGCACTGAAGTATTATTGTCAGTTGGAGTTCAAAAGATGGTTAGAAGTGACAAGGGAAGCTCAGGAGTTGCTTTTACTATTGATACTGAAACTGGTTTTAATAAAGTTATTTTAATAAATGGCAGTTATGGTTTAGGGGAGTTAGTTGTTAAAGGTCAAGTTACTCCGGATGAATTTGTGGTTTTTAAACCATCTTTAGAAAATAATTTTTACCCGATTATTTCTAAAAACATTGGAAAAAAGGAAATTAAAATGATTTATTCAAGAAATTCCCAAAGAGTTCAGCAAACAGAAGTCATTAAAACTTCTATTAGCGAACAACAAAATTTTTGCTTGACAGATGAAGAGATAATCAAACTTTCTTGGGATTGTTTAAAAATTGAAAAGCATTTTTCTAAAAAACATAAAAGATATAGTCCAATGGATATTGAATGGGCAAAAGATGGAATAACTGGTGAAATGTTCATAGTTCAAGCAAGACCTGAAACAGTTCAAGCTTTAAAAAACCCCAATATTTATGAAGAATATATTTTAAAGCAAAAAGGTAAGTTATTGGTAACAGGCATTGCTATTGGCGCCAAAATTTCAGCTGGCAAGGTAAGAGTTATAAAAGACGTTAAGCAAATCAGTGAGTTTCGAAAAGGTGAAATTTTAGTAACCGAAGTAACTGATCCTGATTGGGAGCCGATTATGAAAATAGCTTCTGGAATTATTACTGATAAAGGCGGTAGGACTTCGCACGCGGCAATTGTCTCGAGGGAATTAGGTGTCAATTGTATAGTTGGTGCCAATGATGCTACTTCAGTTTTAAAAACTGGCCAAATGATAACCATTGATTGTTCTTCGGGAACAATTGGTAATGTTTACGAAGGAAGACTTAATTTTGAAGTCAAGAAGCACGAACTTAAAAAACTTAAAGATCCTAAAGTAAAAATTTCAATTAATATTGGTTCCCCTGATGAAGCTTTTAAATATCATAATTTGCCGGTTAAAGGAGTGGGACTTGGAAGATTGGAATTTATTATTGCTTCTCAAATTCAAATTCATCCCAATGTTTTAATTGATTACCCACGAATAAAAAATGGAGCTTTGAAATTTAATAATCAAACTAAAAAAGATTTAGAAAGTTTAATTAATAAAATAGATCAATTGACAATTGGCTATAGTAATAAGCAAGATTTTTATGTTGATAAATTGACTTTTGGAATAGCTAAAATAGCTGCTGCTTTTTGGCCTAACGAAGTAATTATTAGATTTTCTGATTTTAAAACCAATGAATACGCGACTTTAACTGGCGGCAATTTATATGAACCATTTGAAGAAAATCCAATGATTGGTTGGCGCGGAGCTTCTCGTTATTACCATCCTAATTTTGAAAAAGCTTTTGGATTAGAATGTCAAGCGCTAAAAAATGTCAGAGAAAAAATGGGATTTATTAATGTAGTTCCAATGGTTCCTTTTTGTAGAACCATTGAAGAAGCTCAAAAAGTGCTTAAAATTATGGCCAAATATGGACTTAAACGAGGACAACTTGTAAAAAATTCTAAAGAATCAACATTAAAGGTTTATGTAATGGCTGAAATACCTTCAAATGCAATTTTAGCTAAGGATTTTTTAAAATATTTTGATGGAATGAGTATTGGTTCTAATGATTTAACTCAGTTAGTGTTAGGAATTGACAGAGATTCAACTATTATTAGTGGAATAGGCAATGAAAATAATCAAGCTGTCAAAGAAACTATTAAAGACATTATTAAAGAATGCCGTAAACAAAAAAAATATAGCGGAATTTGTGGACAAGCGCCAAGCGATTTTCCCCAATTTGCTAAATTTTTACAACAAATTGGTATTGAAGCAATTAGCCTAAATCCTGATAGTATTATCAAAACAATTATTGCCCTAACAAATTAATTAATCTTAAAATTTAATGAAACTTGTTTTTTTTGAGATAGAAGATTGGGAAAAAGAATATATTTCAAAAAATTTGAAAATTTCAAAAGATTTAGAGCTTTTATTTTATAATGAAAAATTTGATAAAAAGTTGATAACTAATGATGTTTTGGGAATTTCAGTTTTTGTTGGTTCAACAATAGATGAGAGTATTTTAGAAGTTGCTCCTAATTTAAAATTTATTACCACTCGTTCAACTGGTTTTGATCATTTAAAATCTGATTTATTAATAGAAAAGGGAGTAAAATTGGGTTATGTTCCTGGTTATGGCGATAATACTGTTGCTGAATTTGCTTTTGGGTTGTTACTGGCTGTTAATCGCCATATTTACGAAGCTTTTGATAGAATTAAAGAAAATCGAGATTTTTCAATAGAAGGTTTGGAAGGATTTGACCTGAAAGATAAAACAATTGGAATTATTGGTACTGGCAGAATTGGCAAAGAAATGATTAAAATTTCCAAAGGTTTTCAAATGAATATTATGGCTTATGATTTATATCCTAATTTGGAATTAGCTAAAGAACTTGATTTTCGATACGTTTCTTTTGATGAATTATTAGCTAACTCTGATGTTATATCTTTGCATATTCCCTATACCAAAGAAAATCATTATTTAATAAACGAAGAGAATATTTCCAAAATTAAAAAAGGGGCGATTTTGATAAACACTTCTCGTGGAGCACTGGTAGATTCCAAAGCCTTAATTAAAGGATTAAACGAGGGAATTCTAAGAGGTGTTGGTTTAGATGTTTTAGATGGAGAAAAAGAAACTTTTGAGGAAAGATCATTAGTGCTTTATGGTAATCTTCAAAAAGATGACATTTTAAATATTTTAGAAAACAATGTATTAATTAATACCTCGAATGTAATCATTACTCCTCACATTGCCTTTTTTACTAAAGAAGCTCAAATTAGGATTTTAAACACTGATTTAGCCAATATTGAAAGCTTTTTTGAAAACTTTGAAATGAAATTTCCAATTCCTCTTTTAAAAAGTAATTAAATCATTAAAAATATGTTGGATATTAATTTTATTAGAAATAATAGAAAATTAGTTGAAGAGAATAATAAAAAAAGAAATTCAAAAGTAAGGGTTGATGAAATTTTGGATTTGGACGAAAAAAGAAGAAAACTAATTACTGAAATAGATAGTTTAAAATCACAGCAAAATAAGAGATCAAAAAAGAAGCCAAGCGCTTCAGAAATAGTTCAGCTAAAAAAATTAGCTTCTAAAATTGAAAAAGCAGAGAAAGAGCTTAAAAAGATTGAAGACGAATTATTTGAGAAAATGAGTTGGCTTCCAAATTTACTTGATCCGGAAGTGCCACTTGGCAAGAGCGATGAAGATAATGTACCTATAAAATATTGGGGCGATGTTCCAAAATTTAATTTTGAGCCATTGAGCCACCAAGAATTAGGAGAAGCCTTAGATATAATTGATATTCAACGGGCTGCTAAAATAACTGGTTCTAGATTTTATTTTTTAAAAAATGAAGGAGTTTTATTGAGATTAGCTTTAATAAATTTTGCTTTTGATTATTTAAAAAAACAAGGTTTTATTTTAATGAGTACTCCCCATTTAGCAAAAGAACAAACTTTGTTTGGCACTGGATATTTGCCCTTTTTTAAAGATGATATTTATAAACTTGAAAATGAAGATTTGTCTTTAATCGGAACCTCAGAACAAACTTTAGTTGCTTATCACCAAGATGAAATACTTTCTGAATTAGAACTTCCTAAACTTTATAGTGCTTATTCTCAATGTTTTCGAATAGAAGCTGGTTCTTATGGTAAAGATACTAAAGGAATTTTTAGGGTTCATGAATTTATGAAGGTTGAACAAATTGTTTTATGTAAGCCAGAAGAAATAGAACAGTATCATCAAAAATGCCTTCAAAACGAGGAAGCCTTTTTAAAAGCTTTAGAAATACCTTATAGAGTTGTTTTAATTTGTTCTGGCGACATGGGGGCTCCGGGATATAAAAAATACGATGTTGAGGCTTGGTTTCCTTCTCAAAATAAGTACCGAGAAGTAACTTCCAACACCAATTTAACAGATTACCAAACAAGAAGATTGAATATTAGATATCGCCAAAAAGATGGTTCCCTAATTTTTCCCTACACTATTTCAGCAACAGCTTTAACTGATAGGCATTTAATAGCAATTTTAGAAAATTATCAACAAAGCGATGGTTCAATAAAAATTCCTAAAGTTTTAATTCCTTATCTTAATGGCTTAGAGGTTATTAAGAGATAGTTATGGCTTTTTCTAAAATTAGAACAATTAAGCGTCGCAGGAGGCTAAAAAAATATTTTAAAATTTTTTTAATAATTGTTTTAATTGGAGGATTAGTTTATCTAGTTCTTTTTTCTAATTTTTTTATTGCCCAAAATATTGAAATTAATGGACAAGATGAAGAAAAAGTCAGCGAAATTCAAAGATATTTAGATAATTATTTGGCAACGGCAACCAAAAACTACGGAATTTTTAAATATTTATCAACTAAAAACTATTTGGTATTTTTGTTACTAAAAAATGAAATTAGTCAAAATTTATTTTCTAATTATTACTATTTAGATAATTTGGATTTTGATTTTAATTTCAAAGATAAGGAAATAGTTTTAAATATTTATTTAAAAGAACCAATAGCAACTGTTTGTTCTTTAGATAACTGTTTTTATTTGGATTCATCTGGAAAACTAATAGAAGAAACAGTTAAATCCCAAAAAAAGGGGATTTTAATTGAGGACCATTCAACTGCCATACTTAAAACTTCTGATGATTATTTGACCCCAAGCGAGCTTTCCGTTTTGAATGGATTTTTTAAGAAAACCGAGCTAATGATTAAGCCTAATTATGTAGAACTTGACAATGCTAGTAAAGCTGGAAAATATGCTAAAATAATAACAGCAGATGATTACTATATTTTAATTAGTTTTAATCTGCCGTTAGAATTTAGCTATTATGTCTTGCAATCTTTATTAAACGAACAGATGATTGATTTTGAAAATTTAGAATACCTTGATTTACGTTTCACTGACAAAGCGTTTTATAAATTAAAATAAAATATGCAACAAGCCAATCCTGAAAATTTAAAAAAATTTGAGAAATTAAAACAAGAAATTGAAAAAGAAATTCCTTTTTCAGAAGCCACTCCTCAAGAAAAAAAAGAAGTTTTAGAAAAAGTTATTGAAAAAAATTATTTTCCTCAAAAATCTCAAATTGAAAATTTAGAACCAAGATTAACAGAAATCGAAAAAGCTAAAAAACAATATGAGCCATTAATTTCCCAACTAATTGAAATTGCCCAAGAAGAGGGAATTGAAAAAGCAGTTAATAAAGCCTTAGAAGTTTCTAAAGACAATCCCTATCTTCTTGACGCTTTCCATGACGAGTTAGTTGATAAATATTTTCATCTTTTAGAAGAAAGTTAATATGTATTTTTTTGTTTTTTTAATAATTTTAATTCTAATTTTAATAATTGGTTATTTTTTTGTTTTTAAAAAAAATAAAAAACAAAACTTATTGAAAACTTTAAAATACAAACTTCTTCTAATAAGTATTTATAATCCAATATCCGAAGAGAAAATTGAATGGCGTAGTGAAATTAAAAAGTCTGAACAATTTTTTGAATCATTAGCTGAATTTACAAATCCCCCGGTAATGGAGGTAGCAGTTAAAAATAAGGGAGAAGAAATCTATTTTTATTTAGCTGTTAGTGAAGAAGAAGTAGAAAAAGCAATTCAGCTTATTTTAAATTTTTGGCAAAATTCCGAAGTTCAATTGGTTGAAGATTACAACATTTTCAATCCTCAAGGAAGTTCTTTGATTAGTAAAATTAGCCTTGCTAAAGACAATATTTTGCCAATTAAAATTTATGAAAATTTATCAACTGACGTTTTATTAGCTATAATTCAAATTTTTTCAAACTTAGAAAAAGAAGGAGAGGGAATAGCTTATCAAGTAATTTTTAAAAAGTCTTCTGAGGATATTTTAAAAAGTTATAAAAATGTAATAAAAGAGATTCAAAAAGGAGCTTCTTTAAAAGAAGCTTTACAAAAAACATCAACTAATCCAATTTCGCTAATATTCGCAGGTTTTCAAGAATCTTTTTCTTCTAAAAAAGATGAAAAAGATATTAAACCTAAAGAAATTGATTCTAAAACAGTTGAATTTATAAATTCCAAAATTTCTAAACCTCTTTTTGAAGTTAATTTAAGATTAGCTGTTTCTGCTGGTAATTTAGAAAAAGCTAAAAAAATAACTAATCAAATCTCAGCTTCTTTAGCTCAAGTAAATGAACCATTGGCTAATTCTTTAAAGCTTTCAATTTTAAAAGGGGGTCAAGAAAAAAAAGGATTTTATGATTTTTCTTTTAGAAGATTCAAAAACAAAGATAAAATTATTCTAAATTCTTCCGAACTTTCTACTTTAATTCATTTTCCAACAAGAGAAATTTTGGGAATTTCTAAAGTCAAAATGCTGAAAGCTAAATCAGCTTTTCCCCCAATAGAGCTTCCTTCAACTGGTATAACTTTAGGAAAGTCTTTTTATCACGGAGTAGAAAAAGAAATTAAAATGGCGACTGAAGATAGGTTTAGGCATATGTATATTATTGGTCAAACCGGTACCGGAAAAAGCACTTTTATTAAAAACTTAATAAAGCAAGATATAGAAAACGGTAATGGCTTAGCATTTTTTGATCCCCATGGAGATGATGCTTTTAATATTTTGAGTTATGTTCCCGACGAAAGAATTGAAGATGTGGTTTACTTTAATCCTTCAGATATCAATTATCCAATAGGTTTTAATATTTTAGAACACGATAAATCTAAACCGGAACAAGCTACTTTGATTGTCAATGAACTTTTAGAAATAATTGGTAAAATTTATAATTTAGCTGAAGTTGGCGGACCAGTTTTTGAACAATACTTTAAAAATGCCTTATTTTTGCTTTTGAAAGATCCAATTTTAACGCCTACAATCTTAGATGTGCCTAAAGTATTTGCTGATTCTAATTTTAGAAAAACCTTGCTTAGCCGTTCTCCAGATTCTTTGGTAGTTAATTTTTGGCAGGAAGAAGCTGAAAAAGCTGGAGGAGATTTTTCACTATCTAATATAACTCCTTGGATAACTTCTAAGTTAAATCCTTTTATTAGCAATGATTTTATTAAACCAATAGTTGGCCAAGAATATTCTTCTCTAAACTTAGATCAGATTATAAGAGATGGTAAAATTTTGGTGATTAATCTTTCTAAAAATATTGGCGAAACCAATGCCTACTTTTTAGGAATGATGCTGGTTTCCAAACTATTTATTAGTGCTATTTCCAGAGAACCAACTAATCGTAGAGATTTTTATCTTTATATTGATGAATTTCAGAATATTACTACTAAGACTATTATTAGTATTTTATCAGAGGCTAGAAAATTTAGATTATCTTTGACTATTGCCCACCAATATATTAAACAAATTGATGAGCAAATTAGAGATGCTATTTTTGGGAACGTAGGGACAATGTTGGCTTTTAGGGTTTCAATTAATGATGCCGAGTTTCTAAAAGAATATTTCAAGCCGGTTTTTAATGACTACGATTTAATTAATATTGAAAACTTTAATGCCTATTTAAGATTACTAGTAAATGGCAAGGTTGTTGAACCATTTAATATTAAAATAGATTATCCAGCTAAAGTTGATTTTGAAAAAGCTAAAAAAGTAGAACAATTCTCTAAGTTAAAATATGGTGGAAATCTTCAAGAAATTTTACAAAATATCAATGATAAATATAATTTCTAAACAAAACTTAAATTATTTTTCAAAATTTATTATTGCTGGTATTTTAAATACCTTGCTTGATTGGGGAATTTTAAACACTTTACTAGTTTTAACTGGTAGACAAGAACCAATCTTTTATGCGTTATTTAAAGTTATTTCATTTTTATTTGCAGCTCTGAATAGTTTTTTATTGAATAAATATTGGGTTTTTAAAGCTCAAGATGAGAAATTTCAAATTTTAAAATTTTCAGTTATTACTTTTCTAGGAGTTATTTTAAATAATTTAGCAGCAACTCTGGTAACCTTTAAAGTTTGTCCATTAATTCTTTCAGAATTTTATTATTGTTCTAATCTGGGGGCTTTTGCTGGAACTTTTATTTCTTTGGTTTGGAATTTTTTAGGATATCGATTTTTTGCTTTTAAGACAACTTCGAATCCTTAAAAAATTATTAGAATTATTAATTATTATAAATTTATGAATGAAGATAATTTAACCTTATATCGCAAATATCGTCCCAAAACTTTTAAAGAATTTGTTAACCAAGAAGTTGTAAAAAGAACCCTTCAAAATTCTATTTTATTAAATAAAGTTTCCCATGCTTATCTTTTTGCTGGGCCAAAAGGAACTGGTAAAACTTCAATGGCTCGTTTATTTGCTAAAACAATTAATTGCTTAAAACCCCAAATTAAAAACGAAGAAATCGAACCTTGTAATAAATGCCAAAACTGTCTTGATTTTAATAGCTTAAAAGCAGTAGATTTAATAGAAATCGATGCGGCTTCTAATAGGGGAATAGAGGAAATGAGAGAGCTAAGGGAAGCTGTTAAATTTATGCCAGTTAAATCAAAATATAAAGTTTATATTATTGATGAGGCTCAAATGCTTACTAAAGAAGCCTTTAACGCTCTTTTAAAAACTTTAGAAGAACCGCCAAATTATATTGTTTTTATTTTAGCTACTACCGAAGTTGAAAAAATACCAGCTACTATTTTATCTCGAGTTCAGAGATTTGATTTTAGAAAACTAAGGCCAATAGAAATAGCTCAAAAATTAGAAGAAATTCAAAAACTAGAAAATATTAAAATTGAAAAACCAGCAATTACTTTGATTTCTCAATTAGCCAATGGGAGCATTCGCGATGCCCAAAGTATTTTATCTCAATTAATAGCTTTTTCTTTTGACGACTTAATTACTTTAAAAGAAGTAGAACAAATTTTAGGAGCTATTAATTTTGAGAATTTAAAGCCTTTTTTATATTCTTTAGCAAACAATGATTTAGAGAAATCTCTTAGTTTCATTAACGAAATTCAAGAAAAAGGTTATCAACTTTATGAAGTTTTAAGATTTTCTTTATCTCTTTTAGAAAAAATTTTAATTTTAAGCTTAAATAAAAATTATCAAGAGGAACTTATTAATGAATTCTCTCAAGAAGAAGTTTCTACTTTAGAAGAATTAGCCAATATTTTTGATTCTCGAAAATTAAAATTATTAATCAAGGAATTTTTAATTATTTTGCCACAAATTAAAAAAGCTTTTATTCCAACTTTGCCAATTGAAATGGCAATTATTGAAGTTTTAACAAAAGATTAATTACTTATTTTTATTTAAAGTATTAATGTCTTGCTGATATTTTTCAGCTATAGCCATTACATTATCACCATAAAAACTATATTTGGGATCCAAAGACCCAGAAAAATAGAGCATAGCTGCTTTCCACTCTGAATTAACATCGCCATTTTTCGCTCCGTTATCTTTTAAAAGCAAAGCTGCTGCCAGAAAAGAATCTCTTATATCCCAAGGATTAGGAGTTTTGCCTAAGATTGAAGAAAGTTTTGTTTTGTATAATTGCCAAGTTGAAGGAATAAATTGGGCCGGTCCCATTGCTCCTCCCCAACCAAAACTCATTGGACAAGAAACCTGAGTGCTATAAGGATCCAAACCTAATTCTTTAGTAATTTGTAAAAATATTGGTACATCTCTTTTTGGATTCATTACTCTTTCAAATTTTCTACCAGTATTTTTGCCAACACCATCACCGGTTAAAGGATCTTTTAAATAACATTGTCCAATGTTTTTGCCCAAATCAGATTCTTGGGTCAAAATTGCTAATAAAAAGGCAGGTCTTATTCCGGTTTGAGAAGAAGCCCAATTAGCCACTTCTACCGCTTCTCCAAAAGAAATTTGCTTACCAACTCCCAATAATTCATAAATTCTATTTCTTATTTGTTCAGCTTTTTTCTTAGAATCAGCTAACATTGCTTGATAAGCTGCTTCTTTTCCTTTAGTTTCTTCTAAAATTTTAGCTTGTTCATTAGCCTTTGAGGATAAGTCTTTTTGTTGCAGGGTTTTAATTGCTAAAAGGTTTTTAGCATCTTCTTGTTGAGCTTCGTATGATTGCTGTTGCTCTTGGTATTCAATTTTTATAATTTCTAAATTTTTTAAAAGTGAGGTTAAATTATCGGATAAAGAATTTAAAGATTGTAATTCAAAGAATAAATCTGATAGGTTATTTTTTGAAAGTAAAGTTATCAATAGTGGTTGTTGCTCCTTTTCATCTAAAAGTTGAATATTTTGAGAAATTTGATTTTTAATTTCAGCTAGTTGTTTTTCTGTAGCTTGTAAAGAATTTCGAGTGTTTTCAATTTTAGTTTCTAATTGAGAGATTTGTAAATTAGTTGATTTTATTTGAAGTTCAATTTTTGATTGCTCTTTTTTAAGCTGGTTAATTTTGTTGGTTAAAGTAGTTTTTTGACTTTGAGTTTGTTTTAGCTCTGCTTCATATTGAGCAATTTGGCGATTAATTTCCGCTAATTGTTGTTCAAGTTCTTCTTTGGTTTGAGAAAAAACAAAAGAAGGTTGTATAACATAGCTTAAAGCCATAATAACTATTAATAAAACCACTATAAATTTAGATCTATTTCTCATAGGATTATATTGTTTATTATAATATTTTTTTTGAAAATTTCAAATTTTTATTTATATAAGTTGATTTAATTTAGTTATAATTATAAAAATTATAATAATTTATAGGTTATTGATTATACTTGATTTTTGGACTTATTTTTTGTTATAATAAAAAAAGCATTTTAAATGCCTTTTATTTTGCTAAATAATTTTATGGATAATTTAACCAACAATGAAATGATAGAAGAAATGATTAAGATAGGCTTGGGTTGGGGAACCAGAAAGGCCTTTCTTCACCCCAAAATGAGAAAATATCTTTTAACCTATAAAGATGATTTAGGCATTATTAATTTAAACGAGAGTTTGAAAGAATGGGAAAAAACCTTTACTTATTTAGAAGACTTAATTTCTCAAAATAAAACTATTTTATTTGTAGCTACTCAGCCAGCTGCTAGAGAAATAGTTGAAGATTATGGTAAAAAATTAAATTTTCCCTATGTTAATGTACGATGGCTGGGTGGAACTTTGACAAACTTTGAAACCTTTAAAAAAAGATTAAAATCTTTAAAAGATTTAGAAGAAAAAACCAAAAGCGAGGAATTTTCAAAATATACTAAAAAGGAACAACTTTTAATGTTAAAAGAATTAGATAAAACCAGAGAAAAGTTTAATGGGCTTTTATCTTTAGAAAACTTACCAGATGCTTTGTTTATTTTTTGTGCTAAAAGGCATCGTAATGCAATTCATGAAGCCCAGAAAATGAATATTCCGATAATTGGAATTTTAGGATTAGAAGATAACCCTGATGGTTTTAAATACTTCATTCCTTTAAATGATAATACTAAACGCGGAATTGAATTTATATTTTTTCAAATAGAAAAGCTTTATCAAAAACTTCAAGCGAATCAGTTAGCTAATAATCAAAATAATCAGGAAAAAGATCAAAACAAACAAGAAGATGTATCAGCCAACAATTGAAGAAATCAAAAAACTAAGGGAAATGACTTTAGCTCCAATTATGTCTTGTAAAGAGGCTTTAATTGAAGCTCAGGGTGATTTAGACGAAGCTCTAAAAATTTTAAGACAAAAAGGAATTTTTAAAGCTTCTTCTAAAGCTGAAAGGGAAGTAGGAGCTGGAATAATCGACTCTTATATCCACAATGGCAGTCAAATTGGAGTTTTGTTGGAACTAAGAACTGAGACTGATTTTGTTGCCAGAAATGAAGAATTTAAAAAATTAGCTCATGAGCTTGGAGTTCAAATTGCTTCGATGAATCCAGCTTATATTGAAATTTCTAAAATTCCAGCGGAGGTAATAAATGAAAAAAAAGAAGAATTCTCTGAAAGTTTAAAAGCTATTAAAGATGAAAAAAAATTTGAGAAAGCTCTTGAAGGAAAGTTAAATTCCTGGTATGAAGAAGTTGTTTTGTTAGAACAAATATATTACAAAGATCAAAATTTAAAAATCAAAGATTTAATAACTAACGCCATTGCAACTTTTGGAGAAAATATTAGAATTTCAAAATTCGCAAGATTTGAAATATGATTTTAAATTTTTTACCTTTGATTTTAATTTTTATTGGTTTTGGTGGAGGTTTAATCTATTTAATTTTTAAGACTGTTTCCTTTAAACAAGAAGAATTGGCAGATTACTCTAATGTTTTCATTGTTAAGATTTTTAATAGTTCAAAACAAGCTATTAAAAATTTTTTTGAAAATGCAACTTTTGATGATAAGCTAATTTTATGGCTTGAAAAAATGCTTCTAAGACTCAAAATTTTAGCGCTCAAAGTAGAGAACTGGTTGTCAAAACAGGTTGAAAATTTAAAAGAGAGAAGGATAAATAGTAAAATTGATAACGATATTGAATATTGGCAAACCTTGCCTCAAAAAAATTTAGCAAAGAACTTTGACAAGTTATTTAAAAGTAAGTTATTTCAGAATGTTTTTGATCCCGTCGATGAAGAACTGAAGCTAAAAAAAACTAAGAAAGCTGATTTTAATAGTTGGTTAACTCTTATCAATTATTATCTTTCCCGAAATAATTTTTCAGAAGCTCAAAGAATAATTATTTATCTTTGGGAAAGGGGAAATCTAGAAAACCAAAATTTAGTTTTAGAAGAAATTTTAGATAATAGAGTTCAAAAAGAAAATTAAGCCACCCTAGCTTAATGGTAGAGCAACGGTTTTGTAAACCGTAGGTTGTCGGTCCGAGTCCGACGGGTGGCTCAAATTTACGCTAATATTTATTATAATTAATAGCTTTTTTAAAAATCGATCTTCTAGCAATTGTATTTTTATACCAGTGGCTAAATTAATAGTTTTGAAAATTTGTTTATTATGATATTATAAATTGTTTTTATTAATTTAATAAATATTTATGAATATGAAAATAGCGAGTCGTGGTTTGACTTCCCAAGAAGCTCAAAAACTTCTAAAAAAATTTGGACCAAATGAGATTTTTAAATCTAAAAAAATAAATTTTTGGTCTATTTTTTGGGAAGAAGTTAAGGAACCAATGATCCTATTATTATTAGTGGTTGGTTTTTTTTATTCTTGGTGGGGAGAATTGGAAGATGCCTTAACTATTTTAATAGTTATTGTGCTTTTGGTCTTAATTGAAGTTTTTAATGAATTTCGAGCAAAAAAAGCTATTTTTTCTCTTGAAAAAATAGCTGCTCCTAAAACTAAAGTTTTAAGAGATTCGCAAATTATCAGTATTGATAGCAAAGAAATTGTTCCTGGCGATATTTTAATTTTATCATTAGGAACAAAAATAGCAGCTGATGCTAAATTGATTAGAGCTTTAGATATTGAGATCGACGAATCGGCATTGACTGGAGAATCTAATCCCGTTTTTAAAAAGGAAGGAGATGAAATTTATGCTGGAACAATTGTAATAAAAGGCGAAGGAGAAGCTAAAACTATTAAAACCGGCAAATCAACAAAAATGGGAGAAATCGTTGCTACCTTAAAAACCATAAAACCTCCTAAAACTAACCTTCAAATAATGATGAAAGATTTAGCTGGAAAATTGGTTTATGTTGCTTTGTTTTTTTCAGTTTTAGTTCCAGTAATTGGAATAATTAGGGGCAATGACATAAAAGAAATGATTTTAACTGGCTTATCTTTATCTTTTGCAGTGATTCCCGAAGAATTGCCAATTATTGTAACCATGGTTTTAGGATTAGGTGCTTACAGCCTTTCTAAAAACAACTTTTTAATAAAAAGTGTTAAATCAGCAGAAGTTTTAGGAAGTGCCACGGTAATTGTTACTGATAAAACAGGTACAATTACTACTGGTGATTTGAAAATCTCAAATGTTTTTCCATTAGAAAAAAGACAAGAGGTTCTTGAAAAAGCTGCTTTGACAATTTCTCCTTACTCGATTTCTAAATTAGAAAAAGCAATTTTAGACGAAACTGGGGATAAAATTTTAGAAAATTTTGAAATTTATAGACAAAGAAATTTAACCAGTGAAACTAAGACTAAAGCCTTTATTCTAAAAAATAAAGATACGATTCTGGTAGTTTCTGGAGCCCCTGAAAAAATATTTGAAAAATGTAAAAAAATTGATAAAGATCTACGGTTAAAATTAGACGAAGAAGCTCAAAATGGTAAACGTTTAATAGCCGTAGCTTTTAAGAAACTGACAGTCTCTCAAATAAATAAAAATTTTGAAGATTTAGAAAAAAATTTAGATTTAGTTGGTTTAATAAGTTTTGAAGATCCAATAAGAGAAGGAGTTAAAGACACAATTGCTACTAGTAAGAAGGCTGGTATTAGAACAATTATGGTTACCGGAGATTATCCTCAGACAGCTAATTATGTAGCTCAACAAGTTGGAATTAATAATTCTATAATTGTGTTAGGAGAGGAGGTTGAGAAAATGACAGCTGAAGAATTAAGGGAAATAGTTAAAAAAGTTTCTATTTTTGCTCGAACTACTCCCAATGATAAATATCGTATTGTCAAAGCCCTTCAAGAAAATGGAGAAGTAGTAGCCGTTACCGGAGATGGCATAAATGATGTTTTAGCTTTAAAGTCAGCAGATATTGGAATTGCTATGGGAATTAAAGGCACTGATGTTGCTAGAGAAGCAGCTCAAATTGTTTTAGCTGATGATAATTATATAACTATTACTACTGGAATTTTTGAAGGAAGAAAGTTTTTTGATAATTTAACTAAAGGTTTAAAATATTATTTAGCTGTTAAGTTAGCTTTAATTTTAATATTTCTTTTACCAGTAATTTTGGGAATAGCTTTACCGTTTTCCCCAATTCAAATTATTGTTTTAGAATTGTTTATGGATTTAGCTGCTTCGGCTGGTTTTGTTGCCGAGCCAAAAGAAAAAGGAATTTACAATCGTAAGCCAATAAAAAGTTTGAAATTATTAGATAAAAAAACAGTGGTAGATATAGTTTTCAAAGGCTTGATGTTATTTATAGCGGTTATTGGAGTTTATTTTTTTAGTTTAGCTAATAATTTATCAATTGAGATTTCAAGAACTTTAGCTTTCTCAACTTGGATTATTTCTCACGTTTTTTTGGCTTTTGTTTCTCGTTCAGATAGAGAAACTATTTTTTCTTTGGGAATCTTTAGTAATAAGGTAATGAATTATTGGGCTATTCTAGCAATTGCTTTTTTAATAGCAGCAACCCAAATTCCAGTTTTGGCAACGAGATTTAATATGGCGAATATTGATTTTTTTCTTCTTATTTTTCCCTTGTTAGCTTCTTTAATAATTTTAATACCTTTGATAGTTAAGAAGCATTTTGATTCCAATAAAAATAATATGGTTTTAGAAGGCAAGGCAATAAGCGGCAGTTGATTTTTTTAAAATTAGTTTTATAATTATTTTAATTAATAAATTAACAAAATATATGGACGAAGAACAAATGACAAATAATCAGCCAACCGAAATTCAAGAAACCCAACAAACTACCGAAAACCCAACCGAGGTTAAAACAGAAGGTTCAGTTGCTGAATCTAAAAAGTCTAATAAAACTTTTTTGATTGCAGCAATAGTAATTGTTTTGGCTTTGGCAGCAGTTATTATTTGGGGTTTCTAATTGTATTTTAACCGGATTTTCCAGATTGATTCCTAAATCTTCTACGATTAATAGGAGATGATTTAAAATTATTTTTTTATGGATAAGGAAGAAGTTAATCGTTCTCGAAGACCAATTGTTATAGCCTTTTTAATAGGAGCAACTATTTTATTTCTTCTAGTTTTTAAAGAAGTTGCAGCTCCCTTAACTTTAGCAGCTCTAATAGCTTTAATAATTCATCCTTTGTATTTAAAAATTGAAAAAATAGTTAAAAAAAAGAAAAGTTTAGCAGCAATTTTAACTACTATTTTGGTTTGTCTTATTATTATAATTCCATTTTCTTTGTTGCTTTTTTATTCAATTAACGAAGCAGCTTTGATTTATAATGATATTAGTAATTTTATTTTAAATCTAAGCGATTCCAACCCTTTTGTTTTAAGAGTAGGGGGATTTTTAAAAAAATCAGGAATTAATCTTGATATTTCTAATCTAACTCAGAATTTTATAGTACCTTTAATTAGTTCTTTAAATGTTAATCTGGCTAAATTTATTTCTTCTTTGGTTTCCAATGTTTCTGAATTTTTTATAGGATTATTTATTAGTTTAATTTCTATTTTTTACTTTTTAAGAGATGGAGACAAACTAATTGATTTAATAATTAAAATTTTGCCTTTTAGTAAGAACGAAAATAAGCAAATTTTAGATAAATCTTCTTTAATCTTAAAATCTGTTTTAATGGGTAATATTTTGACAGCTATTATTCAGGGAATAGTTGGGGGAATTGGTTTTGCGATTTTTAATCTTCCCACGCCTATTTTTTGGGGAATGATTATGTTTATATCTGCCTTAATTCCTTTTGTTGGGCCAATGTTTGTTTATATCCCAACAGGGATTATAATGTTTATTTCAAATGGTAGGCTTGATTTGGCTATTTTATTTTTACTTTATAACTTCATAGTTACTTCTAGCGTTGATAATATTGTTAAGCCGTTAGTTATTAGTGGGAGAGTCAAAATAAATTCCTTAATTATTTTGATTTCGATTATTGGAGGAATCAAATTATGGGGAGCTTTAGGATTAGTTTATGGACCCTTAGTTGTTGCTTTACTATTAATAGCTTTAGATTTTTATTTAGAGAGAACGAAACAATTATCGTTATTTGAAGAAAAAAATGAAAGATAAAATTAAAAAAGCAATTTTAATTTTAATTATAGTTTTGACTATTGCTGGTTTGGTTTTGCCGGTTTTATTCTATTAATTATATGGAATTTATTAGAAAGATTGTTCCTAAAAATCTTAAAAATTATTTATGGCATTTTCCAAAAGCCGTGATAGCAAATATTGTTTATGGTTTTCCAGCTCGCAAAATAAAAGTTATTGGAGTAGCTGGAACAAAAGGAAAAACAACCACTAGCTATTTAATTTCACAACTTTTGGAAAGTTATGGCAAAAAGACGGCTCTAATTTCTACTGCAGTAATTAAAGTTGGAGGCCAAGAGAAACTTAATGATTTAAAAATGACTTCTCCCTCATCTTTTTATATTCAAAAATTTTTAAAAGAAGCAGTTAGCAAAAGTTGTGATTATTTGGTTTTAGAAACTTCTTCTCATGCCTTAAAGCAATTTAGAACGTGGGGTATAGATTTTGAAGCGGTAGTAATTACTAATTTAATTCCTGACCATTTGGAATATCATAAAACTAAAGAAGATTATATTTTAACCCATAAAAAAATGATTTCTAAAAAAACAAAAGTTTTAGTTCTTAATAATGACGATGAATATTCTAATGATTTTAAAAATTTGAATGTGTTTAAAATTTTAATAGGAGAAAAATCAACTAGTAATTTAAAATTAGAAGATTATTCTTTTTCAGAGAATGGTTCTAAGATTGTTTTTTCTTATCAAGACAAAGAATATAATTGTTTTTTACCTTTAATCGGCAAGTTTAATATTTATAATTTTTTGTCAGCTGTTGGTTGTTTAAATGGTCTAGGTTTTAAAATAGATAACCTTGGTGAAAAATCTTTAAAATTGAAGCCAGCTCCAGGTAGGAATGAAATTATTTATTATAATAATTTTACAGTTATTGTTGATTACGCCCATTCCCCTGAATCTTTTGAAAGTTTTTTTAGAGCAATCAAACCCTTTATTAAGGGGAAATTAATAGTTGTTACTGGGGCTTGCGGAGAAAGAGATAGAAATAAACGCCCTAAAATGGGGGAATTATTAGCTTTTTATAGTGATTTGGTTGTAATTACCAATGATGATCCTTACGGAGAAGATCCCGAACAAATTGCCCAAGATTTAATTTTGGGACTTGTAAGATCGAATAAATTTCAAGAATCTAAAAATTTCTGGAAAATATTAGATAGGCGCGAAGGAATTAAAAAGGGAATTGATCTGGCAGAAAAAAACGATGTGGTAGCAATTTTGGGGAAGGGTTCTGAACAATGGCAGGTATTTAAAAACTATAAAATTCCTTGGGATGATAGAAAGATAGCTAAAGAAATAATTGAAAGTAAAGTTAGATAATTATTTTCTATTTTCCAAAGCATTAATCAGAGTATCTTCATCGGCGAATTCAACTTCTGCTCCTCTTTGAAGACCAATAGCTAATTTGGTAACTTTAACTTTAAAATTTTTAAGAATTTTTTCTAATTCCAAAGTTGTTAAATCGCCAGAAGCAGTATGAGAAAAAGCCAAAATTACTTCTTCTGTTTGAGGATTATTTTTTAATCTACTAATTAATTCCTTTATTCTCAAATCCTTTAAATTATCTTCTGTTGGTAAAGCTAAGCCACCTAAAATATGATATAAACCATTATATTTTTTAGTTTTTTCAATAGTTATCAAGTCAGTTTCTTTTTCAACTACCGCAATTATTTTATTATTTCGATTAGGATTTCTACAAATTTCGCATAATTGTTCATTGTTATTATTTTCGAAGACATAAAAACATTGAGGACAAACTTTTAAATTATCAGCCAAATTTTTTAAAGCAAAACTATAACTATAAATAAAATTTTTATCGTGTCTTAAAAACCAAAAAGCGATTCTTTGGGCTTGTCGTGGCCCAATTGAAGGTATTTTGGCAAATAATTCAATAAATCTTTTTAATGATTCTGGTAACATAGATTTTTAAAATTCCTCAATTTCTGATTCCGGAAGTTCTCCTAAAAATTCTTCTTTGCTAAATTCTCTAAAAGTAGTGAATGCTTCATCAAAATATAAGCTGATTTTTCCTAAAGGACCGTTACGGTGTTTGGCAATAATAATATCTGCTTCATTTTTTCTAGCTGTATCTTCTTTAACTCGATCTTCGCGATAAATAAACATGACGACATCAGCATCTTGTTCTATTGAACCAGATTCTCTTAAATCAGATAACCTTGGAATTTGGTTTGGACGTTGTTCAACAGCTCTGGTTAATTGGGAAATTGTTAGTACGGGGATATTGAGTTCTCTTGCCAAGGCTTTTAAAGATCTTGAAATTTCAGTAACCTGTTGAACTAAATTATCGGTATTTAAAGTTGATTGGATTAATTGGAGATAATCAATAATTAATAATCCTAAATTTGTTTCAGATTGCAATCTACGAGCCATAGCTCTTATTTGAACAACCGTGGGACTCGGAGAATCATCGATATAAATTGGTGCCTCAAATAATCTGGAAGTGGCTTCCTGTGCTAAATCAAAATCAGAAGGATCACCAGTTTCTGATAACTTTCCAGTTCTTAATTTCCATAACTCAACATTAGCTTCTGCAGCAATTAATCTATCTATAACTTGTTCCCGAGACATTTCCAAAGAAAATATTCCTACGGGGATATTTTCTTTTAAAGCCGCATGTCTAGCAATATCTAAAGCTAAAGAGGTTTTTCCTAAAGAAGGACGAGCTGCTAAAATGATTAGATCTGATTTTTGAAGTCCGGCTGTCAAATTATCAAGTGATTTAAATCCGGTTGGTACGCCGCGCAATTTATTTTTTTCACGATTCAAGAGGTCGATCCTGTCAAAAGCTTCTTTTAGATCTTCTTTAATTGGTTTTAAACCAGGAGAGATTGAAAATTTAGAGATTGAAAATATTTTACTTTCTGCTTCATCTAAAACTTCTTGAGCATCTTTTTCTTCATCTAAAGCAAGTTCAGCTATTTCATAAGCTGAATTTAAAAGTTCTCTTAAAACTTTTTTCTTATTTATTATTTTAGCATAATGAGTTATATGACTAGAAGAGGGGACGGCATTAACTAATTCTGATAAATAAGATATTCCGCCTATTTCTTCTAATTGTTCTTTTTCTTTTAATCTTGAAGAAACTGTTAAAATATCAATTGGTTGGTTTTTAGAAAAAAGTTCCAAAATTGTTTCATAAATTAATTGATGGTTTGTTTTATAAAAATCATCAATTGATAAAATATCAGCTACTTTTGAGATAGCGTTTTTGTCGATCATTAAAGCTCCCAAAACAGATTGTTCTGCTTCGATGTCTTGAGGCGGCAACTTGCCTTCTAATAAAATCTTTTCTTTTTCTCCTATTTTTTTCTTTTTGGGCATATTACTTAATTTTTTTAATTTTTGTTCCTTCTGGGGTGTCTAAAACTTCATATCCCAATTCAACAATCTTTTTTCTTAATTCATCAGCTTTCTCATATTCTTTATTTTTTCTTAAATTTTCTCTTTTATCAAGTAAAATTGTGACTTTCTTGGGTATAACTAAGGCTTTTGTTTCCAGGACATCAAAAATTTCATTAAACTTCTTAAGAAATTCAAATATTTCTTTGTTTATTTTAGGATTTTTTAAAATCCCCTTATCTTGTTTATAAAAATACTTTATTAAGTTAAAAATCTGGGAAATAGCTAAGGGAGAATTAAAATCATCAGCCAGATATTTCCAAAATTTTTCTTCAAAAAATTTAATTTTTGCTAGATGAGCTTTTTCTTGGGAAATTGGCAATTTAAAATTTTTATTCTTAGCATCTAAAACTTGATAATAAAAACTAGTTATTCTTTCCAGGGATTCTTTAGCTTGTAGAAGAAGGTCATTAGTAAAATCAATAGGGGAATGGTAATGATAAGAAGCTATAAAGAATCTTAAGGTTTGGACTGAATTTGTTTTTAAAACTTCCCTAATAGTTAAAAAATTACCTAGAGATTTTGACATTTTTTCTCCATTGACTAATAAAAAACCAGTATGAATCCAATATTTAACCATTGGTTTTTTACCAGATAGAGCTTCCATTTGAGCTATTTCCGCTTCATGATGGGGAAAAATCAAATCCACCGCTCCTCCATGAATATCGTATTGAAAACCAAAATGATATTCACTAATAGCTGTATCTTCGATGTGCCAACCTGGCCTGCCATCTCCATATTCAAATTTCCAGAAAGGCTCATCATCTTTTTTAAATTTCCATAAGCAGAAATCTCCTTTATTTATTTTTAAAATTGAATCGTCAATTCTACTAGTAGCGCTATATGTTTTATTAATAGTTCTTTTAGACAGTTTTCCATAATCTTTGAATTTACTAATATTGTAATAAATTCCATCAGAAGTTTGATAGGCGTAACCCTTTTTTATTAATCTTCTTATTTGGTCCTGAATTTGATTAATATAAGAAGTAGCCCGAGCATATTTATTGACACTTTTTATTTTTAAGTTTTTTATATCTTTTAAGTATTCTTTTTCATATTTTAGAGCTAATTGTCTAGGAGAAATTTTTTCCTCTCTGGCGCGATTTATAATTTTGTCATCAATATCGGTGATGTTTTGAAGATAAAAGACATCAAAACCATTTTGTTTTAAAAATCTTGCCAAAAAATCATAAAAAAGATAAGTTCTTAAATGCCCCAAATGCGGTAAATCATAAACAGTTGGACCGCAAACAAACATTTTAACTCGTTTATTATCAAGCGGTCTAAAAATCTTTTTTCTTCTAGAATAAGTATCGTAAAATCTAAAAACCATAGTAATATTATTATATACCATTTTTAGCTAAACAATTAATAACCAAAGCGCAGTGGTTTTAGCAGTCTTGACATTAGATTGCTAATTGGTATAATATTGGGTATGCTAACAGATAGACAAAAAACCATTTTAAAGATTTTAACTGATGAGTATATCAAAGAATTTAGCCCTATAAGCTCCAATTATTTGGTTTCAAGATGTGGTTTAGATTTTAGTTCAGCGACGATTAGAAACGAATTAGCAGTTCTTGAAGAACAAGGTTATTTAAAAAAGAATTATCGTTCTTCTGGTAGTGTTCCTACTAATAAAGCTTATGAATTATTGGTTGATGAGATTTTGCAAGAAAGATTCGAAGAAAAATGGTTTGATAATTTCGAAGAACCCTTATCTTTTAGTGAATTAAATGAATTGTCTAATTTTATAGCTAGTCAATTAAAAATTTTTAATGCTATAATTAATGATCAATTAAAGTTTTATTATGACGGAGTAGAAGAATTGTTTGCTTCCCCTGATTTTCAGGAAAAAGAAGAATTCTTGCATTTAGCGAAAACAATAGATTCAATAGAAGATTTTTATAAAGATATTTTTTATAAAGTTGTAAATAATAAACCAATGATTTTTATAGGTAAAAACAATCCTTTTAATTTAAAAAGCGATCTGATAAGTTTTTTGACTGGTTCTGTTCAAACACCAAATGAAAAGATAGCTTTTGTATTAATTGGCCCAAGTAGAATGCCTTATGAAAAAAATTGGTTGTTTTTAAATAGACTTTTAAATAGTTTTAAAATTAATAATTAAAAATTTATGTTGGAAAAAGATGATAAAAATTTAAAAGATAATCAAAAAGATAATCAAACTAAAGAAAATTTACAAATGAAAGAATTAATAGCTAAAGTTCGTAGCCTTACTGATGATCTTGAAAAATGCCAAAAAGAAAAGGAAGAATATTTAAATGGTTGGCAACGATCAAGAGCAGAGTTTATTAATTATCAGAAAAGGGAGCAAGAAAGAATTATTCAAATTTGTAATTATGCTAATGAAAATTTAATAAGTGAATTGTTACTAGTATTAGATAGTTTAGAATTAGCCATTGATAATTCTAAAGATAGCGAGTTTTTAAAAACGTTAAATTTACTGAAATCGCAGTTTGAAAATATCTTAAGGAAAAATGGGGTAGAATTGATAAAAACCGAAGTTAATGATAAATTTGATCCCGAAATTCATGAAGCTATTGAAACTGAAAAAAAAGAAAATTTTCAAGACAATACAATAATTGAAATAATTTCTAAAGGCTATAAATTAAATGGTAAGATTATTAGACCGGTAAAAGTAAAAGTCGCTAAAAATTAAGTAAAAAATAAAAAATTAATTAATTAGAAAAATACAAAAATATGGCTAAAATTTTAGGAATAGATTTAGGAACAACAAATTCAGCAATGGCAGTTATTGAGGGTGGGCAGCCTAAAATAGTTGAAAATAGGGAAGGAGCTAGAACCACTCCCTCAGTAGTTGCTATTTCAAAATCAGGAGAAAGACTGGTTGGTATTACAGCTAAGCGTCAAGCAATTGTTAATCCTCAAAATACAATTTTTTCTGTAAAGAGATTAATTGGTAGGCGCTTTGATGATCCCACGGTCCAACACGATAAAAAAACTCTTCCCTATGAAATTGTCAAAGGAAGTTCTGATGGCGTAGAAGTTGTAATGGGTGGAAAGAAGTATCGTCCGGAAGAAATTTCCTCAATGATTTTGGCAAAATTAAAACAAGATGCCGAAGAAAAATTGGGAGAAAAGATAGAAGAGGCAGTAATAACTTGTCCTGCTTATTTTGACGATTCTCAAAGAGCAGCTACCAAAGCAGCTGGAGAAATTGCTGGTTTTAAAGTTAAAAGGATTTTACCAGAACCAACAGCTGCTGCTTTAGCTTACGGCTTTGATAAAAGAAAAAATGAGCAGATTTTAGTTTACGATTTTGGAGGAGGAACTTTCGATATTTCTATTTTGGAAATTGGAGAAAATACGATTGAAGTAAAAGGAATAGGGGGAGATACTCATTTAGGTGGAGATGATTTTGATCAAAGAATAATAAACTATTTAATTGAAGAATATAAAAAGCAGGAAGGAATTGATTTATCAAAAGATAATTTAGCTCTTCAAAGATTAAAAGAAGCTGCTGAACGAGCAAAACACGAATTATCAACAGTATTAGAAACTGAGATTAATTTGCCGTTTATTACTTCTGATGCTTCTGGCCCAAAGCATTTTGTGATGAAATTAACCAGAAGCAAACTTGAAGAATTAGTGGATGATTATATTACCCGATCCATAGAACTTGTTGGGGAAACTTTAAAAGAAGCTAAAATGAAACCAACTGATATTGAAGAAATAATTTTAGTTGGCGGACAAACTAGAATGCCTAAAATTTCTCAAGCTGTTAAAGAATATTTTGGCAAAGAACCACATAAAGATATTAATCCTGACGAAGTTGTAGCTATTGGAGCAGCAATTGAAGCTGGAGTTTTACAAGGAGAAGTAAGAGACATCTTGTTATTAGATGCTACTCCCTTAAGTTTGGGAATTGAAACTTTAGGAAATGTAATGACTGTAATGATTCCTAAAAATACTACGATTCCAACTGCTCACACTGAAATTTTTTCAACAGCTTCTGATAATCAAACTTCAGTAGATGTTCATGTTTTACAAGGAGAAAGACCAATGGCTTCTGACAATAAAAGCTTGGGAAGATTTATTTTAGATGGTATTCCACCAGCACCTCGTGGCGTGCCTCAAATTGAAGTTACTTTTGATATTGATGCTAATGGAATTTTATCAGTCACAGCAATTGATAAAGCAAGTGGCAAAAAGCAATCTATTAAAATTGAAGGTAGCGCTAATTTGACAAAAGAAGAAATAGAAAGGATGAAAAGGGAGGCTGAGATCCATCAAGAAGAAGATAGAAAAAATAGAGAACTAATAGAGGCAAGAAATAATGCCGAAAGCGTAATTTATCAAGCTGAAAAATTCTTGAAAGACTATACTTCCAAAATATCAGAGGAAGATAAAAATAATTTACAGGCTAAAATTGATGAACTTAAAAAAATAATTGATGGTAGTGATGCAGAAATAATAAAATCAGTTGCCTCAGAATTAGCTTTATTACTTCAAAATATTGGGGGAAGAATGTATAATCAAGAAGGAAATAATGATACCAATCCTAATAATAATGATGATAATCAAGACCAAAACCAAAAATCTTCAGAAAATGACAATTCTTAAAAGTTAAAAAAGTGGCAGAACAATATTATCAACAAATTATTCCACAAGAAGACCAACCAACTAAAAATAAAACTTTGAGACAAGTTGTTTTTATAGGCTTAGAAATAATTTCAACGTTAGTTATTTCATTTTTAATCTATCAGTCTGTTGGTAATTTTGACTATTGGCTAATGTTAGGGGTTATCTTGCTGTTAATTTTTTTAACATTTCTGAGAAGTCTTTCTTCTGTACTTTTTAGCGCCACTTTTAATCTATTTAGTAACTTGATTTACTTTGCCATTATTTTTATCCCTATCTTTTTTAGTGTTAAAAAATATGAAATTTTAATAATTGCTTTTTTCACTATTATTTTAGGAATGATTATGAATTTTAAGGTTAAGGGTTCCTTAGATAATCAAATTAAATTCAATTTTGGAGCAATTTCTAATTCTGCCAAAGGAATAGTTGTCGTAATTATTTCTTTGGCTTTGGCTTGTATGATTTGGAGCCAAAGAATCATTAATAAATCTTTGATCACCGAAAACGAAATCAGCTATTTATTAAATGGCGCTTCTCCAATTGTTTCTAATTTTTTGCCTGGTTTTAGTAGTTCGGCAACAATTAATGATCTTATAAATGGAGCGATTAAAACCCAACTTAAAAATCAAGAAGCTACTAATCAAATTAAGGTGCTTGGTAATTTAGAAATTGCTAATTTGGAGCAAACTATTTCCAGAGAAATTTATAATAGTACCCTAAAGAATTTCGAAAATATATTCCAAATGGATTTAACTGGCAATGAAAAAATTTCGAATTTAATTTATCAAAAAATAAACCAGTGGGTCGAAAAGCAACAGGGTACTTGGTTTAATTTAATAGCTCTATTAGTTATTTTTGGAATTTGTTGGTTCATAATTGGAATTTTAAGTTTTCTAATTGATATCTTATTTTCAGTTTTCTTTAAGATTTTTAAATTTTTAAAGATTGTAACTTTTTCTAAAGTAACAGTTGAAAAAGAAATTTTAAGTTTTTAAAAAATTATGGGAGAAAAAGATTATTATAAAATTTTAGGGGTGAATGAAAACGCAACTTCTAATGAAATTAAAAAAGCTTATCACGATTTAGCTTATAAATATCATCCTGATAGGCCAACTGGGGATGAAAAAAAATTTAAAGAAATAAACGAAGCTTATCAGGTTTTATCAGATAGCGAAAAAAGAAAGCAATATGATTTTATGAGAAAATACGGCTATGCCGGTTCTAGTAGTTCGCGAAGTAGGGGTGCTGATTTTGATTTTAACTTTGGCTTTCCATTTAGTTTTGGTTTAGATGATATTTTGTCTGAAATTTTTTCACAAATGTCAGGTTCATCTCGTTCTTCCAGAACTTATTCTTCTCCTAAACAATCAATTAGTTATAATTATTTTGGGCCGAAAGGTGTAAAACTTAATATTGAAATTGAAAATATTAATGGAATTAATCCCAAACTAAAAAGAATAATTGATGAATTTGCTCAGAAATTTTTCGGAGAAATAAAATAATATGAATTTAGAATTTATATTTACTTCCCAATTTATCTTCTTTTGCTTTTTAATTATTCTGCTATTTTTTTTAAGTTTAAGTTTTTCAATTAAAAACAATCTTCAAATTTTTTTAACTTTATATTTTTGGAATTTTTCAATTAATAATTTGCTTAACCTAATTGGTTATTTTAATAGTGCCGTTTTAGAATATTATTCTTTGCTATATTTCGGCCTATCTTTAATTCTAATTTTTATTTTCTATAAATTATTTGGGAAATTTAATTTGCCAAAAGTTAAAACAAATTCCTGGATAGTAAATTTCGTTTTTAATTTAACGCTTTTTGGTTTCGTAATTTCAGTTCTTCCCAATGTTTTTACTAATTATTTGCCAAGTTTTTTAGTGACTAGTTTATTTGGTTTTCCAGGACAATATTTCTGGAAATTTGCGCCAATTTTTTTAATAATTCTAATTTTATTTTTACCAAGAAAGATTACCAAAAAAGCAAAAATTGAAATTTCAAATTAATATTATGAATATTATTTATATTATTGGAGGAGTTTTAATAGGAATAGTTTTAGGAATAGTAATAGCCAGGTTTTTATCAAAGAATAATACTAATACCGAGGTTAAAGAATTAAAGGACTCGATTAATCAGATGCAGATTCAATTAATGGAACATTTAGCAAATCAATTAAATAATGTTAGGGGTTCTGTTGAACAATCTTCAAATTTAGTTAACAAAGAGGTAAGCTTGTTTACCCAAAGAGTCACTGAAATGAGAGACGCTTTAACGCAGGTTCACGAATCAGTCAATGATGTTAAATCTTTTCAGGAATTATTAAAATCTCCTAAATTGCGTGGTAATTGGGGAGAAGCTTCATTGGAACATTTACTAAGAGAGTATTATCCAAAAGAGCTTTATGAAATTCAATATTTATTTTCAAATAACGAAAGGGCCGATGCTGTTTTTAAACTTCCCAATAATAAATTAATAGCTATTGATTCTAAATTTCCCTTAGAAAATTTTTCTAAGATGACAGAAGCTGAAACCCTTGAAGAGAAACAGACTTTTGCCAAGATATTTACCAGTGATGTTAAAAAAAGAATAGACGAGATTGCTTCTAAATATATTTTGCCCCAAGAAGGAACTTTGGATTTTGCTATTATGTATGTACCAGCAGAAGCTGTTTATTATGAAATGATTAATCCAGCATCTCAATTGATTAAAGAAAATTTATCTGACTATGCTTGGAAAAGAAAAATTATTATTACTTCACCCAATTTGCTGTATTTAACATTAGTCACTATTGAGCACTGGTTTAAAGATATTCAAGTTTCAAAACAAACCCAAGAAATTTTGAAAAGATTCGAGCAAATAAAAAAAGATA
Source organism: Minisyncoccota bacterium (assembly GCA_035451285.1). Classification (GTDB taxonomy): domain Bacteria; phylum Patescibacteriota; class Minisyncoccia; order UBA6257; family Brennerbacteraceae; genus DAOTOJ01. The sequence continues at coordinate 64,253 of DAOTOJ010000001.1, forward strand.
GCGAAAAGTTAGAAGAAAGTTTTAGAAAATTAGGCAGCCATTTATCAAATGCTCAATCGTCTTATGAAAATTCCGAAAAAAGATTATCTTTTATGACCGGTAAAATAGATAAATTAGTTTCTGGGAAAATCAAGGAAAATGATTTGTTAGAAGATGAAAATGATGAAAATAAAGATAGCGAAGATTAAAATTTATGTTAGAAACTTCTCACGTAGTAGTTGGAATGGCAATTGGTAAATATGTTCCCAACCCTTTGTTAGCTTTTGTTTTTTCTTTTTTGTCGCATTTTATATTAGATTTTATACCTCATTGGGATGGCGATTTTAAAAAAGTCAATAGTTCTAATTCAAAAGCTCCAAGGATTTTAACAGATAGGGAAAAGTTCTTTTCAAAAGAAATTCAAAAAGTTTTAAAATGTGATATTTTAGCTAGTTTTATCCTTTTTATTTATTTTTCTGTTTCGAAAATTATTTGGCCTAATTTTCCAGACCCTTTTTCGTTTTTTAATTTTTTAATAGCCAATCCTTCCTGGCCCTTAGGAGTTTTGGGAGCTATTTTGCCAGATTTGTTAACTTATTTTGATTTTTTAACTGGCTTTACTAATGAAAAGTGTTTTATAATTTTTAAAAAATTAAAGATGTTTCATAAAAAAATTCAGCATTCAGCCCCCAAAATCCAGGGCTTAGTGGTTCAAGCAGCTTTAATTATAAGCATAATTTTAGTTTTAAATAATTAGAGTGATTTAGGATTTTTAATAAATAAAGAAATAAAAAATTTATAATAATTTCTAAATAGCTTGACTTTAATTAAGTGAAGTATTAAATTATATCAATTATTAATTTTATGATAGAAGAACCGTATTATGTTTCAAAAGAAGCTTTTGAAAAGCTTAAAGAAAAGCTTGATTTTTTGAAAAATGTCGAGAGAAGAAGAATTGCTAACAAAATAAAAGAAGCAATGAGTTTGGGTGATTTGTCAGAAAATTCAGAGTATCAAGCAGCCAAAGAAGAGCAAGCTTTAAATGAATCAAAAATAGCTGAGTTAGAAGATTTGCTAAGGCGAGCAGTTTTTATTAAAAAAAGCAAAGATAATTCAATGGTTTCTGTTGGTTCCAAGGTAGAAGTCGAAAAAAGTGGCAAAAAATTCAATTTTACAATTGTAGGACCGGCAGAATCTGATCCGGAAAATGGATTTATTTCTAATGAATCTTTGCTTGGTAAAACTCTCTTAGGCAAAAAGAAGGGGGAAACAGTATCAATTAAATTACCCAATGACCAGGAAATAAAATATAAAATTATAAACATCTCTAGCGGTTCTTAATATAAAAACTATGGCAACCCTTGAGGAAATAAGAGAAAATAGACTAAAAAAAATTGAGGAGCTTAAAAAAATAGGAATAAATCCCTATCCTGCCAAAATAAAAATTAGCGGCAAAGTTATTAAAATAGCTCAAGCTAAAAAATCTTTATCTAAAACAGTGTTGATAGCTGGGAAAATTTTTGCAATTAGAGAACATGGTTCGATGCTTTTTATGGATTTAAAAGATGAATCTGGAAAAATTCAATTATGGTTTCAGAAAAATAATTTAAAAGATGACTTTAAAATTTTAAATTTAATTGACAGTGGCGATTATTTGGCGGCTAAAGGAAAGGTTATCAAAAGTAAAACCAACGAGATAACTTTAGATGTTAAAAAATTTCAATTGCTGAGCAAGTCTTTAAGACCTTTACCCAAAGAGTGGTATGGATTAAAAGATATAGAGGAACGATACCGTAAAAGATATTTGGATTTGCTTTTAAATGAAGAAATTAGGAAAAAATTTGATATTAGAACTAAGCTAGTTTCTTTAATCAGGAAATATTTAGATAGTTTAGATTATTTTGAAGTAGAGACTCCTATTTTGCAGCCTCTTTATGGGGGAGCTAATGCTAAGCCATTTAAAACCCATTTAAATTCTTTAGATATTGATGTTTATTTAAGGATTGCTACTGAACTATATTTAAAAAGGTTAATTATTGGCGGTTACCAAAGGGTATATGAGATAGGCAAAGATTTTAGAAATGAAGGTATTGATCAAAGCCACTTTCCAGAATTTACAATGATTGAATGGTATGAAGCTTATGCTGATTATCAAAGGATGATGGAAGTTACTGAAGGGTTATTCAAATATTTGGCTAAAAATATCTTTGGAAACTATATTTTAAATGTTAATCAATACAAAATAGATATAGGTAAAAAATGGAAGAAAATAAAAATGGTCGACCTTTTAAAAGAAATTTTAAATTTAGACATTAACAAAGAAACCACTGAAAGTTTATTATCTTTCTGCAAAAAAAACAAAATAGATATTCTTGGCAAGGAAACTAAGGGGCAATTAATTTATTTAATTTTTGAGCATTTGGTTACTGATAAATTGATTGAACCAACTTGGGTTATTGATTATCCTAAAGATGTTTCACCATTAGCAAAAAATAAAGAAGAAGATTCCAATTGGGTTGATAGATTTGAGGGATATATTGGAGGCAAAGAAATCTGCGATGGCTGGAGCGAGTTAACTGATCCAATAGAACAAAGAAAAAGATTTGAATTAGATAAAAAATCAGTTAGAGTTGATCAAGAAGAAGCTCAGCAAGTTGATGAAGACTTCTTGGTGGCTATGGAATATGGAATGCCTCCTTTAGGTGGAATTGGAATAGGGATAGACCGATTAACAATGTTTTTTACCAATACTTGGCAAATTAAAGAAGTGATTCTTTTTCCAACCCTAAGACCCAAAGATAAATAATTTATGAAACTAAAAGAAATCAAAATATTTAAAGTTCTAGGGTTTCGTGGAATTTGGACTGTTAAGATAGTTGTTTTTGATGAAAATGAATACTCTGCATCAATAGTTGTTCCAATAGGCAAATCTAAAGGAAAATTTGAAGTCAAAAATCTCGATCCGGATGTAGCGATTTTAAAAAGCAAAGAGATTTCCGATTATTTAAAGAATTTAAATCTAGAAGATCAAGAAACTATTGATAATAAATTAGTTGAATTTGATAAAACTCCAAACTTTGAAAATTTGGGAGGAAATGTTGCTTTAGGAATAAGTTTAGCTTGTGCTAGATTAGCTAGCATAAATTTTAAAATTCCATTTTATAAATATCTTTATTTTTTAAGAAAAGGCAATTATAATTCTTTTATTTATAAAGCTCCGAGAATTCTTTTTAATATAGCTGAAGGTGGGGTTCACGCTGATAATAATTTAGAATTTCAGGAGCATTTAGTCTCTTTTAAAAATCAGGCTATTTTTTCTCAAATTCAAAATCTAAAAGAATTTAATAGTTTATTTTTAAATATTATAAAAAGGGAAAATAAGAAAATAGTTTTTGGAGATGAGGGCGGTTGGGCTGGAAATTATCAAAACGAAGAAGCCCTAATTAATACCTTATTTGATTTAAAACTTAGCTCAAAAGCCGATTTAGATATAGGACTAGATATTGCTTCCTCAAGTATTTCTAATTTTGAACCAAAAATATTTTTGAAAAGATACTTAGAATTTTTTGAAAAATTTGGATTATTTTATTTTGAAGATCCTTTTCCAGAAGAAGGTTTTGAAAATTTTTATCAGGATTTTTATGCGCAAACTAAAAATAAGGCTTTAATTGTTGGAGATGATTTGATTTCAACGAATCCGGAATTAGTAAAAATAGTTGATAGCAAGAAAATGATAAATGGGGTAATTGTTAAACCAGATCAAGTTGGAACTCTTTCTAAAACCCTAGAAACTATTAAATTAGCAAAAGAAAATAATTGGAGAATCGTTGTTTCCCATAGATCTCAAGAAACTTTAGATAATTATTTGGCTGATTTAGCCATTGGAGCAGAAGCTGATTTTGTAAAATTTGGCGCTTTTTATCAAGGAGAAAGATTAGCTAAATACAATAGACTCTTGGAAATCGAATCAGAGGTTCTTTAATTTTTGGTTATTTTTTGCTAAAGTTGATAACCCTTTAAATTAGTTTTTAAAAGTATGAAAATAAAAGATCTCAAATTTGAAAAACTTAAAACTCAAAGTGGCACTCCTTTATTTATTTTAAATTTACCCTATGTTAATACAATTGCTAGTGGAGTTTTGATAAAAGCTGGCACTAGAGATGAAATTTGGCCCAAGGAAGCTGGTTTAGCTCATGCTTTAGAACATATGAGTTTTCAAGCGACAAAAAAATTCAAAAATAGCCAAGAAGTTTCTTCTTATTTGGAAGAAATCGGGGGTTATTTAAATGCTTTTACTACTCAAGAAGGAATATTTTTTCACAATATTGTTCCTAAAGAATATTTCGAAAGAGCTATTATTTCTTTAAGTGAGTTAGTTAATAATTCTTTAATTCCTAAAGATAAAATAAAAATTGAAATGAGAAACATTGCTGAAGAAATAAAAATGTATTTTGATAATCCGGTTTCTTATATAACTATGGAAGCTTTAAAATTTATTTATGGCAAGCATCCTTTGGGCAAAAATATTTTAGGAACAGCTAATTCTGTTTTATCCCTTAGGCAAGAAGATTTCTTTAATTTTAAAAAACGTTATTTTAATTCTAATAACTATGTTTTTATTTGTGTGGGCAATATTAAATCCGAAGATGCTTTAAAACTTTTTGATGAATATTTTGAAAGAATACCGGGTTCAGTAAATAAAAGATTGATAGTAAAACCCTCAAAAACTACTAAAAAAACTTTAATTAAAACCAGAAAAGATATCACTCAAACACAGGTTTTACTTTTAGCGCCAACCGTTGAAGCAAAATCTTTTGAAGCCAAAGTTTTAGATTTATATTCAGTAATGTTATCAGGGGGGATGTCATTTCCTTTATTTCAAGAATTAAGAGATAAGAGGGGATTATGCTATTATGTCAGCGCTTCTTTAGACGAATTTTCCGATTCCAGTTTATTTTCTGTTTATCTTGGAACTGATCCTAAAAAATATCAAGAAGCAATAGATGTTTCTTTGGAAATCATTAATTCAAATAAAAATAACCAACAGTTGATGACTAAAGCCAAAGATTTAACCTTAGGGCGATTAAGTTTAGTTTTTGATGATCCAAAATCAATTTTAAATTTAGCAATTTCTGACGTTTTAATAGGGGAAGAGCCTAAAACTTACAACCAGATTAAACAAGAAATAGAAAAAATTTCAATAGATGATATTGAAGAAGCTGTTAGTAATTATTTATTAAAAGGCAACTTAAGACAGGTTTTGCTTGTTCCCCAAATTAAAAATAGCTAAATTTATGAATTTAAATAGAGAAGATGCTTACAACCTTTTAGAAAAATATCTTAAAAATAAAAATTTAATAAAACATTCGTTAGCAGTAGAGGCTTTAATGAAAGCTTTAGCTAAGAAATTCAACGAAAACGAAGAACTTTGGTCAATTACTGGTTTACTTCATGATTTAGATTGGGAAATGACCCAAAATGAACCAGAAAAGCATTCATTAATTGCTTATGAGATTTTAAAAGAAAATGGCTATCCAGAAGAAATAGCCAAAGCTATAAAAATTCATAATCATTTACATCATTTGGAGCCAGAAACTTTAATGGAAAAAGCCCTCTATTCTACAGAAGAAATTACTGGATTAATAGTTGCGGCAACTTTAGTTTTGCCAAGTAAATCAATAAAAGATTTAACAGTTGATAGTATCTTAAAAAGATTTAAGGAAAAGGCATTTGCTAGGGGAGTTGATCGTCAATTAATTAATTTAACGCCTCAGTATTTAGGAATTTCTTTAGAGGAATTAGCTAAAATTGCCTTAAAAGCAATGCAAGAAATTTCTAAAGAATTACAACTTTAATTACTAATAACTTGTTTTTGGGGTTCTAAAATGGTATTATTAATAGATAAAAATGACTCAGAATAACAATTAGAAATTAGTTATGATGAGTGTAAAAGGTAAAAGAAATTTTGAAAATTACTAAAGTAAATTAAGTTAATTTTTATCCCCCCATAGCTCAATTGGTAGAGCAACAGCCTTTTAAGCTGGTGGTTGGAGGTTCGAGACCTCCTGGGGGGACAAATTTTTAAAAAGTTAGAATTTTTACTTAAGTTTTGCTATAATATTCTATATTTATGGCATTATTTTCGAATTCTCAAATAAGAGTAGTTTTGACAGGTGGGGGAACTGGTGGACACATCTTCCCCTTATTAGCAGTAGCTGATGAATTACGAGAAATAGCTTCTAAATATAATATTTATTTGAAAATTTATTATGTAGGACCAATAACTGGACCATTTAGTTTTAGTCCCGATCTTTTTGAAAATAAATATATTGAGGTTGTACCAATAAAAGCTGTTAGTTTTTCAAATGCTTCCAATCCCTTAGAATTTTTTAAAGCATTTTTTAATAATTTAGGTGGATTTTTACAAGCTTTATGGCAAATATGGAAAATTATGCCCGATGTTGTTTTTTCAAAAGGGGGATATGGTTCGCTAGCTGTTTCAATTACCAGTTTTTTATATTTAATTCCAATTTTGATTCATGAATCGGATTCGATTCCTGGAAAAACTAATTTATTTTTGAAAAATTTAGCAAAAAGAATAGCTATTTCTTTTGAAAGATCAGCTTCTTATTTTCCATTACATAAAACTGCTTTAGTTGGCAACCCAACAAGAAAAATATTTTTTCAAGAATACGATAAAAATAAGGCTTATAGCCTTTTAAAAGTTAGTAAAAGTCTACCAATAGTTTTGATATTGGGTGGTTCTCAAGGAGCTCGCAGAATAAATTCCTTGATTTTAGATATTTTACCATTACTAGTTCAAAATTATTACGTTATTCATCAATGTGGCGAAAGAAATTTTCAGGAGGTGAAACAAGAATCGCGGTTTATTTTAAAAGGATTAGACGATGAAATAGCACAAAGATATAAATTGCATTCCTTATTAGACGAAGAAGAAATGGTTGGTGCTTTAGAAATAGCAGATTTAGTAATTGCTAGAAGCGGAAGTGGCACAATCTTTGAAATTGCCGCCAAAGGAAAACCAGCAATTTTGATTCCTTTATCAACTTCAGCTTCTGGCCATCAATTGGAAAATGCTTTGGAATTTGCCAAAAATGGGGGAGCTATTATTTTAGAAGAACAAAATTTAAAATCAAGAATTTTACTTGAACAAATTAGTATTTTGCTCAATAATAAAGAAAAATTAAAAGAAATGGCTTTAAATTCTAAAAAGTTTTCAAAACCAGAGGCAAGTTTTAAAATCGCCCAAGAACTTTTAAATCTAGCTAACGTTAATTTAAATTAAATTTATAATTATGGAAGCATATCAGCAAAAATTTGAACAATTAAATGGCGCTGTAAGAGTAAGATTTGCCCCTTCGCCAACCGGATTTTTGCATATTGGCAGTGCTCGAACCGCTTTGTTTAACTATCTATTTGCTAAAGCTAATAATGGAATATTTATTTTAAGGATTGAAGATACAGATAGGGAAAGATCTTTAAAAATTTACGAAGACGATATTTTAGAAGGGTTAAAATGGCTTGGTTTAAACTGGGATGAAGGTCCGGAAATAGGAGGGGATTATGGTCCTTATTATCAGTCTCAAAGAATTGAAATTTATCAACAATATCTTGAAAGATTAATATCTGAAGATAAGGCTTATCGTTGTTTTTGTACTAAAGAAGAGTTAACGGCTTTAAAACAAGAAATGCAAAGCAGAGGAGAGATTTATAAATATAATGGAAAATGCCGTAATTTAACTAACCAGGAAATTGAAAGCAATTTAAAGGAAAATAAACCATTCATTGTTAGGTTAAAAACTCCTTCCATAAAAGTAACATTTAATGATTTGATAAGGGGAAAAATAACCAGTGATTTATCATTATTGGGTGATTTTACTATTTCTCGGGGTTTTAATGAGCCTCTTTATAATTTTACAGCGGCAATTGATGATTATGAAATGAAAATAACCCAGGTAATTAGAGGAGAAGACCACATTCCCAATACTTCTAAACAAATTATAATTCAACAACTTCTAGGTTTTGATAGCCCCTTATACGCCCATATTCCTTTAATTTTGGGTCCAGACAGATCAAAACTTTCTAAAAGACACGGGGCAACAAGCTTAAAAAATTATAAAGAAGATGGTTACTTATCAGAAGCTTTGGTAAATTTTTTAGCGCTACTTGGTTGGCATTCTTCCTCAGATCGAGAAATTTATTCTTTAGAAGAGTTATGCCGCGAATTTTCTCTTGACAGAGTTCAAAAATCTGGAGCAATATTTAATATTAATAAATTAGATTGGTTCAACCATTATTATTTGGGCAAAAAAGATTTAAATGATTTATTGCCCCAAGCTCTAGAATTTTATTTTAAAGAAAATATTTTAAAGCCTAAAGAAGAAGAATGGTTGTTTGAATCAGCTTCCGGGGAAGTTTTTGATAAAAACTATTTATTTAAAGTTTTAAGTCTTTTGATTGAAAGAATAAAGAAATTGTCGCAATTAGTAGAATTATCAGATTTCTTTTTTAAAGAACCTCAATACAATTCTGATTTATTAATTTGGAGGGACGTAACGAAAGAAAAAATAAAAGAAAATTTAGAAAAAATGTTGGAAAAAATCAATGAAATTAAAGAAGAAGATTTTACTAAAGAAAATTTAGAAAAAGCTATAATGGTATTATATCAAGACGATAGGGGAGAGTTTCTTTGGCCATTAAGAGCTTGTTTAACCGGCAAGGAATCATCTCCTGGGCCATTTGAAATAGCGGAAATTTTAGGGAAAGAAAAAACTATTAAAAGAATAAACTATGCCATCAATCTTTTGGAAAAATAAATTTAAGATTTTTATTGGACTAATGATAATTTTGATTATTCCTTTTTGGGGTTTAAAAGCCCAACAAGATAATTCAACCAATACCACAATACAAACTGCTACTAATGAAGTTGATGATTTAAAGCAGCAAATTCAGCAAAAACAGCAAGAAATTGAAAAATTGCAAAAAGAAGCTGAACAATATCGAGCTTCTTTAAATGAATCAAGTTCAATGGCTAAAACTTTAAATGCTGAAATTTCAAGAATTAATAAAAAGATAAAATCTTTAGAATATGAAATAACTATTAATCAAAAGAAAATTGAGGAAGCTCAGCTTAAAATTAGAGATCTAAATAATAATATCAATCAGACTAAAAATAATATTGAAGAAAATAGAAAAATCTTAGCCGAGTTAGTTCAAACATTAAACGAACTTGACAATCAAAACAATTTAGTTGTTTTACTAAAAATCAGCAACCTTTCTGATTATTTTAGCCAATTAGCTTATGTTGAAAATCTGCAAGCAAAGCTTATAGAAAAAACAACTTTTTTAGCTAAGTTGAATGAGACCTTAAACGACTCTCTTAACCAATCAGAAGAGCTAAAAAAACAATATGAAAACTTCCAAAAGGATTTAACTGCTCAAAAAGAAATAACTAGCGATATCCAAGAAGAAAAAGATCAACTATTAAAAGAAACTAAAAATAAAGAAGCGACTTATCAGTCTTTATTAAACCAAACAATTAAAAAACAACAAGAAGTTGAAAAAGAAATTGAAAAATTAGAAGCTGAATTGCGTGCTAAAACTGATTACTCAGCTTTGCCAAGTGGCAAATTCTTTATTTGGCCTGTAACTGGTGGTTATTTAACCCAAGACTATGGTACGGTGCCTTTAGGAAGCGATACTAGAAAATTTTATAGTTTTCATAATGGAATCGATATTGGTTCAAAATCTGGAATAGGAACCCCAATTTTAGCAGCAGCTGATGGCAAGGTAATAGCAATAGGCAATGATGGTAAATATGCTTATGGAAAATGGATAGCTATTGATCACCATAATGGTTTTGTCACTCTTTATGGCCATCTTTCCTTAGTTTCAGTAAGTGTTGGCCAAAACGTCAAACAAGGCGAAAGGATAGGTTATATGGGGCAAACTGGCTTAGCAACTGGTCCACATCTTCATTTTACAGTTTATACTAGAGAAAGTTTTAAAACTGAAAGCAGGTGGTATGGACTTTTACCTTTTGGAGCAGCTGTAAATCCTATGGACTATACAGTGAAATAAAAATGAATAAAAATTTAATTATTATTATTTTCCAAATTATATTGGTAATTTTTATTGGCCCGGCTTTAGCTCAGGAAGATAATTTAGATAATTTATTGAATAAACCAGTTCCGACAACTACTAATTTTATTGAAAATTTTAAAATTAAATTTAACTCTGTAATCAATTTTTTTAAAGGGATAGCCAACCAAATAATTAACTGGGGAATTCAAAATAGTATAATTTTCAAAATTCAAGAATTTTTAAAATACTTTTTTAATTATTTAGCTTCGGAAATAAAACAAGGTTTTGAAAATTTTTTAAATTATTTTGATTCATTTATAAAAATGATTTTTCAAAACTTACCCCATACCATAGAAACAAAATAAATTAATAGTTCTTGACTAATTTTTTATTTAGTAATATGATATATTTATCTTCAATTAAGATAGCTTAAACGAAGTATAGATGCCCAATATCTTCCCTATCATAAGATTAAGCTAATATAAAACAATGAAAACAATTATTGAATACATTCCTGATTTTTTAGAATATTGCGAAATAGAAAAAAATTTATCTGATAAATCAATTAAAAATTATGATGAGTTTTTAAAGCCTTTTAAAGAATGGCTTATTCTAAATAATCTCAAAGAATTAAAACCCAACGAATTAACCAAAGATCATATTTGGGACTATCGTTTATATCTTTCAAGAACTAAAAAGTTATCAAAAACTACTCAAAACTATTACCTAATAGCTTTAAGAAACCTTTTAAATTATTTTGCTGAGTACGATATTCCCTCTTTAGCTACCAATAAAGTAAAACTTTCCAGGGTAACTATGAAAGAGAAAAAAATAAAATTTTTAGATTTAGAACAAATTGAAAAATTATTACTGGCTCCAGATATTTCAACTTTGATTGGTTTGCGGGATAAAGCAATTTTGGAAGTTTTATTTTCAACAGGACTAAGGGTTGCCGAACTTGTTTCTTTAAATAGAAATCAATTTGATTTTAAAAACATTGATTTAAATCACGATTATGAACTGATGATTATTGGTAAAGGTGGTTATTCCCGGACGGTTTATTTTTCTCCCCGCTCTTTAGAATTTTTAAAACTTTATTTAGAAAAAAGAACTGATAATAATCCTGCATTATTTGTAAATCATTCAAAAAATTCAAAAAATAGCAGGTTATCAATTAGAAGCGTTGAAAATATAGTTAACAAATATTCACAGCTGGCTGGTTTAAAGATCATAGCTACCCCTCATACTTTAAGGCATTCTTACGCTACTGATTTATTAACTCAAGGAGTTGATTTAAGAATGGTTCAGGAGTTTTTAGGCCATCGCAGTATTTTAACCACTCAGATTTATACCCATATAAGCAAGAAATATCTAAAAGATATTCACGAGAAATATCATGGAGGCAAAAAAATAAAAGAGTAATTTAATTTTCTTGCCAAAATTCAGGGGGACAATTAATATTAATAGCCTGCTCTTGGTAATATTTGCTTCCCAAAATTACTCCAATAGCGAAAGACAAAGCAACTAATAAAAACATAATTATCCCCAAAATAATATCTTCCCTATTATTAAACCAAAAATCTGTTATTTGTTTCTTGAATTTTTCCATAAAAAATGATATAATAATATATTATACATTAATTTAATTTATTAATAAATATGGCTCATACTAAAGCTGGTGGTTCTACAAAATTGGGTAGAGATTCTGCCCCGAAATATTTAGGCGTAAAAATTTCAGACGGTCAATACGCTCGAAGTGGCAATATTATTGTTAGGCAACGCGGAACTCATTTTAGAGCTGGAAAAGGAGTTAAAAAAGGGGCTGATGATACCTTATATGCCCAAAAAGAAGGAACTGTCAAATTTAGAAAAAAAATAGTTACTAATTTTTCTGGAGCAAAAAAGAAGACTACTATTGTAGAAATTATTTAGTTTTTAATTTTAAAATTATTGAAAACAAGGATTTATTAGCTTGTTTTTTTATTTTTGATAATCTATTTCAATATTTAAGATTGCTTTCTCTCCCCTACCAAGATCTATTTCTACCTCGTGATTCCCTTTTTCTTTCAAAGAATGTTTTAAATTAATAGCCTCTAAAGGAAGATTTATCTTATATTGACTAAGATAATCTTTTATGTTCTTCTTATTAAGAGCTTCTACTACTCCCCCGTTTTTATCTAATTTTAGCTTTGTTTCCATTTTTAATTTCGAAATCAGTTCTTTGGTTTCTTGTATTTTTTTTATTGTTTCTTGAAGGTTTTGTTCCATTTTTCGTTTAGCTTGCTCTACTTTAATAGTATTTTGTTTATTAGCTATAACTGCTAACTTTGAAGGCAGGAGATAATTTCTAGCGAACCCATCTTTAACTTCTTTTATCTCGCCTTTTTTGCCAATTCCTTTGATATTTTGAGTTAAAATTACTTTCATATATTTAAATATTTAAAGAGAATTTATTACTTCGATTGCTTTTTCTAATTGTAAATCTTTATCAGTTGATGTTGAATTTTGAATTTCAATATCAGGCACTATTCCAGTTTCGTTAATATCTGTCTCGTTAGGGGTTAGCCATTTAGCAATTGTTAATTTTAAAGAGGCTGATTTATCTAAAGGAATTAATTCTTGAATAGTTCCTTTACCAAAGGTTTTTTCTCCGATAATCTTTATCCCTCTATTGTCTCTTAAGGCTCCTGCTAAAATTTCGCTTGCTGAAGCTGATCCATTATTTACCAAAACAACTACTTTATAATTTGAAAAAAGACCTAGCCCATTAGTTGTACAATTTTCGCATACAAAAGTATTAGTTCCGTCATTTTCTTTGGCAACTACTGATCCTTTAGGCATAAACCAACCAGCAATTTCAATAGCGCTATCAAAATAACCCCCAGGATTGTCTCGCAAGTCTAAAATTATTTTATTTTTTCCTGAAAAGAAAATTTTAAGTGCTTCTTTTCTAAATTCGCTAACTGCTGGCTCATAAAAATTATGAATTTTTAAAAGCGCAATATTGTTGTCTAAGTATTCGCTTTCAACCGAAGTAATTTTTATTACATCTCTTATAATTTCAACTTGATTTCTGCCGTTTTCATTTTCAATAGTTAAAACAACTTTGGTTCCTTTTAAACCCCTAATTAACTTTTGAGCCTCTGAAAGAGATATATTATTAGTTGATTTACCATCTATTTCTAGAATTCTATCTCCTGCTTTTAAACCAGCTTTTTCTGCCGGAGTATCCTTCAAGGGCGCAATGACAGTTAAAACTCCATCTTGTAAGCCCATTTCTATTCCAATACCTTCAAATTTTCCAGAGATTTCGCTTTGAAAATCGCTATTTTCGTCAGGAGTCATAAATTCAGAGTAAGGATCATTTAGGGAATCAACCATTCCTCTTAAAGCGCCATAAAATAAATCTTCTTCTGAAATTTGATTTTTAAATAATGATTTTTGTTTAATGGTTTCATAAACCTTAGTTAATAGTTGGAAGTCAATAGTGCTAGTATTAATTGAGCTAACCAAAGTTGAATCAGCATTTAATAACGACTTGGAATTAGAGGAATGAGAACCAAGTATTACTCCAAGAGCAAAGAAAATAATAACTAAGATTCCAACTTCAGCTATTTTTACTAAGTTGTTTTTATTTTTTTTCAGATTGTCTTTAAAATTTATTCTTAACTGCATAATTTAAAATTTAATTGTTTTTAGAATTTCATATTCTGCCCCAGTTCTTTTTAAATTACTTTTCCAAAATTCGATTTTATTTATTTCTACCTCTGGGGTTAATTTTATTGGCAAAATATTAAGCCAGTTTTTATTAAAAAATTTAAATCTAGCTAGGGTTAAGTGAATTATTTCTTCTCTATTTATAATTCTTTCTAATTTAAATTCTGCGCTTAAAGTTTTAATAATTTTCTCTTTAAGGGATATAAATTCTTGGTTTTTATCAAAGACTAACCAGATCATTCGATAATTAGAATCAAATGGAGCAAAAGCAATTCTATTGGCTTTTAATTTAAATTTCTCCAGCTGTAAATTGGCAATTAGTTCAATCATTCTATTTAATTCTGAATCGTTAAGATATTGGGGTGGTACAACTGTCAAATGCCAATAATCTTCACTGGTAAATCTAATTTCTTTGAGTTTGGGCTTAATATTTGAAAGAACTTTACCGATTTCTTGTTTAAATTTTTCTTCTAAAGGAATAGCTAAAAATATCCTTTTTTTATCCATAACTCTATTATATAATATTATATCATACTCTTATGGACGAAAATAGTAAAGAATTAATTCCTAAAAAGCGTAAAAATCAAGAGATTTTGGATTTTATTCTTTTTCTAAAAAAGAAACTAAATGATGAAGAAACTAAAAATTACGGGCTTTATATGAAGCTTTATAAAGAAAACGGCAAAGAAAAAATGCTGGAAGCGCTATCTTTAACTTTAAAAAGAAATCCTCAAGAAAAGTTCAGATATTTTTTATCTTTATTAGTCAAATCGGAAAAGCAAAAACAACTAATAAAAGATTATCAAAAATTAAGAAGAAATTTAGCCAAAAAATTTACTCCCCAATACCAAAGAAGAGCCAGTGAAAGAACGAAAATTCAAAACCAGATTTCTAAAACCGAAAGGAAAATAAAAAATAAAAAAATAAAAAATGGATTATAAAATTATTATAGGCAAAGATAGTAGAATTTTGAGGAAAAAAGCCCAAGATGTTAAGGAAGTCAATAAAGAAATTAGAAGTTTAATCGAAGAAATGAGAAGAATTATGAAAGAAAATGATGGTATAGGGTTAGCAGCTCCTCAAATAGGAGTTGATTTAAATTTATTTGTGGCAGAAATAGATTATGATAAAAATAAAAAAGGAAAATTTTATGCCTTGATTAATCCTAAAATTGTATCAAAATCAGAAGCAACTGAAATCGTTGAAGAAGGTTGTCTGTCTTTGCCAAAAGAATTCGGAGAAGTTGAAAGAAGCAAAAGAGTCACAGTCGTAGGTCTAAACGAATTTGGCAGAAAAGTTAAAATAAAGGCTGAAGGCTTATTAGCGAGAGTGTTTCAGCACGAAATAGATCATTTAAATGGAGCTTTATTTATTGATAAAGCGTCTAAAATTAGAAAAGAAAAATAATAAAAATGAATTTTATATTTTTTGGTTCTGGAAAATTTTCGTGGATTATTTTAGAAGAGCTTCTAGAAAATAATTACCAGCCAAGTTTACTAATTACTATTCCTAGTAAAACTAATCAAAAAGGAAAAATAATCCCCCTATTTTTTAAAGAAAAAACAAAGGAATTAGGCTTCAAAATTTTAGAGCCTCAATCTTTAAAAGATGAAAAAGTAAATGAAACCATAAAAGAAAATCAACCTCAATTTGGAATAGTTGCTCAATATGGCAAAATTATTCCTAAAAATATTATTGATTTATTTAAGTTTGGAATTTTAAATGTTCATCCTTCGCTTTTGCCAAAATACCGGGGAGCAAATCCAATCCAAAATGTTCTGTATAACGGAGAAAAACTAACCGGGGTGTCAATTATTTTAATAGATGAATTAATAGATCACGGACCAATTTTGGCCCAAAAAGAAATTACGATTGATCAAAACGATGATTTTGAAAGTTTGTATTTAAAATCAGCGGAGATTTCTAAAAATTTATTAGTTGAAACATTAAATTTATATTTAGCTAACAAAATTATCCCCAAACCTCAAGACGATAGCGAGGCAACTTTTTGTAGAAAATTTCAAAAAGAAGATTGTTGGATAAATTTAAGTGACGAAGCACTAAAGATTTATAACCAAATAAGAGCTTTGAGTTTCGAACCCGGTTGTTTTTTAGAATTTTTTTTGAAAAACAACCAGAAGTTAGTAGTTAAAATTATCAAAGCCAAATTAATAGATCAAAATACTTTAAATAGTAATCCGGGAGTAAAAGAAATTAAAAAAGAGCTGTATTTGATGCCTAAAAAGGGTTTGATTTTAATAGAAAAAATACAGCCTTTAGGAAAAAGAGTAATGGCTGGCTCTGAATTTCTTAATGGTTATAGGCAAAAATTAATTATGCTTTAGTTTCATAAATAATTATTTTTTGCTGTATTTTGAAACATTTAAAAGTAAAGCATAAGCCCAAAGACAGCTTATTAAAGAAGAGCCTCCATAACTAAAAAATGGCAAAGGTATTCCGGAAACTGGCAAAAGATCAAGATTAACCATAATATTAAATAAAAATTGAAAACCTATCCAAAAAGTTATTCCTCCAGCTAATAATTTGTTAAACATTTCCCTGTTTAATCTGGCAATTTTAAACCCTTGATAAATAAACAACCCAATACTAATTAATAAAATACTTACTCCCATAAATCCAGTTTCTTCTGCCCAAATTGCAAATATGGTATCATTCATTGCTTCTGGTAAAAAGGCGTATTTTTGTTTAGAATTTCCAAGCCCCACACCCCTTAAGCCACCAGAACCGATCCCTATAAGAGATTGGGTAACTTGATATCGAGCTCCCTCAATATCTTGTTCTGGATTACGAAAAGCGATAATTCTTTCGAATCTATAGGGTTCAACAATGGCAAATATTAAAAGCAAAATAAAAACTGGTACAGTGATTAATATCAAATTTTTCCAAGAAACGCCAGCTGTAAATAATATTGAAAAAGCTATTAGAACCGTAATTACTAAAACGCCTAATGAACTTTGTAAAATTAAGATTCCCGATGAAATTATAATTATGATAAGAAATGGCAAAATGGTATTAGCAAAGTTATTGATTTTTGCTTGGTTTTTGGAAAAAAACGAAGCTAAATAAATTATTAGGGCCAGTTTAAAAAATTCAGATGGCTGAATAGTAAAGTTTCCCAACTCTATCCAGCGTCTAGCGCCGTTTAATTCTATTCCCAATCCCGGAACAAAGACTAGAAGCATTGAAGCAAATCCCAAAATAATTATCCACAAGGAATATTTTTTTAAAAAATTTAATTTTATAAAATATAAAATTATTCCCCCAATAATTCCTACACCAAGAAATAATAATTGTCTTTTCAAATAATAAAGGGGGTCGTTAAAAGTAGTTTCCCCCTTAAAAGAAGAAGCGTTATACAGAGTAAATAAGCCCAAAATTAAAAAAATAGCTAATAAAATCATTAATAAAGTGTCTGGATTATGGGTTTTCATAATTTATTTTAATTATAATATAACATTGTTTATAAAAAAATGGACCTTAAAATTCACAATTATTAGCTTTTTTCCAACCAGCATCTAAAGCCTCCCCCTCGCTGCAAAACCATTTTTCTCCGCGATTTTCATCAATTTTTGTTTGAAAATAAGATTGGCAATTTGGTAAATGATAAATTTTTTCTCCTTCGCTATTAATATTTCCTTTAATATTGCAACCTGCAATTATTGGCATTGGAGAAATAATCGGACTATTAGTTTCGTTATTAGTTGGACAATTTCCCCATAATCCCCTTTTGTTTTCCCTTGCTTCTTTTTCTGCTTCTAAAAATAAATCATGGTATTTTACATCTGGCGGATAAGTTGCAACCTGCGCATAACCTTGCTTGATTAATTCTAAATTAACAAAAGCGTCATCGGTATAAACATAGCGCAATAATCTACCATATTTATCAATTTCTGAAATATCTTTTTCTAAGACGACTTTTTTATTTAAAACCAGTTCTTTATTTTTTAAGCTAGCTTCTTTTCCAAAACATTCAACCGGTTTTCTAGGATCAACTGATTCCGGGGTATTGATTCCGAGATATCTAACTCTTTCGCCATTTTCCAATTCAATAGTATCTCCGTCAATTACTCGAGTTACTAATAAACCAGAAGAATTATTAATATCGCTTGTAGAATTTAAAGCATTAGAATTTTCAATAACTTGGTTTGTTAATGGTTGAATGGAAAATTCTTGGTTACTTTCTATAGATATTGGTTTGTTAGCTTTAGTTATTAAAACTCCAGTAGTAATTATTAAAACTAAGATTAATGCTTTTGAATAGATTTTATTTTTAAATGGCAATTTAACCATTAGAAATATTATATCATTTAATAAATAGCTCTAAGAGAATTCGAAAGATATTGAAAAAAAACTCAAAAATGTTATACTTTTAAAGCGTCCTCTTTAAATTAAATATTAATTATGTTCTATGTTTAAGAAAATAAAAGATTTCGTTGTAAAAAGAAAATTTTTAAGTTTGGCGATTATTATCGTCCTAATTGGAATTTTAGTTTATGTTTTTATTCCTAAAAATAAGGCTTTAAATTACAATTATACTCCAGTTAAAATAATGAATATTTCACAGATTGTTTCAGCAACCGGAAATATCAAGGCCCAGCAGGATCTTAATTTGAATTTCGAAAGGACCGGCAAGATAAAAGCTATTTATGTTAAGGTTGGAGATAAAGTTCAAGAAGGTCAAACGTTAATGGTATTAGAAAATAGTGATTTACTGGCTCAATTATCCCAAGCTCAGGCAAATTTAGCTCAAGCTCAGGTTCAACTTGAAAATCTTAAAAAAGGAGCAAGACCAGAACAAATTCAAATTTATCAAACTCAATTAGAAACAGCCCAAAATAATCTAAAACAAGCCCAAGAGCAAGCTGTTTTAAGCTTAAATACAATTTATACTGATACCGAATCAGCTATTAGAAATAAAGTTAATCAGGTTTTTGATCCGCCTTCCTCTTATTATCCCAAATTAAAATTTGGCACTGCCTATGTAGATGTTGAAGAAAAAGTCTTAAATCAAAAAGTTAACATTGAGCATTTATTAGAAAATTGGAAAAAAGAATTGCCAGAAATTACTGTTAATAATTTAGATGACTACTTAAATAGAGAAAAAGAATATCTTAATACTTTGAAAATTTTTGCAGATGATGTTTATTTTTTGACAACTATTGCAACTCATTATTATTCAGTTACTCCTCAGCAAGTAGAGTTGTTTAAAACAGATATTTCTTTGGCAAGAACTGCTTTAAATAATAATTTGAATCTTTTGAACACAACTTCCAATAATTTAAACTCTTTAAAATTAGCAGTAAAATTAGCCCAAGACCAACTCAATTTACAAAAGGCTGGACCAACTGCAGAACAAATAAAAGCTCAAGAACTTCAAATTCAAGGTCTGCAAGCTGGTGTTGATGCCCTTAATTCCCAAATTGCAAGAACCATACTTATTTCTCCAATTAATGGGATTGTTACTAAAATCAATTATGAAACTGGCGAAACAGTTCAAATAACAACTCCGGCTATTTCTTTAATTTCAGATAAAAACTTTGAAATAGAAGTTTATATTCCAGAAATTGATATTGCTAATGTAAAAATTGGCGATCAAGCGGAAATAGTTTTAGATGCTTACGGTAGCGACGTAGTTTTTAAGGGCCAAGTAGTTTTTATAGATCCAGCTTCAACCGTTTTAGAAGGAGTGCCAAGTTATCGAACTCTTTTACAATTTGATAACGAAGATGAAAGAATAAAAGTTGGAATGACTGCTAACGTTGATATAATAACTGCTTACAAAGAAAACGTTTTAGCTATTCCTATTAAAGCAGTAATTAATAGAAATAATGAAAAATTTATTCAGGTTCTTAAGGATGAAAAATCAAAAATAATTGAAGAAAGGCAAATAAAAACCGGAATCTCTGACATTAATGGAAATATTGAAGTTATTGAAGGATTAAATCCCAATGAATTAGTAATACTTCCTTAAATCCTAAATTAAAATTTCAATATGCCCTTAATTCAGCTTGAAAATATAACCAAGATTTATAATAGCGAAGAAATAAGAACCATAGCTTTAAATGGAATTTCTTTAAAAATCAATGAAGGAGAATTTACAGCAATTACCGGTCCCTCAGGAAGTGGCAAATCGACCTTGCTTCATATTTTAGGGCTTTTAGATAGGCCAACTAGTGGTGAATTTATTTTTGAAAATAAAAACATTATTAATTTTTCAGATGAGGAATTGGCTTTCTTTCGAAACGAAAAAATTGGTTTTGTTTTTCAAGCCTTTTTTCTTTTATCTCCATTAACGGTTTTAGAAAATGTGAAATTACCACTTCTTTATTCGAAAGTTGATGAAAAAAAGTGGAACGATTTAGCCTTAAATGCTTTAGAAGAGGTTGGTTTATCTCATAGAATTAATCATTTCCCTAATCAGCTTTCAGGCGGAGAAAAGCAAAGAGTGGCAATTGCCAGAGCTTTGGTAAATAATCCTTCAATTATTTTAGCCGATGAGCCAACTGGAAACTTAGATAGTAAATCAGCAATGCAAATTATTAAAATTATAAAAGGTTTAAATAATCAAGGAAAAACTATTATTGTGGTAACTCATGAAAGTTATTTAGCAAATATTACTAATCGAATTATCAGAATTAGAGATGGACAAATTGAAAAAGATGAGATTAACCAACATCCAATCGATATTAGTAAAGAAGAATTTGTAAAATAATGAAATCAAATTATATTTTAAAAACAGCTTTTCAAGCTTTAAAAAGCAATCGTTCGCGAACATTTTTGACTTTGCTTGGAGTAACTATTGGAGTAGCTTCTATTATTATGGTGATGTCTGTTGGCGAAGGGGCTCAAAACATTATTATTGATCAAATTGAAGGTTTGGGATCAAATATGCTGACAATTATGCCCGGTCAACGAACCCAAGGAATTTCAGCTTTCGCTCAGATTTATTTAGATTCTTTGACAAAAAAAGATATTGAACTTTTAAAATTAAAATCAAATGTTCCAGATTTAGAAGAAATCAGCCCTTTGGTTTATACTGGAGCAAATTTTACTTACGGCAAAGAAGCTTATCAAAGCATGATAGCTGGCGGAGCTGAAAATTTAAGCACCCTTTTTGATGTTTATCCCCAAGAGGGTTCATTTTTTACAAAAGAAGATGTTGAAAATAATTCGAATGTGGTGATTATTGGTTCAAAAATTAAAAAAGAACTTTTTGGTTTATCTAATCCTATCGGCGAGCGAATAAAAATAAATAATAAAAATTTCAGAGTAATAGGAGTTTTTCCAGAAAAAGGAACAGTTTCTTCTCTGAATTTAGACGAGGTTGCCATAGCGCCTTATACTACTGTTCAGAATTATCTTATTGGTTCAAAATCTTTTAATACTATTTTGGTTAAAGTTAATTCAACGGCTAATATTGAAAGAGCTAAGGCAGATATTACTTCAACTTTGAGAATGTCCCATAATATAAAGGATCCTTCAAAAGATGATTTTTATATTACTACTCAAACCGATATTGTAAATAGGTTAACAATCATCACTACTATTTTTACTATGCTTTTAACATCAGTGGCGGCTATTTCTTTAGTAGTTGGAGGAATAGGAATTATGAACATTATGTTAGTTTCAGTAACTGAAAGAATTCAGGAAATAGGATTAAGGAAGGCTTTGGGCGCAACTAATAATGATATTTTATACCAATTTTTGACTGAAGCAGTGCTGTTAACAATGCTAGGAGGAATAGTCGGAATAATTTTAGGCAGTGTTTTATCTTTTGGTATTAGTCTTTTAATGACTAGAATTTTGGGAATTACTTGGAGTTTTGTTTTTCCAGTCTCCGCTGCCTTAATTGGTTTTTTTGTTTCGGTTTTAGTTGGTTTGGGATTCGGGATTTATCCAGCTCGCAATGCAGCTAGTAAAAATCCGATAGAATCATTGCGCTACGAGTAATGGTTCATCGCCAATTTTTTCTAAAACTTTTAATGAAACTTTCATTGGACAACTTTTAAAAGTTAAATTTATTTAGTATAGCTTTATAATTTTTTAGATATAGTAAAACTAAAAATTTTTATATTTGGCTATTGCAATTTGAAAAAGTTTCAACTCCATTTTCAGTAATAAAAGCAGTTGTTCCTTTATTCCAAAATACCACGCTTTCATCATCAAAGGCATAGCGAGCTCCTGAAGCAGAAATAGCTCTAGGAAGAGTTAAAAACCTGCCATCGCTTAATTCTAAATTAACATGGTCTACATGATTAGCTTCATCTATATAAAAGCTGGCTTTAATAGACTTATTATCGTCGCAAGTAAAAATAAAACCCTGAGCAGTTTCTTCCAAATTGTTTTCTGGTAAAATAGAAGTTATTGGTTCTTCTTTCGGAGTTTCAATTGGAGTTGGCGTAGGATTTATAAATAAATCTGTGCTTTGCCAAACAATAATTATTATTGCCATTAATGCCATACAAACTATGATGGTTGTTAAAGTTTTTTTATCGCTCATATTTTTTTAATTTAATTAATTTAATTAATTATAACACTTAATTAATCAAAAATTGAAATTAGGTATTGGTCTATTTCGCGTTGGTCTAAATCGTAAAAATATTGATTGTTACTATGCAAGTCAGTTGCCAATTTTACCCCTACAAATCTCCAATGCCACGGCTCAAATTGATAATATTTATTATCTTTTGGGTAAGACAAAACAAAACCGTATTTATAAGCATTTTCTAAAAGCCATTGGTACTCAGGAGTTTTTTCAAATCCTAAGAAAGAACCGTTTAATTCATTAGTCGTAAAGTCAATTGTCGTTCCTAGTTGATGTTCTGAATAACCTTGGTCAGCAGAAAAAGAATTGCTGACCGTTGTTCCAAATTGCATAACGTAATTATTTTTTATATTAATTTGATCATAAAAAGAACGATAAGCTGAAGCTATCTTTAAATTAAGTCCACTACTATTACTATCAGTCATTAGTTTTTCTAGATAAGGCAGAACTTGGGAGTGAATTTGTAGGGGTTTGTTTTGGTTAGCAAGATATTCTTTGGGAATAAAACTTAATAAAACAGGAACATAGTTTTCATTTAAAAAGTAAACCTTAGAATATTTTTTTAAAAGTTCAGGGTCTAAAATATTTAGTTTTTCCAATTTTCCTACTGTTTGGCTAATCGAATTGATTTGACTTTCAAAATAAGAATTTTTATCTTTTTCAGAATTTAAAGCTTCTAATAAATCTTTATTTTCTTTTTCTTTATTCTGTAATTGTTGCTCGTTTTCTTTAATTTTTTCATTTAAAGAAATAGTGATGCTATTTAGTTCTTCAAGTTTTGATTTTAGTGTTTTATTTTCAGTGTTTAAAAAATAAGCTTTATAACCCAAATAAACTATTCCTAAAATAACAACAAGGATCAAAATGCCAAAGCCAACTTTTTTTGTTAAATTTCTTTTCATAATATCTATTATATTATAGATAGTTATTAGCAATAAATCAATTTTTAAATAAAATTGAAAACAAAAAACAATTAGATAAACAAACAAAAAGAGCCGCTTTGCCTTGCGGCTTAGCGGCTCACAATGCGATTCATCTCTTGCGAGACGAACCGC
>DAOTOJ010000002.1:0-75241 GCA_035451285.1 Minisyncoccota bacterium
TAGCTTCAGCCATATTAACTTTTCCATGAATTTGCCAATCTCTAAAAATTTGAGGCCTATTAGGATCATAAGGATTTTCAACAATTATCATTCCGTCTTGATCGTTAATTTCCTTTAAGGGAGAAATAATTTTTTCTTCAAGGGCCATCAAAGCAATAAATGGCTTAATAGTTGAGCCAGGGCTATATTCTCCAGAAATGGTTCTATTAAAGAATGGCTTCCGGAAATTCTCGTTTAATTTTTTAAACTCGGCTTCGTCTAAAGCAAAGCTAAATAAATTATTGTTATAACCCGGAACGCTGACCAAAGCTAAAACCTCTCCTGTTTGAGGATTTAAAGCCACAGCGCTTGCGCCTCCAAATTTATTACCAATATAATTATTTAATATTCCATAAATTTCTTGTTGAAATTGAGCATCAATTGTAAGTTTTAAAGAATTGCCGCTTTTAAAACCAAATTCATTTTCTTGATTTATAACTTGTTGTAAAGCATCTACTCGATAATTTATCGCTCCTTTTGTTCCTCTTAACTCATTATCATAAAAAGCCTCCAGACCACTTCTGCCAATTCGGTCATAACTAGTAAGTTCAGAATCGCTTTCTAAATCTTTATTAGTGGCAAGCGAAGTGTAGCCAATTACATGAGATAATGGCTCATTAAAGCTATAAACTCTTTTAAAATTTCCGACTATCTTTAAGCCAATTAAATTTTCTTCTTGAACAAATAATTTATAAGCTTCTTGAGTTGTTAGGTTTTCAATTAAAACATTGTCCCCTTCCTCTAATTTTAAATTTAATAAGTCAAGTAATTCATTTTTGTCTTTATCTAAAATTTTGGAAAGTGTGTCCACTGTTAAATCTTGATTTTCTTTGTTTTTTGAAAAATCACTTGGGACTATAACCAAATCATAAAAAATCTGGTTATCTGCTAAATTATTATTAAATTTATCTAAAATCAAACCCCGAGGAGCTTCTAAAAAAACGCTTTGTAAAGAATTAGCTAAAGCTTTTTGAGAATACTGTTGATATTTAAAATACTGATAATAAAAAGAAGCTCCTAAAAAAAATATTAATGAAAAAATTGCTAAACCTAAAATGATAAATACATAAATTTTATTTATTGGAAACTGTAAACGATTTTTACCGTCATCTAAAAGAATTTCTTCTATTTCTATTTCATTTTTAGATCTCTTGCTAAACTTTTTCATAACTAAATATAGTTTTAATAGCCAAATCAATAAGTAAAAATACTATCAGCCATAGAAAACTAGCAACATAAAATCCAAAATTTAAATATAAATTGCTTAAATTTAAGACGTTCAACATAAAAAAAATAAGTATTGCCCCGCAATAACTTATTATTATTTTCAAATAATATGAAAAATTTTTGAAATTATTATCTAAAAAATATTTAAAGCCAATAAGAGCTAAAATAAATAATTCGCTAATTAAAATATTAATATCAAAATTTAAAGCTAATAAAATTGCCAAAGGCATGGAAGCTAATAAGTTAATTTTGAATTTTGAAATAATAAAAAACAGCCAGCTAATAGAAATTACTCCACTTATGCTAGATATGTTTGTTAAAAAATCTATAGCAAAAATAGGAAAGGTTAACAAATAGCTTAAAATCATCTACTTAAAACGTTTTTAATTACTGACACGTTTTTTAAACCCTCAAAAGAAAATGCTGGTTCAATTATTACTTTAGTAAATGAAGGTGTTATTGATTTATCAATACTTACTACTTTGCCTATCAATAATCCTGAAAGATAATAACCATCTTGGCCAGAAGATTCTACTAAATTATTATCATAAATATAATTGCTATCAAGATAGTCAATAATTAATCTATTTTTTTCATAAGTTAAAAGACCAGTCTGATTTGTTGGTAAAAGACTAACCATAATTTTTATATTGGGACTAAAAATTGTTTCTACTTCACTATAATTTTGATAAACTTTTTCTATTTTGCCAACTAAAGTTCTATTATTAACTATTACTAAATCGTCTTTATTAATACCGGCTTCTTCTCCTTTATCAATAATTATCTTACTTAAACTGCTCCCCGGTTTAATGCCTAAAATTTTAGCTTGAGTTATTAAAAATTTACCAAAATCGGAATTTTCTTCCGGGACCAATAATTGTTCTTGCAAAACTAACATCTGTTCTTTCAAAATCCTGTTTTCTTCTTCCAAATTTAAAATTCTTTGATAACTTTCATTAGAATTTATAAAAACAATTCTTGTTAAATTAAAATTTGATGAAAAAAAATTTAAAATATTAAAATAAAAATTAGTTAGCCCTTCTTTAAAAACTAAAAATAGAATAATTATTAAAATAATTATTCCAATTATTAAACTATTCCTTAAATTAAAACGCATTTAAACATTATAGTTAAATTATTAAGGTATTTATTATTTAGGAACTTTTTCTAATTCAACTGGAACTAAAACATCCCTTAATTTATCTAAATCTTCCAAAACAATTGAAGTTCCCCTAACAACTGAAGTTAAAGGATCTTCAGCAACTTTAACCGGGACTCCGGTTTTTTCTGCTAAATATTTATCTAAATTTTTTAAAAGGCTTCCGCCGCCAGTCATTACTATACCACTGGTTATCAAATCAGCCACTAATTCTGGAGGAGTTTTTTCAATTGTTTCCTCAACTGCTTCAACTAAATTATCAATCGAACTTTTTATAGCTTCTCTAATGTGCTTTTCTTTAATTACTATTTCTTGCGGCAAACCAGTTACTAAATTACGGCCTCGAATATAAGCTTCTTTATTTTCGCCAGTATCTATTACTGAACCAATATTAATTTTTGCTTCTTCTGCTGTTCGTTCACCAATGCTCAATTTAAATTCATCTCTAATATAATTTATTATATCCTCATTTAATTTATCGCCAGCATATCTAATGCTTTTAGAAACAACTATTCCTCCTAAAGAAATCACAGCCATTTCAGCTGTACCTCCTCCAATATCTAAAACAAAATTTCCTATTGCTTCACCAACTGGAAGTTTTACTCCAATTGCGGAAGCCATAGGCTCTTCAATCAAATAGACTTCCCTGGCGCCAGCATTTTTGCCAGCTTGAATAACTGCTCTTTTTTCAACTTCAGTTGCCCCTAAAGGAACTCCAACTACTACTCTTGGCCTATTTAAAAATAAAAGTTTTTGAGAATCGGTTGTTTTTTCAAAAAAGTATTTAAACATTTTTTCAGTAATTTCAAAATCAGAAATAACTCCATTTCTTAAAGGCCTAACAGCTACAATATGAGAAGGAGTTTTGCCAACCATATTTTTTGCTTCTTTGCCCACAGCTACAATTCCTCCTGTTTTCTGATTAAGAGCAACTACTGATGGCTCATTTAACACTATTCCCTTACCTTTAAGATAAACCAAAGAGTTGGCTGTCCCCAAATCTATTCCAATATCTTTAAAAAACATTTTTGAAAGATTTTCAAGCATAATTTATTATAACCCAAACTTATAAAAAATTCCACTCTTAATAGTTTGAATTATTTTAGTCAAAGATTAGAACTATAAGCTAACAAGGACTTTATAAATAACAATAGTTGAAATTTGAAAATTAAATTATTAAATTACTCACCCTTAGATTTTATTTCTTTTTTAAGGAAACTTATTAACTTATTTTGGTCAATAAGCTGGATTTTTTTGGAATTTCTTTTTTTGATTTCAATTTGATTCTTTAATAAAGTTTTATCACTCACAATTAACCTATAAGGAATGCCTATTAAATCAGCATCTTTTATTTTTTCAGCAAAAGTTGCTGAAACTCGATCATCAAATAAAACTTCAAAGTTATTCTTTAAAAGAAGCTGATAAACTTTTTGAGCTTTTTTGTCGTTTTTAGTTAATGATAATAAATGAATTTGAAAAGGAGAAATATTTAATGGCCAAATAATTCCATTTTTATCATTAAAGGCTTCAACAACTACCCCCATTATTCTTCCTATTCCTATTCCATAACAACCCATTAAAACATTTTTCTCTTGACCGGTTTTATCTTTATAAACTAAATTAAATGGCAAGCTATATTTATCTTTAAGCTTAAAAATATTTCCTACTTCGCTTGCTTTTTCTTTTCTTAAGTTTTTATTTCCACATTGAGGACAAGTTGGTTTGTCGGTTGCTATTTCTTTATTTAAAGCTACCCTGCAATTATCGCAAATAAAAATAGTATCTTCTCCTTCTTTAATTAAAGTTTGAAATTCGTGAGAATATTTTGAAAAAGTTCCTCCTGAAGCATAGGTTAAATAAGTAATTTCTGAAAGACCAACCCTTTTAAAAATTTTAAAATAAGCTTCTTTTACTTTTTGGTAATAATTATCCAAATCCTCTTCATCTTTATGAAAAGAATATAAATCTTTCATTAAAAATTCTCGAGTGCGCAATAATCCTGATTTTGGCCTTTTTTCATCTCTAAATTTCGTTTGAATCTGGAAAACTGCTTGGGGTAAATCACGATATGAAAAAACAAATTTTTTCATCAAAGGCGAAACTACTTCTTCATGAGTCGGTCCTAAAACCAAATCTGTTTTAGAATAAAAACTTGTAAATTTAAATAAAGTATCAAGATTTTCCCATCTGGCAGTTTTTTGCCAGTTGCTTTTGGGTTGAAGTACGGGCATTAGAATTTCTAATGCATCTAACTTTAACATTTCTTCTCTAATTATTTTTTCTATCTTTTTTAAAGTTAAAAAACCTAATGGTAAAAACGTATAAACTCCGGCCATTAATTTATCAATATAGCCGGCTCTAATTAATAAATCAGAATTAATTGATTTTTCATCCTCTGGACTGGTTTTTAAAGTTTTAGTAAAAAGTTGGGATTGAAGCATATTTTTAAATTAATCTTTGAATATCAAGATAAGTAATTATTACAAATAAAATTAGAAGAAATGCCATACTTATAGCATTAGTTATAATTTCAACTTTCGGAGAAATTGGTTTTTTACTGATTTTTCCAATCAAAATTAACAAAGCTTTTCCTCCATCTAGAGCGGGTAATGGCAAGAGATTAAAAACGGCCAAATTTAAAGATATTAAAGATATTAAGCTTAAGAGAGATTTAATTCCCATTTCTCTAGCTTGAGAAACATAAGAAGCAACTCCTACTGGACCAGAAACCCCGGTAAAATCTCCTTTAGTAAAGATATTAGAAAAAACTTCAATTAAAGCTTGGAAAATATAAACCGAAGTTTGAAGGGACTGCTTAAAAGCAATTCCAGCTGCTTGAAAAAAGGGATATTTAACCATTCCAACTTCTGCTAAGGCAATTCCAATTTTATTATCAACTGGAGTAGCATAGAAAGAAAGTTCCTCGTTATTTCTTTGAACTATAATTTCAATTTCCTTATCATTATTTTGAGAAATAAAATTCTGAACTTCAGTTGTAGTTAAAGGTTTTATTTCCTCTTGAGAAGTCTTGAGCTTTAAAATATAGTCTCCAGCTTTTAACCCAGCGTTTTGTGCTGGAGTATCTTTTAAAGTTTCAACAATTGCCACTCTGATATTTTCGGCAAAATTTTTATTTTCGCTGGTTATAGCTGCTTGAGAACCAGAAGCAAACAAAAACCATAAAATTAAAAAACCTATTAAAAAATTTGTTAAAACTCCGCAAAAAACAATTATTAGTTTTTGCCAAACTGGTTTATAGATAAAAGCTCTATTTTTATCAATTGGTTGGTCTTTTTTATCTGGTAATTCAAATTCTGCTTCATTTTCTCCATAAATTTTTACAAATCCCCCAATTGGCAAAGAATTTAAAGAATAAAGAGTTTCACCAATTTTTTTACTCCAAATTTTAGGAGGCAAACCAATTCCAAATTCTTCAACCCATACTCCAAATTTTTTAGCCGCTAAAAAATGTCCAAATTCGTGGACAATTACTAAAAAACCTAAAATTAAAATAACTATTAATGCTGTAACCATGAGCTATTAAAATCCCTTTAATTCTTCTTCTTTTCTTTTGGAAATCTCAGAAATCTGATTATTAAATTCATCAACTTCTTTTTGCAAAAGCTCAATTAAGCGGTATTTATCATCTTCAGTGATTTCTTTCTGTTCAAATTTTTCTTTAATTTGTTCTCTAACTTCATCTCGACTATTTCTAAATTTGATTTTAAATTCTTCTTCTTTTTGATTAAGCATTTTAATTAAAGTTTTTCTTTTTTCTTCTGTCAAAGGAGGAAAAATAACTTTCAAATTTTTACCCTCTCTTGAGACATTTACTCCCAAATTGCTACCAGTTATAGCTTTTTCAATAATTCCCAGATTGGTTTCGTCCCAAACTTGAACGATCAAAATATTGGGCGGTTGAACAGCAATTGAGGCTAACTCTTTCAATTTCATTTTATTACCATAAGCTTCAACTGTTAAATCTTCAATAATAGCCGGAGAAACCCTGCCGCTTCTTAAAGAATTTAAATCCATTTTAAAGCTTCTAATGATTTCCTGCCAATTTTTTCTAAATTTGCTAATTATTTCGTCCATATATAATATTATACCACAATCTTTAAATTTAAAGTAAAAAGCTAGTTTTTAAAGCTAAAATCTTAGAAGAAAAGCTATTTAAAGGCTTCATTTCAAATTGCGAATTTAGAGCTTTAAAAGCTAAAAGATTGCTATTTATTTCAATATTTCTATTTTTAGTAAGCAAATAAGTATTCCCTATTGTTAGTTTTTGAACAACTTCATCTCTTAAGACAATTTGCCAAATATCCCAAATATTTTCTAACATATTTTGGTACTTTGAAATTAAATAAATTTTATTCGCTTTACTAATTTTTTCTAAAGATAAAACAAGTTTAACTTTCTTTTCAAATTCTTTTAAAATTTCTTGATTAGTTATAAAATCATAAGCCAATCCAATTCTTAGAAAAGAATACCTAGCGATTTTATCAATTAATTTTTCATCGCTTAAATTATTTTTTAATAGTTCTTCTATTTCTTCTTTTTTAGCTAAACCAAAATATATCTTTAATAAACGGGAATAAATAGTTTCTAAAAGCAAATCTGGTTGAGAAGTTATTAAAATAACAATCGAATTTTTGGGAAGTTCTTCTAAGGTTTTTAAAAAAGCGTTTTGAGCTTCAATTGTTAATAAATGAGCGTTATCTATTAAAACTACTTTTTTATCAGAAATTAAGGGAGTAGAATTTAAAAATTTGATAATATTTTTTACTTCATCAATTCCATAAGATTCTTTTTGTAAAAATAAAAAATCAGCATTATTTTTTGAAAGGCAAACTCGACAATTATTGCACCCTCCAAAAATTTTGTTTTCGCAAAAAATTCCGCGAATAAATTCTTGAGCAATTGTTTTTTTGCCAACTTTTTCAGGACCCCAAAATAACAAACTAACTGAGAACAAATTCTTTTTTAAGAAACCATTTAAAATCTTTATTTGATTTTCATAGTCAATAATCATACAACTTTAAACCATTTTAAAGAGCTTTTTTAGCTTGTCAAGTATTTATTTTAATAAAAAATCCCGTAAATTTACTACGGGATAGTTTCGAATTATCTTTATTGATTAACAATATTATTATATTTTAAAAATAAAATAATAAGAAATAAAAAAAGCCTGCGCTTTAAAGCGCAGGCATATAGAAACCTATGGTTCACTCTGCAACTCAAGAATTTCTTGCAGAGTGAACCCTAGGGGTCTTGAACTCTCGGCCCATTCACTTCCACCATTAGGTGGGAAGAGTCGTGGGAGACACAAATTCATTGTGTCTCCTTTATAGACAAAGGAATCTTTTTCTGGCTTGCTCAAACCCCCAAACCCGATGACTATTCCTAACTCATTTAATGCCTCAAATTCTTTGCTACAAGACTCATGAGGCCACGAAATTGAGTAGACACGAATAGCCATATTTTCATATATTTCGTCTATAGACTGTTTTAAGTCTTTGTACAAAAAATCGCGGGTTTCAAATCCGAACTGACGATGAGATTCCGAATGGGTTCCGAAGCTAAAGAATCCGGAACTCTTCGCAACCCTAAAACTTTCCCAGCAAGAGTCATCTTTGCATTTAGAACTTTCTGAGCCCCCCATGTTCCACGTCCAAATGAAAGACTCTATATGGGGCTTATACCCGTATCTTTCCTCTAATTCTGTAAATTGTTTAATAATACTCTCATTAGACGATAAAGACGTATTACCGGAATCTGTTGTTAATACAACAGACCTTTTTGGGAGATCAAGCCAACCCTCCACAAACCCTCTTAATTCATGAATAGTCACAAAGTGATACTCATTTTGCATCAAGTAGCTAATCTGGTTATAAAAAGCCTCGGGGCTTAGGGAATAAGCCCCACCATACATATTATAGTTATTCCCGTGTAACTCAAACGCGACTACTCTACTAGCAACCCCAAACCTTGCTATATCATTATATAATTTCCCCCAATAATCATCAGTCAGATAGTACTCTTGGATGTCTCCATATTCTTCCATTAAACCCCTTATCCTTTGCCTCTGGGCTTCAAATATGGGAGTCGGGGTAGATGTGGACGTAAAAGTCGGGGTAGGTTCAAGGGTTGCTGTTGAAGAAAAAGTAAAGGTTGAGGTTACAGCCGGGATCCTTGTCTCAATAAAAATCTGTTCTTTCTCTACAGGGTTATAGTTATCCATAATAACTTCACCCTTACTTATGCATCCATTTACAATTAAGGTAAAACACACCGTCAACACAAACATTAACATTAAAAACAACACATTTTTCTTTTTCCTTTTCATCTTATCCTCCTTGCCTCTGTTGAATAACAGAAGCACTAAAAATTTTATTTTTTTATTTTAAAGAACTATTATATTATAGCATAAAAATAATAAAAAATCAAGAGTTAAATAATCTTGATTTTAATTAAAAGAATTTATTATTTGAAAGTTTGTAAAGATCTCTTATAAAGTTCCAAATTATCCAAAATAATGCCGGTTCCTTTGGCTACGCATAATTGAGCTTCATCAGAAACATAAGCCGGGACTCCAATGTTTTTATAAATAATTTCATCAATATTTCTTAAAAGAGATCCACCGCCTGTTAAAATCATTCCTTTTTCAATAATATCAGCTGATAATTCTGGAGGAGTATCGCGCAATACATTTTTAATTGCTTGGATTATTTCTTTAAGCTGTGGCTGGATTGCTTCAGCTATATCGTTCGAAGAAACTTCAATATCTCGCGGAAGACCAGAAACAATATCTTGGCCTTTTACTTTTGTAACTTCTTTTTCCTTTTCAGAAAGCGGCAGGGCGCTGCCTATTTCAATTTTTAGTTGTTCCGCTGTTACATCGCCTATTGAAAAATTATATTTTTTCTTTAGAAAATCGCTGATAGCATTATTCATTGCATCACCTGCTATCCTTATTGAATTCCAGGAAACGATTCCTCCCAAAGAAATAACCGCAATTTCGGTTGTCCCACCTCCAATATTAATAATCATATTACCCGAAGCATTATTAATTGGAATTCCAGCTCCTAAAGCAGCTAATACTGGTTCTTTAACAATGTAAGCATTTTTAGCCCCTGCTTCACGAGCTGCGTCAATAACTGCTTTTTGTTCAGTTGAAGTACTACCAGCTGGAACTGAAATTACTACATCGGGTTTTATAAAATTCCAAAAACCGCAAGCTTTATTTATAAAATATCTTAAAATAGCTTGAGTTACTCGGTAATCAGCTATTACTCCTTCTCTTAATGGCCGATAAACTATAATATCGCTAGGAGTTTTGCCTAACATTTCTTTAGCTTCTACACCAATTGCTAAAACCTTATTATCTGGTTGAGAAACTGCTACTACTGAAGGCTCGTTAATAATAATTCCCTTTTGAGGAACAAAAACTAAGGTAGTGGCTGTTCCCAAATCTATTCCTAATTTTTTAACTGGCATAAAAAATTATAAAATATTTTTTAATTTTTTACAATTAATAACCTAAATTGCGATATTGGCAAAAAGAACAATCACTACTAGGATCTGGCAAAGGAGAATTTAAAACTTCAGCTATCTCTTTAAGAGTTTGGCTAACTAATTCTGGTTTAGTTTTTATTTCTTCAATTTCAACTTTAAATCCCAAAGGATTATTAAAATCTAAATTATAAGGATCTAAATACCAATTTGCCAGATAAGCCAAATTTGTGGTTTTTAGATTAAGATTTTTTAAATTATCATTGTTCATTAAAAGATAGGTATAAACATTCATTTGAAAAATATGGTTTTTATTTATTTCCTTTAAGGGAAATCCCCTAGTCTTGTTATCCAAGGGAACAATACTTCCATCGTCTAGAATTAAAGCATCATCTAGCATTCCTTCAAGTTTTAAATCCAAATCTTTCAAATAAACAGATAGTTTTTTCGATCTTAGAAAAGAAATTAAACTTTGATCTTGTAATAATTTTGCTGGCAATTTATTTGCTAATAATGGCGGAATCTCGTTTTTACCTCTATAATAATCGAAATATTTTTTTAAAATATTGTCAATACCAGTAGGAACAGTTGAAAAAGGAGAAGAGGGGCGATTTATTTTTTCTTTAATTTTAAAATAAAAACACCTGGGACATTCTAAATATAAATTTAAAGAAGTTGCCGAAAGAGTATACATAAAATTTATTTTTTAATTATAGATATTTTATTTGGCTGAAAAATTGGTTTTTAAATAATTCAAAATAACATTAACATCTCCGTGAAGATCTATAGAATTTAAAAGAATAATAGCAATTGGTCTTTTTTGACCATTAAAATCAACCTCAAAAGCAGCTACGATAGTTTTCCCAGCCTCAGGGGTTTCACCTATCTTTCCCCCAATAAAACCATCTTTTTCAAAATTATTAAAATTTCTTAAATTAGTCAATTGAGAATTATAGGGACTTTCTTCAAAATTTCCATTAGTTAATTTTAAAATAAAACTTCGATTATTATAAAGATATTTTAAAAGCAAAAATAAGTCTTGAGGAGTTGAAATATTATTTTTTGAAATGCCCGAGGGATCTTCGAAGCTACTATTGGTCATTCCAATCGATTTAGCCTTATTATTCATTAATTTTATAAAATAATCTCTGCCAGTAAAATTAGCCAAAGCTTCAGCTGCTTCGTTTGAAGATTCTGATAATAATAATTTAAGTAAATCGTAAACAGATATCTTTTGATTTGGCTGAAGTCTGGGAATAGTGGTCTCAATTAAAGATTGCGGATCAACTATTATTTGTTTATCTAAATTAATATATTCAGTAGCAACCAAAGCAGTTATTAACTTTGAAATAGAGGCTATTGGAACTTTACTTTCTGAATTTTTTTCAAGAAAAACAAAATTGCTTTTTAAATCTGCAACTAAATAATTATTAGCAGAAATAACTGGTTTCTTGTATTGATAGCTAAAAGCATCCTTTTCAAAATCTTTTTCCAAAACTAAAACCGGTATCCCGATTTTAACTCTATCATAAAGTTCTTTAGCATCTTCATTTGACAATCTAATGCAACCTCCGGAATAATTGGAGTCTACGCTTGTTCCATCTGGATAATATGGCCAGCCATGAATAAAAAAGTTTCCTTCAAACTGCATGCTAAAAGGCATATAAACATTTCCAAAAGTTGAAAAGTGATTTATTTCTTTGGTGCCAATCTTATAAATTCCAGCGGGCGTTTCCCACCACGAACCTTCTTTTCCTTTGGATAAAATATTATACTTTTGTTTTACTATACCTTTCTCATAAAAAATTAATTCCATAGAAGTCAAATCTGCTTTTATGAAATCAGCTTTTTGATTTATTAAATCCTCCTCTACTTTTTTAAAATATTCAAAATCTATAACGCTCATTAAGGGATTAAAGCTATTCATTATAAGATTGTTATCAAAACCGGATGTCTGGGGCAAAATTAAATTATAATTATAGACTTCATCTTTGGAATAAAAAATATAAAAACCAATTGCTAAAATAATTATTATGGGAATAGCAAAAGCTGTTTTTTTATCTAATTTTAAATTTTTAAAAAATAGTTTTAATTTAACTTGAAAATAAGCAAGCTCTACCGTTATCTTACTCCAACCTTTTTCAATTAAAGATTTTTCTATTTGAGAAAAAGGAATATTGTTATTTAAACTCTTTTCTAAAAAATTATTTAATTCTCTTGCCATTTCTATTATTTTTCTTTGCCTTTATTTTCTAAACGGCTTGCTAAATTTTTGACTCGTGGAGTTTGGAATTTAACATTTTGAGGCTTTATTACTTTTTTCTTTTCAACTTTATATTTTCGATTATTTCTTTTTGCCATAAATTTATCTTTTATAGTCTATCACTTTTAAATAACTTTTAAAATACCCCGGTTATGCTAATATAATAAAGTATGACAAAGAAAAATATCGGAATTAGAATTTTGATTTTAACTATTCTAATAATTGGCTTTTCAATTTTTCTTTCTTTTAAATCTCAACCGCCCCAAAACCAAGAAAACCCCAATCAAGATTCTAGTCCCAACCAAGATAATTTAATAGATTCTCAAGCTGTTAATATTTACCCTTTAGTTTTTAACGAAATTATAACTAATCCTAATTTTGATAATTTTCAAAATTCTACTTCAACTTCTGGAATATTTATAGTTTATCCAAATTCTAATTTAGAAAAAATAGTAGCTGATTTAAAAAAGGAAGGGATCTTAGTAAATGATTTTTATTTTTATTGGCAGCTTTTAGCAAGCGGCACTACCCAAATTCAACCCGGAGGCTATGCGGTTGATAAACCAATGGATCCAATAATACTATCTCAGATTTTAACCTCAGAGCCTGATCTTTTATGGATTACGATTCCCGAAGGACTTCGAAAGGAAGAAATAGCTTTTAAAATTGCTGAAGTCTTAAATTGGAATGAAGACCAAATTAAACGCTTTATAATTTATAACAATAATAATCAAGATTATAAAGAAGGAGTTTATTTCCCAGATACTTATTTAATACCTAAAAATGAAGAGCCGGAAAAAACAGCTCAAAGATTAATTAATAAATTTCAAGAGAAAATTTCTCCCTTTAATGAAGAATTAACGAACCAAAATATAAGCTGGTTGACTGTTTTAAAATTAGCTTCGATTATCCAAAGAGAAGCTGGTTCTGAAAAAGAAATGTCCTTAATTTCTGGAATTTTATGGAATAGGCTTGATAGCAATATGAATTTAGAAGTTGACAGTAGCTTGCAATATATCAAAGGAACTAAAGATAATTGGTGGCCACAGGTTACTCCTCAAGATAAACAATTAGATTCCCCTTATAATACTTTTAAATACAAGGGTCTGCCGCCAACTCCAATTTCTAATCCAGGATTAGAAGCTATCAAAGCAGCTATTTATCCCCAAAATACTAATTGTCTTTTCTATTTTCATAAAGATAATATAATTTATTGCTCAAAAACCTACAAAGAACATCAACAAAAAATTGAAGAAATCTTATTAGACAAAATAAATGGCGAAATAATTTCTATTTTAGAAAATTCTTTAATAGTTGACTCAAATGGTAAAATAATAACTATTGAAATCTTTAATGATACTGAAATTACTAACGCGCAAAGCCAAAAGTTAACTTTTGAAAATTTCAAAATAGGCCAAAAATTGGAAGCCTTAGGTGAATTAAACCAAGATATTTTAAAAGCTGATAAATTAATTATTAATAACTAAATGATTACTAAAGAAATTATCAAAAATGAATTTTGGGCGAAATCAATTAAAGAAAGCTTACAGATTTTAGAAACGCAACAAACTGGTTTGACAAATGAAGAAGCATTAAAAAGAACTAAAATTTTTGGAGAAAATGTCTTATCAACTAAAAAATCTCGTAACGGATTTTCGATATTTTTGGAACAATTTAAGAATCCTTTGATTGGAATTCTAATTTTAGCAGGAATTATTACTATAACAACTAAAGATTATTTAGACGCTGGTTTTATTTTTTTAGCAACTTTAATCAATGCTTTTTTGGGATTTTATCAGGAAAACAAAGCAGAAAAATCTTTAGAAAAATTGCAATCTTATTTAGAAGAAAAAGTTTTAGTTATCAGAAGTGGTGAAGAACAAAAAATAAATATTAAAAATCTTACTATTGGAGATATTATTTATCTTTCAAGTGGTTCAAAAATTCCTGCTGATTGCCGTTTAATTACTGAAATTGATTTAACAGTTGACGAATCAATTTTAACTGGAGAGTCATTGCCAGTTGAAAAAAATCTTGAAATTTATCCTGTTGACACTCCTTTATCAGAAAGAAAAAATATGGTTTATAAAGGAACTAGTGTGGTTGATGGAAATGCTAAAGCTGTAGTAACTGGTATCGGCCAAGATACTGAATTTGGGAAAATTGCTTCTTTGCTCATTGAAACTAAACCAGAAGCAACTCCTCTTCAAAAACAAATAAATAAACTTTCAATTGGAATAAGCATAGCTATTGCTGTTATTGTAGTTTTAATATTTGCTATAGGAATTTTAAATAATTATCAGCTTTTCGATATGTTTTTAATAAGCGTAGCTATAGGAGTCGGTTCAATTCCGGAAGGACTGCCAATAGCTATGACTGTTATTTTGGCAGTAGGAGTTGAAAGACTAGCAAAGAAAAAAGCAATTGTTAAAAAATTAGTAGCTGCTGAAACTTTGGGTTCAGTAACTACTATTTTAACTGATAAAACCGGAACTTTGACTCAAGCCAAAATGAACATTATTCATCTTTTGCCAGTTTTTAACAACAATTTAATATTTAAAGATAAAGACAATTTTGAAAATTTAAAGGTTTTAACTCAAGAACAAAAAAATCTTTTAACTTTAGGACTTTTAAATTGCGATGTGGCTATTTCTCAAACTAACGGAACTCTTCATTTAGAATATAGTGGAAAACCATTAGAAGTTTCAATGGTTAAAAATGCGCTTAATTGGAAAATTTCTTATAAAAACCTAAAAAATTTTTATAAACCAATTATAGTTTTACCTTTTAATTCGCGAGATAAATTTTCTGCAATTTTTATTAATCAAAACAAAAAACTAAACCAAACTTTGAACGAACCAGAGGGTAATTATCTTAGCTTTTTAGGAGCTCCTGAAATACTTCTTTCTTACACTAATATTGATCGCCAACAATACTTTAAAATTATGGAAACAATAGATGAGTTAGCTAATAATGGCGAAAGAGTTTTGGCAGTAGCTTATAAAAACACAGAAAATAAAGAAATTACTAATAGAAAACAGGTTTTGGAAGAACTAAATAATTTAAAATTTGCTGGCATTATTTCTTTTTCTGATCCTTTAAGGCCAGGAGTTAAAGAATCTTTAATTAACACTCAAAATTTAGGAGTAAATACCATAATTGTTACCGGAGACCATAAAGGGACAGCAATAGCTACTGCTAAAAAATTAGGCTGGGAGATTAAAAATGATGAAGTAATTGAGGGAAAAGATCTTAAAAAAATATCTGATGAAGAATTGCCTTATACAATTAAAAAATACAAGATTTTTGCCAGAGTTTCTCCTGAAGATAAATTAAGAATTGCTAAAAATTTTAAAAAAGCGCACGAAATAGTAGCTATGACTGGTGATGGCATTAACGACGCTCCGTCTTTAAAAGAAGCAGATATTGGTATAGCAGTTGGAGATGCTACTGATGTTACTAAAGAAGTTGCTGATTTAATTTTGCTTGATAATAATTTTAAAACCATTAGCAGAGCTATTAGGGAAGGAAGAAAAATTTTCTTAAATATCAGAAAAATTGTCACTTATTTTTTAACCGATTGTTTTGAAGAAGTAATATTAATTAGCGGAGCTTTATTCTTGAATCTTCCTTTGCCATTAAACGCTTTGCAAATTCTATTTATTAATTTTTTTGAGGATAGTTTTCCAGCAATTGGTTTTGCTTTTGAAAATTTAGATAATCCTCAAAAAAAAATAGAAACTAAAAAAATTTTTGACAAAGAAGTAAGAATGATTATTTTTGTTAATGGCATTGCCCTAACAATTTTCTTATTAGGTTTTTATTGGTATATTTTAAATATAGGAATTAATGAAGAAATAGCCAGAACAGTTATTTTTACCGCAGTGGCAACAACTACCTCAATATTTTCTCTATCTTTGAGAAGTTTAACAATTAGTATTTTTAAATACAATCCTTTTTCGAATAAATATTTAAATATCGGCGTTTTAATAGCAATGATAATGACTATTTTAGCAATTTATTTAAAACCTCTAAATATCTTATTCAATACAGTTCCTTTGCCTTTTAATTGGTTTATTTTAGCGGTTACTATTACTCCTGCTGTTGAAATTTTAATTATAGAAGTAATAAAGTTTTATTTCAGAAAAAAATAGCTAATTAAGAAGCTAATAATCCCCCATCAATATAAATTGTTGAGCCGGTTAAATAACTTGCCTCTTCGCTTGCTAAAAACACTGCTAAACTAGCTACTTCTTCTGGTTTTCCAAACCTTTTAAGAGGAATAGAATTTAAAATTCTTTGTTTTTCTTCTTCGGCTATATTTTTCGTCATATCGGTCTCTATTGCTCCTGGAGCAATGGCATTAACTGTAATATTATATTGAGCCAATTCTAAAGCTAAAGTTTCGGTTAAAGCCTTAACCCCTCCTTTAGAAGCTGCATAATGAGCGCTTTGAGCCAATCCCTTACCAACTTCACCCGAAGCAATTGAAGAAATATTAATTATTCTTCCCCAATTGTTTTGTTTCATTAAAAAAGCAGCTTTTTGAGCGCATAAAAATTGCCCCCTTAGATTAACGCTTAAAACTTTATCCCATTCTTCTTGGGTTATTTCCAAAAATGGTTTAGAAAGTAAAATTCCAGCATTATTTACTAAAATATCTAATCTTTTATAAATATCAAAAACTTGATCAAAAACTTGATCAATTTCAGTCTTATTTATCACGTCAAGTTTATAAGCCCGAGCTTCAAAACCTAAATCTAATATCTCTTGAGCTGATTTTTGAACTTCTTGAAAGTCAATATCAGTTAAAATAACTTTTGCCCCAGCTTTAGCTAAAGCCAAGGAATGAGCTTTACCCATACCTTTGGCAGCTCCAGTAACTAAAGCAACTTTATTTGCTAAATCGAACATAATTTTTATAAAAATTAATTATTTAAAATTATACCATAAGATATAAATTTTAAATATTAAGTACAAAACTGAAAGCTTGTAAAAAAATAAATCAATATTAGATTTTATTAAAAATTTGTTAATTAGGCTTAAATTGCTTATTATTTAAATTATTTAGGCTTTTTATTTATTTTCTCATTTTGCCTTCTTTTTTGAGCCTCTCTTACTTCTTTTTCATCCATTCCAAAATGATGAGCAATTTCATGCCACACCGTATTTTTAACTAATTCTTTTAAATCAATTTCACTAGTAGCCGCTGATTCTAAAGGAATTTTGAAAATTGTAATTTTATCCGGCAAAACCCAAGAGTAATTAACTCTTTTTATTTGAGGGACACCTTCGTATAAACCAAAAAGCGTTAATCCTTTTCTAAGATTTATTTTTTTTCTTTGGGCTTCAGTTGGTTCATCCTCAATAATAATTGACACGTTTTCTAATTTTTCTAAAAATTTTTCAGGAATTTCCGCTATTCCTTCTTTAACAATTTCTTCAAATTTTTCTGGTGATAAATGGTTCATTTAAAATTTTTGATAAATATTACAAATTCTCCTTTTTCTAATTTTGGATCTTCAAAAAATTGCTCTAATATTTCTTGGGGTTTACCTTTAATAACTTTTTCATGAATTTTAGAAATCTCACTTACTAAAACTACATAGATATTTGGAAAACTGAAGGCTAAAAATTCTAAAGTTTTTGTTAAGCGGTGAGGGGCTTCGTAGCCAGCTAACCAAAAATTATTATTTTTTGAAATTTCAATAAAATTAGCCAGGTCCTTTTTCTTTTTTGGCAAAAATCCTACAAATAAAAATTTATCAATTCTTTCGCCAGTTAAAGCAATTGCCGAAGTAATCGCGCTTGGCCCAGGAATAGAAATAATATTAATTCCTTGAGATCTAACCTTGTCAATAAGTTCTGAACCAGGATCAGAAACCCCAATGGTTCCAGCATCAACCATAAAAGCCGCATCTTGGTTTTCTAATAATTTTAAAATAAATGGAATTTGATGGTTTTTATTAGCTTCAGTATAGGAAACTAATTTTTTGTTAGCGATTCCAAAATAATTTAAAATTTTTAAACTATGGGTTGGCCTTTCACAAATTATAATTGGAACTTGTTTCAAAATTTCTAAAGCCCTAAAACCCAAATCTTTTAAATTTCCTATGGGAGTTGCTACCAAGTAAAGATTTTTCATATCTTTAAAAATTGATGAATTTCATCTCTATTTTTTGAATATTCTCTCTCACCCAAAAACATAAATTCTTCAAGTTTATCAAATTCATTGCCCTTTAAAATAGAAACTTTAGGCTTTAAGGTGAAAAATTTTCCTTGATAATTTTTATTAAGTTCTTCTAATTTTTCATTTTTAAATTTATTTAAAGCTAAATTAAAAATAAGTTGTGGTATTTTAAAAATATTAATTTTTTCATCTAAATTAAAATTATTAAAATGGTCGTCAGAAACATCGACTCCAATTACTAAATCAGCACCCATCTCAAAACAAGCGTCTATTGGCAAAACATTAAATAATCCTCCATCGATAAATAAATCATCGTCTATCCTAATTGGTGAAAAAATAAATGGCAAAGCTGAAGAAGCAAAAATAGCACTTGCTAAATCCCCCTTTTTAAACTTAACCTCTTGAGCTGTTTTTAAAGAAACTGCTACTGAGGTAAAAGGAATTTTTAAATCTTCAATTTTTACATTATGTAGTTTATTTTTAAAGATAATTTCAGCTTTTTCTAAAGATAAAAGTCCTCCTTTAGCAATGGATTGATAAAATTTTTTAGTTTCAAAAAAGGAAGATATTTTAGAGAAATTAAAAAAATTGATAA
This sequence comes from Minisyncoccota bacterium, assembly GCA_035451285.1. Taxonomy (GTDB): domain Bacteria; phylum Patescibacteriota; class Minisyncoccia; order UBA6257; family Brennerbacteraceae; genus DAOTOJ01. The sequence continues at coordinate 18,986 of DAOTOJ010000002.1, forward strand.
TCGAATCAACAGTACCAAAAGCAGCGTATAATCCCCCAATTACTGCTCCCATGCTGGTGCCGCTGATGCAAAAAATAGGAATTTTTTCTTGTTCTAATTTTTTCAAAACTCCTAAATGAGCAAAACCTCGAGCCCCTCCGCCACTTAAAGCTAAACCAATTTTAAGATCTTTATCCATAAAGCTATTATAACAAACTATCACGACTAAACAAAGAATTATTAAAATTTAAGTAAAAAAATCAAAAAATTACTTCTAAATCAAGTATCTAAAAAAGATATTATTTTGTTGATTCGTAAATTGCTCTAACTTCATCTTCTGATAATAAGCGGTTGTAAATACGAACTTCATCGATTAGACCTTTGAATTTCCAGGGTGAACTATTAACATCCCAGCCTATCGCAGCATAGGAAGTTGGCCAATGCGTAGTACCTCCCCAACTAACAACTTGTGATTTCTTTAATGCACCATCAATAAATAAATTAACATTTGTTCCATCGTAGCTAGCACAAACAAAATGTTGATTGACATCTAATAAATTTTGGGAATAATTAATATAAACAAAATTTTCCGTGCTTGGATTTATATTCATTCGAAAATATAAATTATCAGTAGTATTTAAATATAAATTTAATCCATAAGTAATACTTATAATTCCCCTACTCGTACTTGCAGTACCAATCTCCGAAGATTTTATCCAAGCACAAAGAACAAATTTAGACATTGGAAAATAGTTTGTTCCTGTTCCTATTATTACATAATCATCTATTCCATCAAAACTTAAAGCATTATTTACTTTACCTTGAACTCCATAAGTAACTCCTCCATAAGGAGTACCGTGGTTATTATAACCAGAATAATCATATAAGGTGCCACTGGTTTCATCAAATTTCCAATAACCAACTAAACCATTATCTCTGGTAAATGGACCCAATTTAAGATTGGTACCTATTTCAAAAACTCCAGGCATTAAGCCACCATCATTAATAGCTTGTTGATAAACAGTATTATTGGTTGATTCCATTAAAGCTGTAAGCATAAAACTTCCTCCGGAGATATAAGTATAATAGTATTGGTTATTGTTTATAGGATCAATTGGCAGTTTATTTAAAGGAGAACTTATTCCTAAAGAAGTAAAATCAACTGGTACCCAGCCAGAACCATTAATTTTTGTCAGATTATCAGCTGTTACACAATGGTATGAATAACCAGTTGGCAAGGTTGGTAAAGAATAAGAAGAACAATTACTGTTAGTATCAGGTAAAGATAAATAAACAGTAGTTGTAGAACCAGTTATAGAACCCATTGTTAAGGTTTCATAGATATTTAAAGCATCATTTAGTGATTTTAATTCAGTTATTCTTTGAGAATCTCTGGTTCTTTTAAAGATTTCAACAGGATTAATAGCTATTATAGTTACTGAAGCTAAGACAGCTAAAATAGCAATAACTATTAGTAGTTCTATTAGAGTAAAACCTCTAGTTTTAGAAAACATTAATAATAAATATAATAACCTTATTATTTATAATAATTATTATAGTATAAGATTTTAAATTATAAATAGCAAGAACTTTTAAAATGCAAAATGTAAAAATCAAAATGAAAAGTTGTCAAAAAGAATTAAAAAATTTTAATTATCATTTTAAATTTTGATTTTTGCATTTTTAACTTAAAAGTTATCCATATAAAAAACCATATGGATAACCATACGGATTTAAAAATAAAAAAATTTTACAGAAAATTAAGAATTGAGAAACTAAAATAAAGTAATTAATGTGTATTTAAGTTGTATTAGTTAACTATTGTGGCAAACCACTACTTAATTTCTGAAATTTTTACTTCAAGTTCCTTTAAGGAATCTTCAATATTTTTTAGCTTTTCTAATTGTAAACTATAATCAGGTTTTACAAAATTAAAGCTGCTTTTGAGATTTTCTAATTCTTGCTGGATTCTATCCTTTAAAGCTAGGGCATCTAAAATCTCGACCGGTAAATCAACTGGAATTTTTTCTGGAGCTAAAGTAGTAGTCTGGTATTGAATTTCGCTTAATTGTCGTTTTCTATTTAAGGATATCTTTTCTTCCAATGCTTTACTTAATTCGTTGAATTTTTGTTGATTCAGCCGGTAAGCTTCTTTAATTCTGGTATCAGCCAAAGGATCGCTATTAACTTTTAGGGTTGATTTTTCATATTCTAAAATATTGCTGGAAATATTAGCTAACGTGGAAGAAGCTGATTCTTTAGCATAATTTAAAAGATTAGCTGTTTCCAAAGAACTAGAAGAAGTTAAGTTATCTATTTCTTTTAAGGAATTATTCAATTCATTTTCTAAAACAATTAAAGACTCTAAAGTGCCTTCGTCTTTATTTTTACTAACAATTTTATTTAATTCTTCCTGAATATTATTAATCTCATTTTGATATTTTAAAACAGCATCTTTAATATATTCCAAATTGTCAATTTCTTGGGTTTCTAAAATTTTAACTTCCTTGATTCTATTTTGAGCAAATTTTACTCTTAAATTGAGCCTAGTTGCCTCGTCCTTTTGAGAATCAAGCTGGATTTTTTCAGTTGCTAATTTAACCGGATAAAGCAAATTATTTGGTAAAGCATTTTGGCTTGCTTTAACAATTCCAAAACCAAAAAGAGTAAAAACTAACAAGACAGAAAAAGCTTTTGAAAAATTGAGAATAATAGTTTTCAAACGAATTGATTTTTGAACGGTCTTTTCCTCTAACAAAACCTTTTGAGCTAATTCTCCTCTAAACTTTTCTAAAAAAGCCAAATCAACTTCAGTTTGCTGTAAAGCTTGAAGTTTTTTAATCAATTCTTTTTCTTGTTCACTATAATTTTCTTTCATTTTTTTCACTTTCTAAATTCTCTTTTAACGTTTTTAATGCTCGGTGAATAGCAACATTTATTGCTCCTCGTGACTTATTTAAAATCTGGCAAATTTCATCTATTTCCAATTCATCAATAAATTTCATAATTAATAATTTTTTATATTTTTCATTTAGGTTGTCTAAAGCTTGAGAAATTTCTTGGGTGTTAATAAAATTATCTAAATTCTGGGAAACATCATTTGATACATTATGGATTTCAATTTTTTCCAAATCACTGTCGTCTTCTAAATTTGCCTGATATTTGTTTGATCTAATATAATCAACTATTAAATTATCTGCTATCTTATATAAAAACGGCTTAATATTCTTTATTTTCTGTCCTTTTTTTAAATATTGCCAAGTCCTTAGAAAAACTTCGCTAGTCAAATCATTAGTCTCTTCAACTTGCCTAATTCTTAAATAAATATGCCTTGAAATTTTTGGACTATAAAAAATATAAAGTTCGTTAAAATTTATAGCTTTTGAAAGATCTCTGTTTTTAAATTCTTCTTCCTTATTCATAGAGTAATGACGAATAAATGTTATAAAAATTACAAAAAATTAAGATAATAGTCAAGTTAAAATTTGAGGTATTTTTCCCATTTTTCAAATAAAGCGGCAGTGGCTATTACATCTTTAAAACAATATTTGGCAATTTCTAGGGTTTTTCCTTCTCTAAAATATTGAGTTACCTTTTCTCCTGTTAATTCGCCCTCTTTTGGAGAATCAATATTAAAAGCTCTGGTCCAAAAATGAAGACTTAAATAATCTTTTTTGGCTCCATAAAAAGACAATTGATCAGCTAAATCAATATGCTGTAAATTATAAGGCTGGCGTTCTAAGTATCTATTGGTCATCAAATTTTTTGAGGGCCTAATTTCATTCATAGCCGATCTAAGCATTAATACAGGAACATCAAAATTATAACCATTAAAAGTAATAAATTGCTGATAAGGGGTAATAATCTCCCAAAAACCTAAAAGCAACTCTTTTTCAGAAGAGAAAGAAAGATACTCCACCCCTTCTTCTTTTAAACTTATTTTTTCTTTATTCTGAAAGTAAACCAAGCCATTTTTCGTTTGGGGATTAAGCATTCCAATAGCGACAATTTGGTTGGTTGGGGCAAAAAAAGATAGTTTTTCCTTCTCTTCTTCTAATTCTTCTTCATTTTGGGCTGTTCTTTTAAATTTTTTTTCAAGCAAATTTTGAGAAACTATATCTAAAGAAGAAAATTCTTCTCCGGCTGTTTCAATATCAAAAACTAGTTGATTCATAATTTTTACTAAAAGCCAATTTGTTTAAGCCAATATTCATTTTCCCATTCCCAAAGCTTTTTGGCAGCTAAAAATGCTTCGAAATCTTCATCAAAATTGTCAAGCGATTTTATTTCCCATTCTCCAATAGTTTCAGACCACTTGTGATCACACGTGCCATTTGTGCCATTACCGTTGAAATTTTCTTTAATTGTTTCCCTGCCCCCCTTAGTTCTTTTTTTAGCTCCGCATTTTTCGCAAATTTGGTTTTGGTCGATTCTTAAAATCCAACGGCCTTGAATTTCTTTAGGTATTAAATCTTCCCAAGCCTGAGAATCTTTAACTAAAGCTCCCATATAAGCCGAAGTTTGCAAATTATAATCACGCCAGATTCCAGAAGAAGTTTTAATATCTAAAATTCCAAAGGTACCATCGACTTCCCCTAAAATATCAATAGTGCCAGCATAACGATATTTGGGAGTCCAAATTCTTTTTTCAATTGCTCCCTTAGAGATATCCACTGAGTGAACTTTTAAAAAATCATAAAAAGCGTCAATTGCTGGTTTAATATCACTGGTTATTTCAACTGGTTCATTTTTTAAAATTGCTTCAATAGTATTATGAATTTTAGTTCCTTCAGTTGCTGATTTTCCGGTAACTGATAAGGCTGATGAAAAACTTTCAGCTTCTCCATAAAATTTTAAAAGCGCTGGTTTAGATTTTATAGAAACAATTGAAGTAACCCGCGGATACCATTCATCATTAATAAGGTAACCGCAAGAATTCATAAATTCTTCTAAATTGCGATAATACATATTACTTATTTAATATTTAAAAAGATTAATAATTTGGCGGTGGAGCATTGGGAGGAGAAATTTGGGGAACAAAAGAAGAAATTTCTGGCAAAGGACTAACAACCCCTTGAATATTATTGGGAATATTCTCTTGAATATTGCGGCCGGTGTTAAATATTACAATAAAAGCAATATTAAGCAATAAAGAAATCGCCAAAATTACAATTAAAAATATAAATTGATATTTTTTCAAATTCATATTTTTTATAGATTTATTTTAACACAAAAAATCAGCTTTACAACTTGCTACTTTCTTACTATTTTTAAAAGTTAAAGTTGTTTGACTATGACTAAACGTTCTAATTTAAACTAATTTAAGCCTTAGTTTTAAGAACCAATAATTTTAGTTATTTTGATTTGAGTTAAAGATGGTTTAAATCCCTTTTTTGTTTTTCTGCGAGTTTTAGGCCCGTATTTTACAGTAATTATTTTTCTGCCTCTAAAATTTTTAATAATTTCTGCTTCAACTAAAGATTTTTTAACAAGAGGTTTGCCAATTATAACTTTTTCTGGCTTTTCGCTATCAAAAATTAAATAAACTTCTTCAAAATTTACCTTCTCTCCTTCCTTCTTATTAAGATTATCTACTACCAAGAGATCGCCTTCTTTTACTAAAAACTGATGTCCTTTTATTTTAACAACTGCTTCTAACATAATTTTAAATTAAAGTGTGTTAATTGAAACTAAAATAAAACTATAAATTATTACTAAAATTTGAATAAAAAATGTCAAAAAAGAAATAAGTAATGCATAAAATTCTTCTTTCTTTTTTAACAAAACATTACTTAATATAGCATTAATTATAAAGATAATCAATCCTATTAAAGAAACAATAAACAAATCCTCGAAATTTCCAAAAATTTCAATTGAAGAAAAACTGCGATAATGAATTAAAAACGGAAAGTTTTCTTTAGGAATTTTAAAATAAATATTAAACCAGCTTAAAATATTAATAAGAAATGAGGCTCCAAAATAAATTTCAGTTTTAATTTTAGTTCCAATTTTCATAAATTATTAACTAGAGGCACAAAAATAAATCCTTCGAATTCTTTTTTAATAATTTCGTTTTTTCTCTTTTCGAAGAAATATATTGAATTTCCAATCGGGCAAACCAAATAGCCGTTATCAGCTAATTGTTCTATAAAAATAGCTACCTGGTTTTCTTTTTGTAAGCTGGCGCTAATCAAAATTTTATTAAACGGAGCATATTCTTTTAATCCCAAAGAACCATCTTGGCAAAAAAATTTAAGAATTCCTTTTGAAATAAAATTGTATTTTTTAGAATTTTCTTTTCCCAGAAGGCATAATTTTTCTTTTATTTCAACCGCTAAAACTTGTCCCGCTTTTTTATCTTTATCGAGTTTCTTGCCTTGATTGCTTACCAAATAAGCTAAAAGATTAGAAGTCCAGCCTGAACCAGATCCAATGTCTAATATTTTTTCTCCAAATTTAGGTTGCAGTAGTTCCAACATAAAAGCTACAGTTTCTGGCTGGGAAATTGTTTGTCCTTCACCTATTTCTAATGGATAATTATTATAAGCTTCATTTTTAAATTCAACAGGAACGAAATCAACTCTATCTACTTTTAAGAAAGCTTCAATTATTTCTGGAGTTTTTAAAGCACCCTTGTTAATTAAATAATCAACCAGTTCTTCATTTGAATTATAAATTTCATAAAGCATTATTTTAAAACCAAGATTAAAATTAAATTATAATAAGCAGGGCCACGAGGATTTGAACCTCGATCCTCGGTTTTGGAGACCGACATTCTACCATTGAACTATGGCCCTATTATAAAGAGCTCTACCTTTTTTTAGCTTCTTTATGCAAAGTTGTTTTGCGGCAATGTTTGCACCATTTATTGAACTCCAATTTTCTGTCAGTTGTTTTTTTATTCTTTCTAGTATAATAATTAATATTTTTACAAACTGAACATTGAAGCTTAATTAAATTTTCGCTATATTTTGATTTTGGTTTGCTTGCCATAATTTTTAATTATTTTTACTTTGAGCCAGAGGAGAGAATCGGACTCTCGACCTTTCCCTTACCAAGGGAACGTTCTACCACTGAACCACTCTGGCTTTAATGTGCCGAGGGTAGGATTCGAACCTACGTAGCCATAAAGGCGACGGTTTTACAGACCGCTGCAATTGACCGCTCTGCCACCTCGGCTCTTGTAAAGAATTATAATAAAAAAATTGTTTTAAATCAAATTTTTGATAAAATTAATAAGTTATATGGAAAAACCCTTTGCTTTTAAAAATTTTTTACTAACCAATTTTTCGCCTAAACAAATATTTCTAAAAAATACTTTCTGGCTTTTTTTAGCTCAAATTATAAGCAGAATTCTAAAATTTGTTTTAATAGTCATAGCTGCCAGAATTTTAGGGCCGCAAGAGTATGGCTCTTTTAATTATGTTTTGTCAATTGTTGGTTTCTTTTTTATTTTTGCTGATTTTGGAATCAATACTTTAACTGTTAGAGATTACCAGCAAGGAAAAACTGATAAAAAATATTTAAATGCCTCTTTGTTTTTTAAAATTATCTTGACCGTAGGATCTTTAATAGTTGCTTTTGCAGGATTATTTGTTTTTGAAAGCCTGGAATTTAGAAAGATTGCTTTGTTTCTGATCTTATTTAGTTTCTTAACCCAGATTAGGGAATATTTTTTATCTTTGAACAGGGCTCTTCAAAAAATGGAAAACGAATTTAAAGCTGTTTTAATTGAAAGTATTTTTAATTTAATTTTGGGAATCGGCTTAGTAATAATTTATCGAAATGCTGTTTCTTTAAGCATTAGTTATTTTTTAGCTATTTTAATAAGCGTAATTTTTACAATTATTATTACTTTAAAAAATTTTAAAGATTTAAAACCAGAATACAATAAAGAATTTTTGAAGTATTTTTTGAAAAATGGAACTCCACTTTTACTTTTTGGGCTTTTAAGTTTTATTTTCTTTTCAACTGATCAGTTTCTTTTGGGATATTTAAAAGGAGTAGAAAATGTCGGTTATTGGTCAATTATTACTAAAATTATTTCAATTGTTGAACTTTTTCCTTCGTTAATAATAACTGCTTTATTTCCTTATTTATCAAGTCAAGCTAATAATGTAGAAAAAAGCACAGAAATTTTTAAGAAGGTTTTAAGTTTTCTAATGGTTTGCGCCCTAATAATCAGTATTTTAGGTGTTTTATTATCCCCATTAATTCCGATTATTTTTGGAAAAGATTATTCCCCTTCAGTAGAATTTTTCAGAGTTTTTATTTGGATAATAGTTTTTCTTTTCCCAACTACTTTTTTAGATTCATTTTTGGTTGCTCACAATAGAATTTGGCAGGATTTTTATTTTACAGTTATTGCTGCTATTTTAAATTTAGTTTTAAATATCATTTTAATTCCCAAATTAGGAATTTGGGGAGTTGTTTATTCCGGCTTAATTAGCCAATTTGTTAATTTTTCTTTGACATTTTATTTAGGTTATAAAACTTTAGCAAACAAAAATAGCTGATTATCAGCTATTTTTGTTTGATACTTCCTCTAATGTGGTAAAAATAAAAACTTTTTATTTTTGCCACAGCAGAGGAGGTTTAAACTGCTGTGGTTTTCAAAGAACTATTTATAGTATAGCACTATTATTATAATTTGTCAAATATTAAAATTGCTTTTTAAATTAAATTTTAGTAAGCTTTTAATAAGCCGTTATCGTCTAGAGGCCTAGGACATCGCCCTCTCACGGCGAAAACTCGGGTTCAAATCCCGATAACGGCACTAATATGAACTATAATTAAAAAAATCGCCGGCTTTTTTAAAGCCGGCATAAAACTCAATCATTCTTATTTTCTATGTATCGTCACTTCATCTCCATTAGTTTCGATAGTAATTCCAGTTTGTCTATCTGTTAACCTTAGACTGGGACTTGCAATAAAATCAATCTCGAATGGGGAACCATCCGGTCCCCATCCATAGAGAATCCCATCGATGGAATTGTAATATACTTTCTCACATTCCGCCAAGAACAGAATCAACTCAGATACAGATTCAATCTCTTCCATAATATCCTCCTTTTATTGATTATTAAACACTTTTGTGATGCTCACTTTTTCTCCATCGATCTTTAAACCTTCACCAAAATCATCAGGATTAATAATCACAAACGGTTTATCACTTGTCAGGGTTTCAGATTGAATCCTACTGAAAACTTGCTCCTCAAATGGTTCATCGGGATTGGTCCCGATAAATGCCCCATTTTTAAGCACAACGGAGTTAGGACCATACTTTCCAATGTATTCCTTGACTAAAGGAAACAAATTTCTCCAATACATAGCTACCTCCTCTATTGTCGAATAATAGTAACTTTTTCTCCGGAAATTCTCAATTCACTTCCGTCGTATAGTATAATTTACTTGCATTATTAGCCTCCTTTTTAAAGTATAATATATTATATCACAGAACTATTTAAAAATCAATAGGGCAAGGCGCTTTCAACGAGTGAAGTTCAAATATCATTAAACTTTTTATTTCCACTCTTCAGTCTGCCTAACCAATAGTTCTTTGGCTTTTTGAGGTTCTTTCATTATTTCTTTAACTATTTTTTCCATTCTCATTGCTTGAGAACCCTTAACTAAAATAACATCGTTTTGATTAATTAAAGGAATCAACTTATTAGCCACCAAAGAAGAATTATTAAAATAAAAAATTTTATTTTTATCAAAACCATTATTTAGAGCTTTATCTCTGGCAAAAACCATCCGCGGACCAACTAAAAATAAATAATCAGCAATTTGAGAAGCTAGTTTGCCAATTTCTTCATGAGCTTTTTGGGAATATTTCCCCAGTTCCAGCATATCTCCTAAAACCACAATCTTTCTTAATGCCGAAATATCTTTTAAGGTTTGTAGAGCAGCTTCTACTGCTAAAGGTGAAGCATTATAAGAATCGTCAATAATTAAACTGTTTTTTATACCTTCAATTAAATTCATTCTTCCTTTTTCTGGCTGAAATTTTTCTAAAGCTTTAGAAATTTCATTAAGGGGGATATCAAAAATCAAACCAACTGCTGCTCCAATCGTAGCAGCATAAACACTTGGAATTCCTAAATGATTTTTAAGAAAAACCAGACTTTTTTCTCCTTGATAATTAAGATTAAAACTTACACCTATTGGAATTTCAAATCCCCTCTCAATTGTTTTAGTTACTAATTTAAAGTTAGTAATTTTAAGATTAGCATCTTCAGTAAATCCGAAAAATAAAATTTTAGCTTGAGTTACCTTTTCCATTTTTTTAACTCGCTCATCATCAGCATTTAAAATCGCAATGTCCTGAGAGTTTAAAACTCTAACGATTTGCGATTTTTCGAAAGCTAATTCGTCGATATCTTGATAATTTTCAAGATGAACCGGAATATTGCCAATTGCAGTTACTATTGCCACATTAGGTTTGGCAATTTTCAAAAGTTTACTAATATCGCGAGGCTTATCAGCCCCCATTTCAACTATTATAAAGCGGGGATAATTTTTATCTTTAATAATTAGAAGCTTTAAACCTTTAAAAATATTTTCAAGCCATTTGCTAAAACTATTTTTAGCATTTATTCCTCCAATAAAAGCTAAAGGTAAACCAAATTCAGTATTTAAATTCTCCTCGCTTTTTCGAGTATCGTAAAAAGTGCTTAAAACCGTATAAATAGCGTTTTTAGCAGAAGTTTTTCCAGTACTGCCAGTTACCGCAATAATTTTTGGCTGGTATTTATTAATTATTCCCAAAGTAAGCTGCTTTAAAATAAACCCTAAAATTTTTCTTTTCATTATTATTATTTTAGCATAAATTGCAACAATCAATAAAATTTATGTTATTATAAGATATCTTGCGGGATCGTCTAATGGTAGGACACATGCCTCTGGAGCATGGTATCTTGGTTCGAATCCAAGTCCCGCAGCCAGTAAACAAAAACATATCAACCATACCCGTGGATACTTAAAATCGGAATTAATTTATCCTATAATTTTTGTAAAATACATATGAAAAATCAAATTGATATTAGTAATCAAAATCATCAAGGAGCCGAAAAAAACCAAATAATTCAAGATAGTAGTACTCGATCCGAAAAACAAAATAAACAATTCCAGCCACAGCAAAAATTTTTGTCGGGCATAAAACTCTCAAAGAAAAACTTGCTAATTCTTTTTTCTATTGCTTTAGTTGTTTTATTCGTAGCTATTGGATTATTTTGGTATAATCAAAAAACTACAGATAAAATTCAGAATTTACCTAATTCTAGTTCAATATTAGAGTGGCAGGTTTTCCGAGATGAACACGTTGAATACAGATATCCTAAGAATTGGATTCAAATCAGTGAAGTACCCCAACAATTCCAAGAGCTTGTTGAATTCTCTAGTTCCTGTAAGGCATTAGTTTTTCAAGATCAAAATAATCAAGATATTATTTTTATAGTCGAGAATTACCCCTATCCGCTCCAAAATTCTTTAGCATCTTGCTGGTCTAAAGGCACTCTTTCTGCCTTAATTCCTAGTCCAAGACCTATAAAAATAGGAGAAAAAGAGGATGAAATCTATATTATGCAGTTGAGTTCTGGTTCGTCAAACTATGTTCTTGAACGTTATGGATTTGAGTCTGATTATACAACGGTAAATGCCTATATGTTATCCATTATCTTTCCTCAACAATATAAAAACGAAGTTGAACCAATTATGGACGAAATTATTGCTTCTTTTAAATATTTAAATCAATATCAAGTAGTTGAACCAAAGGAATGGAAAACATATACAAGTAAACTTGGATTTAGTTTTGAATATCCTTCTGATTGGGGAGATGTCACAGAAGAAATTAGCGATGCAAAAACGAAAGGAACTGGAGAAAGCGGCAAAATATACTCTCTATCTTTTTCTATAAAATCTAATGTTAAATTTCAGAAAGCAGCTTATGGTGCCGGACGTTCTTTTGATTATTCTGCGCCAAGAGAATCAATTTTCACAGATTATAGAGGCGATCCTGAAAAACCAGCGTCTGTTACATCTGAGATAACACTGGGTCTAAATTATTATTGTTATCAATATCCTGCTCAATATTATCCATATAAAGGCGTAATTAAATTCAATTTACCCGGAAAAGAAATAAGCGGGGTAATGTTAGTAGTCCCCATTCTTTCACCGGCCGATATAGAAAAATATAATAAAATAGTTGAAGATTTTATTAATCAGGAAGAGTCGTGTAAAAATCCATTGGAATTTGAAACAGAATCTCCTGCAGTAATAGCAAAAGAAAAAGAAATTATTGAAATGCTAAATAACGGCGTTAATTTTGATAAAGAAAGTCAAATAAATCTGAAAATATTTAAACATATTTCTGAGTCTGCTAAAATTCTTTAGGTTTAACCCAAGGTGATGCTCCATAATTTGAAATCGTGCGCACCGAAAACAACTTACTTCACAAAATAAAAACTAAGTTTTTAAAAAACTCTAAGCTGTCTCTTTTAAGTATTTGTTAGTAGCAAGAAAAGTTGAAATTAATACTAAAACTATGCCAGCTAAAAATTCAAAAGCGAATAACTTAAACCAATTTTGTACAAAAAAGGCGTAAAAATTAATTTCTGGAACAAAAGAATTAACATAGGGGGAACCTAAATAAGCAAGTAGCCAAAAGATTAAAAATACCGTAATAGCTGCAATAATACTGGTGATTAAACCGCTTACTATAAATGGTCCTCTAATAAAACTTCTTGAAGCCCCAACTAATCTCATAATATTTATTTCTTCCCTAAAAGAATAAATCGAAACTCTAATAAAATTAAAAGCTATTAAAATAGTTAAGCCAGCAAAAATAATTGTTAGTATCAGCCCGATTCTTTCAACTGTTCGAGTGATTTGATTAAGTCTGTCAATGATTAATTTATTTTCAGTAAAATTAACTTTACTGATGTTATTTGAAATATCGCTTGTTTCTATAAAATTAACTATTTCCTGATATTGGCTACTATCTTTAGCTTTAATTTCTAAAGAAGCTTGCAATGGATTATCTCCTAACTCTTCTAAAGCTCTATTTATTACCTCATCTTCGCTGTGCCGCGATTGAAATTCTTCTAAAGCTTGCTCTTTAGAAATATAATTAACTTGGGCAACTTGGGGAAGCTGAGAAATGATATCCCTAGTTTTTATAATATCTTCTTCAATTACTTCATTTTTAAAAAAAATACTTAGATCAATCTGGTTTTCAATAATTTTGATAATTTCTCCTGTAAAAAAATTAAAAAGCATTAAACTTAGAAAAATAAATAGAGCAATTGAAGTAATGGCAATCGTAGCAATTGATAGCCATAAATTTCTTTTAAAGTTTAAAACCCCTGATTTAAAAATTCTTTTTAAAGAAGTAAACATATAATTAAATTATTAAATATTTGCCATTTTCCTCATCTCTAATTAATTTACCCTTATCTAAAATTACCACTCTTTTCCCCAAAGAATCAATAATTTCTTTGTTATGAGTTGCTAAAATAACAGTTGTTCCAAGCTCGTTGATTTTTAAAAGAAGTTTAATAATCTCATAAGCATTTAGAGGATCTAAATTGCCCGTTGGCTCATCAGCCACAATAACTTCCGGCCTTTGAACTAAAGCCCTGGCAATTGCCACCCTCTGTTTCTCTCCACCAGATAAAGCGTATGGAAAATTAAAGGCCCTATCTTTTAAACCAACTAATTCCAAAACCTGAGTAACATCTTTTTCGATGTCCTTATCTAAAAATCCATTAACTTCCATAGCGTAAGCAATATTTTCATAAGCTGTTTTGTTCGGCAAAAGACGATAATCCTGAAAAACCATTCCAATTTTTCTACGATATTTGGGAAGCTGGGAATCAGGAATCTTATGAACTTCTTGGTCGTAAAACAAAACTTTTCCCTTAGTGGGACGCTCTTCGGCAATTAACAGTTTAAGCAAGGTGCTTTTACCAGCACCGGATTTTCCAGCAACTGATACAAACTCTCCTTTATCTATAGCTAAGTTAACATTTTGCAAGGCAATTGAATGACTGTTATAGATTTTGCTGACATTATCAAAATTTATTATTCTCATGGCTATTTTTAGTATAGCCTATTTTTAGCTCGTTTTCAATAAAAATATCTAAATTTTCTCCACCTAAAATCCCTTCGACATCCGTAGTCTCAATACCTGTTCGGTAATCTTTAACCAATTTATAAGGATGTAGAATGTAGGACCGAATTTGGGACGAAAAAGTTATTTCTTTTTTAGCTCCTCTTAGTTGCTGTTTTTCTTTGCTTCTTTTTTCTTGTTCGAGGAGATAAAGCTTGCTTCTTAAAATCTCCAAAGCTCTTTCATAATTTTTGTTTTGACTTCTTTCAATCTGACAAGTAACTACAATATTAGTAGGCAAATGTTTTATTCTAACAGCAGTCTCAACTTTATTAACGTTTTGTCCCCCTGGTCCAGAAGAACGCAAAAATTCTATTTCTAAATCTTCTTTTTTAAGATCAATTTCTTCTTTTTCAATTTCTGGCAAAACTTCTACTGAAGCAAAAGAAGTATGCCTTTGATTAGAAGCGTCAAATGGAGAAATTCTTACTAAGCGATGAACCCCAGTTTCCCCTTTTAGATAACCATAAGCATATTCGCCAGTAATTTTTATAACTGCACTTTTAATTCCATTTGTTTCGTTTTTATTTTCGTCTAGAATTTCGAATTTATAGCCTTTTTTTTCACAATATTTTTGGTACATTTCTAAAAGCATTCTTGCCCAATCTTGAGCGTCTTCTCCACCTGCTCCAGCATAAATTGTTAAAGTAGCGTTTCGTTTGTCGTATTTATCATTTAAAAATAAATTTAATTCCAATTTATCTACTTCTCTGGTTAGTTTATCAAGCAATGGCTCCACATAATTTAAAGATTCATCTTCCTTATTTTGTTCATCAGCAATAGTTAAAATAGCTTCTAAATCATCAAGCTTTTTTCTTTTATCTTCAAAGTCTTCAATTATTTTTTGAAGCTCTCCTAATCTTTTAGAAATATTTTTAGCTTCTTCCTGGTTTTTCCAAATTTCAGGATCTGAAAGTTTAATTTCTAATTCTTTAGCTTCCTTTATCTTATTTTCAATGTCAAAGCCAGTCCGCCCAAGAGCGGAATTTAATTTGTAAATCTTTTACCTGTTGTAATTTTTCTTTAAAATCCATAACAGATAATAACAAATATTTTAAATAGTCTCAAGCGTCAATTTTTATTTAAAATTTCTGGAAGCTTGGTTAAAAAATAATTAACTTCAGAAATTGAGTTTTGTTTTCCAAGGCTTATCCTTATTGCTGAATTGATTATTTGGCTACTTAAATTCATTGCTTTTAAAACATGAGAAGGCTTTAAAGCTTTAGCGCTGCAGGCTGAACCAGCTGAAATTGCAATCTCCTCCTTGTCAAATTTATAAATTAATTCTTCATTATTAAAATTTGGAAAAGAAATATTTAAAATGTTATTTGTTGAGTTTGGGGGGCTATTAATAATTGCTTTAGGGTAAACTTTTAAAATTCCTTGTTGCAAGGCTTTTTTAAAATTTTGAAGTTTGATATTTTCCTTAGCTTGAGAAATTTCAATAAGTTCAATAGCTTTTGCCAAACCTACAATTCCGCTAACATTTTCTGTTGATGCTCTGAGGCCAAATTCTTGTCCTCCGCCAGTAATTAATGGCATTAATAGTTCCTGTTTAAAATCTTTTATGGCAGAGCTAATCAGTAAAGCGGCTATTCCTTTAGGAGCATAAGATTTATGCCCAGAAATAGTCATAAAATCAACTCCTAAATCAGCTAATTTAATTTCTTTTAAAACATTTAGAGCCTGAACAGCATCGGTATGAAAAACTGGATATTTTAAATCATTTAAGATGTATTTACTTTGGTTTTTAGCTTGCAGTTTTGATTCTTTAAACTCTTTAATAATTTTGGAAATTTCTTTTATAGGTTCAATAACTCCAGTTTCATTATTAACATACATTATCGAAACTAAAATCGTTTCTTTTCTTAAAGAATTTTTTAATTGTTGCAAATCAACTACTCCATTTTTATCAACATTTAAATAAGTAATTGAAGCTCTATTAGTTTTTTCCAATTCTTTACAAGTCTCTAAAATTGATTCATGTTCAATTTTGGAAACAATAATATTGGGAATTTCTTTTTCAAATCCTTGAATTTTATTATCTAATTCAAATTTTTTAGCTAATCCTCTAATAATTAAATTATTAGCTTCGGTGGCGCTAGAATTAAAAATGACATTTTCAAAATCAATGCCAAAATAATCAGCTATTTTTTTTCTTGAAAAATCAAGAGCTTCTTGAGCCTTTCTCCCCATAAAATGAAGCGAGCCTGGATTTCCAAATTCTTTTAAAAAATAGGGCAAAATTTCTTTTAATACTTCACTGTCAACAGGGGTAGTAGCAGCATTATCAAAATAAACTTTCATATATTAAAAGATATAATTAATAGTCATCGAATCTCAAATCCTTGGGGCAAAATTCCCATTTGTCCATCAGGATTTATAACTATCACATCCCATAATCCTTTAGCCTTTCCTGTAACATTAAATTGGCAATTTTGCAAACTGCTGGAGCTTACAAAATTGCAATTACTAGTTGGCAAAATATCATTAAATCCTGCTCTAGCCAGTTTACTAACGGCTCCGTTTTGAAAATTACTTCCAGAAATAGTTAAACTAACACTTCCTGAACCAAAATTTGGAGATACAGAAGTCACTTTAATATTAGAAACAGGCACAACTGGCACAGCAAAATCGTAAGAATCGCTTATTGAAAGACTTGGCACAGAAGATAAAGTCTGGACAGTAATTGAAACGTAAACAGTCTTTGCTAAATAATAAAAGTTTAAATTTGTTATTCTAATATTTTTAGGGGTTAAATATGTTTTTATTCCAGCACCTTCCTTTTTATAAATTCTATAATTTTCTAGTCCAAATTCTGTTGGATTTTTCGCTTCCTCATTCATCTGTAAAATTAAACTTGAGCTTGTAGCAGTAATTATTTTGGAAGACGCTTGAATTGCTTGGGTTATATTTTGGGAAGAAAATCTTAAAGCTTGTGTCAGCTGAGTTTTTCCTTGGGTATTTAAATAACTAGTATTAATCTGATTAAATAAAGTCGCTACTCCCATAGTAACAATAGACAAAATTCCTAAATAAATTAAAAGTTCCATTAAAGTAAAACCCTTGAAAATTTTAGAAGTTTTTAAAAACATTTTATTGGATTGGGTTTAATTTAAATTTAAAAAGCATAACAAATATCTTGGTAGTTTATTTATTAAATAAAATTGCCAAATCAGTTATAACCGGAGCTTCACTAGTTGAAGCTAAGAAAATTTTATATCTAAAATAACGGTGGTTGTAATGATATTTAGAATTTAGGGGAATAGAAATATTGGGGATTGAAGAACCTTCAAGTGGATAGTAACTACTACTAGTTCCGTCTTTTCCAATAAAATTCCAAGGGCCATTAGAAGAATTGGAAGAAGCTATTTGAAACTTTACAATATTATTTGTGCCCAATGTTCCTTGCCAAACAATTGATAAAGGAACAATCCCTTTTTCAATTCCACTGTCAAAAATTGACGAAATTAAATAACCCTCATTATATTGCGACTCAAAATTCATTTTTACTTTATAATCAGAAGTTCCACAAATACTTAAATCAGAACAATTAAATGAAATCCAGCCAATTGCATCGTTCCAAGCAAAACCAGAAAAATAACCAGTAGAAGTTGCTACCTTGACTTTATAATTAGAATTTGAGCAATTATTTGTTCCCCCAACTCCTATTTGATTACAATTAAACGAAATCCAACCAATAGCCGGAGACCAAGCATAGCCATAAAGATCTCCTTCGTTATAGTTAACTGTAGTAGTTGAAGAAATCTTCACTTGGTAATTTGAAGTTGCGCAAGTATCTAAATCTAAACAATTAGTAGAAATTCCCCCAATTGAAGAACTAGCTACGCCAAACAATTGATTGTTAGAAACATTATAATAAATTCCATAAAAATCAACCCAAGAAATTAAATCATTCCAAGCCCAATGATAAGTAGCATCAATTTTCGAAGAAGTTGGCACTCCCAATCCAATAGTTAATAAATCAGGATTAGTATAGATAATTGAAGAAGAAACTTCGTCAAAAAAATTAGGAGCAGTTATAACTATTTGATTTGGATTTATGCCACCAGACCAATCTGTCTGAGCAAAAACCAAATTATTATTTGTTCTTGAAATGTATTGGGTTTCTTCTATTTTTTTATCATCCCATAAAACAGTATAAATTATTTTTTTAGTCAAAGGATCAAAATTACCATTATCACTAGTTAAATTACCATTAATATCTCTAAAGGCTGCTAAAACTTTAAAGTATCTAGTAAATTCTATACCAGCATAATCTAATTTTTCTATTCCTTCCCCTATTCGCCAAATTCCACCAATATTTGAAACTGTTAAACTAGCTGGATAATTAAATAAATTATAAATTTCATCTTGAGTTAATACTCTTTGATAAATCCTTATTTCATCTATTTTCCCGGCGAATTTTGAAGAATCTGACAACCGAGCTCCTATTAAAAAATCTTCAGTATTTTTAAAAGTCGAAATGCTACAAGCTGAAGGTGCGCCTTGTAATTCACCGTTTTTATAATGACTTATATTTGAACCATTATAAACTACAGTAATTAGCTGCCACTGGTTCAAATCTAAACTTCCAGCTGATAAAACACAATTGGTCCCAAGTGAAAAAATAGAACTTTTTAAAATCCCACTATTATTTTCAATTTTATAACCTAGATTTAAACCAGCATCAGTTTTAGAGATAATTGGCCTACTAGTATTATTATTTGTTGGATAAATCCATAAAGAAATTGTAAAATTATTTGTTAAATCCAAGGGGCTGGTAGTCGAAATATCAATTATTACTTGATCATCACTTCCATCAAAACTTAAGCATTTTCCAGAAATACAAAAAGAATCGTTTTGCCAAGCATTAGCTAAAGAAGTATTTCCGGATGAACCCAAATTTATTAAACCATTATTACCAAAAATTTCATCTAATATAATTTTATTATCAGCTGCCATGCCAACCCCTTCATCAATTGGCCAATAACTAACACCTCCTTCTGAAATATATAAAGAATGCCAATCGGAATTGATAATCCCAGAAATTGCAGACGAACTGTCATCAATTAAGGTCTGGGCTAAAGCTCTTTCTCTGCTATTTTTGCTATTTTGTAAAGATACATACATTAATCCCGTAATAGAAGAAAAAACAACCGCCACTACGCCTAAACCAATTAAAATTTCAATAAGGGATTGAGCTTCAAAATGTTTTTTAAAATTCATATAAATATTCTATAGTTTTTTAAAATTTTTATCAACTATTAAAAAATTATTCCCAAGAAATTCCCCCTTGGCTATTAATTATTAAATGTTTTGAAATAGCGCTTCCTTTTAAATTTATTATAATTTCAGCTGAAGTATTGGGAATTCCAGTAACC
This sequence comes from Minisyncoccota bacterium, assembly GCA_035451285.1. GTDB lineage: Bacteria > Patescibacteriota > Minisyncoccia > UBA6257 > Brennerbacteraceae > DAOTOJ01. The sequence goes on from DAOTOJ010000002.1 coordinate 38,519, forward strand.
TTTGAAAAAATTATATCTTGATAACTGCCGCTAGCTGGTATTTGAAAATAAAGTTTATTAGTTAAATTGTATCTCGTAACAACAGTTGATGAGCTGTAATTATCATAAAACATCTCAATGCTTGGAGCATTAGAATCAACGTTATTTATTCTTATCCCCCAATTACTGGAATTTTCTTGCGAAATTGCTTTTTGTTGAGCTAAAGAAATAAAAGAAGAAATTTCGTCAATTGTATTATTCAAAATTCTTTCCCGGTAAACTGAAGCATAATTAAATACTCCGATAGTAGTAATAATAGCAGTTATTCCTACAACTAATAATAGTTCAATCAAAGTAAAGCCACTTTTAAAAAGCCTAATTCTTTGGATACTTATCTCCATATTTAAACTAATTTTAAATTGCTACTTGGGAAATCATGGAATACAGGGGCATAATTACTGCCATAGCAATTCCCGCTACAATTAATCCAATAAAAACCAGTAGGGCTGGTTCAACAACTGCCATTACGGTTTTTAAAGAATTATCAATTTCTTGCTCATAAAATTCAGCTAAAGTATTCAGGACTTCTTCCATTCTTCCAGCTCTTTCCCCAATTCCCATTAAATTTATAACGACTTGTGGAAAAAATTGCTCGCTTTTAAAAGCTTCAATTATTGAAACTCCTGAAGAAATTTTTTCATCAGCGATTCTTATTAAAATTTCCTTCAACTCTTCATCTCCTACAGCACTAGCCGTAATTTTTAAAGATTCAACGAAACTTAATCCTGATTTTAAAAGCGATGAAAGAGTAAAGGAGAATCTTTGAAGAGTTGTTTTTTGAATTAAATCTTTAATTACCGGTAATTTTTTAGTAAATTTGCTAAATAGGATTTTACCTTTGGGAACTTTAGTAAAAAAATAAATTAATCCTCCAATAATAACTAATAATAAAGGAAAAATAATAAAAAAATATTTGCTAAAAAAATTTCCAATAGAAATCAAGATAGAAGTAAACGCCGGAATTTCAACTCCACTATCTGAAAAAACACTTGATAACCTTGGAATTACAAAAGTAATAAGCAAAATTATAATTACAAAGGCAACCACTAAAAGCAAAACTGGGTAAATCAAAGCTGAACGAATTTTGTTTTGCAAATCAGCTTGCTTGGAATAAGAAATTGAAATTTGATCTAAAATTTTTTCTAAATTACCAGATTCCTCCCCGGCTTTTATTAAATTAGTGTCAACCTCTGAAAAAAGTTCGGGATGATTTTGAAAAGAAGTATAAAAAGGATTACCTTTTTCTAAATTAGACTTTACTTCCAATAAAAAGAGTCTAGTAGCTGGTTTTTCGAAATCTTCGCTCAAAAATTCTATTGCTTTAAACAAATCTGTCCCAACTTTAAGCATCAAAGATAAATAACGCATTAAAAAAATCTTATCCTGAACAGACATTGAAGATTTGAATAAACCCCCTTTTAATTTTATGATTTCTTTAATTGGCTTAATATTAATAGGTTTTAAACCCTTATTAAAAATAATGGTCAAAGCTTCTTCCATAGAAGAAGCGTCGAGATTTTCTTCGATAATTTTGCCGTTTTTATCTGCTGCTAAATAATGAAATTGCATAAACTCTTAAGCTTTTGACTATCTAAAAAATTATTCTCTAATAACTCTTAATATTTCCTGAACTGTGGTTTGTCCTAATTTTGCCTTGTCTAAACCATCTTCAAACATAGTTTTCATTTCCTTCTGAGCCATTATTTTTTTTAATCCATCTAAAGTAAAATCTTTTCTAACAATATAATTTCTAATATCGGAATCAACGTCTAACATTTCAAAAATAGCTAATCTTCCACGATAGCCAGTATAATTACAATTTCTACAACCCTTACCGCGATATAACATCTCGGGCATTGAAAAAGAAACCAATCTTTCTTCTCCCAATTGTTTCACTTGAGAGATAATTGCCTCTTTGGTCAAATCATCTATTTCATAAGATTCAATGCAATCGGGACAAATTCTTCTAACCAATCTTTGGGCCATAACAATATTCAAAGTTGCTGAAACTAAAAATGGTGGCACTCCCATATCAACTAATCTAGGAATAGCTGTTGGAGCATCATTAGTATGAAGAGTTGATAAAACTAAATGGCCAGTTAAAGCAGCATTTGTTGAAACATCCGCAGTATCAAAATCCCTAATTTCACCAACCATTATGATATTGGGATCGTGACGCAAAAAAGCCCTTAAACCAGAAGCAAAATCTATGCCGGCTTTAGGATTAACTTGGGTTTGATTAATATAACGAAGTTCATATTCTATTGGGTCTTCAATGGTTACAATATTAACTTCTGGTTTGTTTAAATAAGATAAAATTGAATATTGGGTAGTAGTTTTACCAGATGAGGTAGGACCGGTTGATAACACCATTCCAAAAGTTTTCTTAATATTTTTTTCAACCATTGCAATTTGTTCCGAAGTCATTCCAAGCTCTTGAAAAGACAATGGTTTTAAACCAGATAACAATAATCTCATAGTAATTTTTTCTCCATAAAAAGTTGGCATAACAGCAACCCTAATATCAAAAACTTCGTTTCCTCTTTTATATTTAATACGCCCATCTTGAGGTTTACTATGCTCATCAATTTGTAAATTAGCTAAAATCTTAATTCTAGCAATGATTGCTGGATGAATCTCGCTTGGCAAATACGCTATTTCTCTTAGAATTCCATCGATTCTAAATCTAATTAACATCGAATCAGCTAAAATTTCTAAATGAATATCTGAAGCATTTAAAGCCGCAGCATAAGAAATAAGATTATCAACAATTGAAATTATTGGCACTGCTGAGGCAACTTTAGCGACATCTATTTCCTTACCCAATCTTCCTAAAGCTATTATCTGATTTTCAATAATTTTTCTAAAATTAGTCATTAATTCCTGACGATATTTTGAAAAAGCAATTTGAAGATCGTCTTCGTCTGTTAAATAAATCTCTAATTGTTTTTGAAGATATTTTTCTAAAAATTTTATAGTTTCCAAATTAGTAGGATCAGCTAAAGCAACTTGAATCTTATTATTATTTGTGCCAATTGTCACTGCTCCATAAGTTCTAGCAATATCTTCTGGCAAAAGATGTAAAATTTCGGTTGACAAATTAATTCCTTTTAAATCAATATAAGGAATATTCAAATATTGGGAAATAACTTTATTTAAATAATCTTTGGTAATATAATTTTTTGAAACCAAAATATCTAAAATATTAGTAGAAGTTCTTTGCGACTCTTTTAAAGCTAAATCAAAATTTTCTTCGCTAATTAATTCATTTTCAACAGTTAATTTTTTTAAAACATCTATTGGTATTTTTATCATATAAATTTATTATAAATTAGAAAAAAACAATTAGCAAGATTAATTATACTTTTAAAACTTCTAAATTCAAAATTTTTATTAGTTGATTTCCAAAAATTAATAAAATTAATCCAATAATTAACCATAGATACTTCCAGTTTATGCGATAATCAAGTGATTTTTTAATTACTACGAATATAACCATTAAAATTAAAGCTGCTAAAGGAACCAGTAAAAAAACTAATAAATTATTTGGCCAAGGATTAGTTAAAATCGCAATTCCCGAAAGATAAACTTCGTCTTTATAAAAAAATTTATCTTTAGAAATTTTATTTGCAAAATTAATAATAAAAAATAAAATTAAACTGGTAATTACTGATAAAATCGAATTAAATGCAAAATGAAAAGCAGCATATCTTAAAAAATAAGAAATATCTTGGTACGGAGGAAGAAAATAAGGATTATCAATTTTCCAAATAAAATATTGAAAAACAAAAAGTAAAATTATTTTCAAAAAAACTAAAGTAAAAATTAGCCAAAAACTAATTTTAATGATTTTTTGTTTTAAATTTTCATTTTTAGAAAAAATCAAAAATCCTAAATTCAAAGCCAAAATTACTAAATATAAAATAGGCAAATAATTTATAAAAAATATTAAAAAATTACTTTCAATCATTTAAAAATTATAAAATAGAAAATAAAGTTTTTCAATAAAAAAGAAAAACCGCTGAAGCGGTTTTTCTTTAAGTTTCGAAATATTATGATTAATATCCAGTACCAGCAAAACAATTAGTACCAGTAGTTGTTGCAATAAACTCTGTTCCTACTTCATACAAAGCATCAAGTTTGCCACCATCTTTGTTCTCGACATCATTTGATCCATCTTTGGAATATTGAGCTGATTCCATATTAGCTATAACTTCAAAAGTAGAGTTTGTAGAATTAGTAAGGTAAACATAATAACGGCCAGGATTACCATTAGAAGCGGTTGGATTAGGATCAATTGGCCACTTTGATAAAGGAGCAGTTCCTCCTAAGCTTGTTAGACTAACAGGAATCCAGCCATTTCCATCAACTGTTTGGGCAGTAATTGTCGAAGCAGATCTACCGGCACAAGTAACGCCTGTTACATGGGAATATGTCTGGTTACTAGCTCCCAAGCTAGGAGAAGAAGTATTAACTACATAAAAGTTAATAGCTGTTCTTATTGAATCCAAATCAGATATTCTTTGAGAATCTCTGGTTCTTCTAAAGATTTCAGCTGGATTAATGGCAACAACTGTCACTGTAGCTAAGACCGCTAAAATAGCAATAACTATCAATAGCTCAATTAGGGTAAAACCTTTATTTTTTGAAAACATTATTTTAATTATTTTTAATTTCGACCAATAAATTAATTATTATAATTATTATATAAAGGGTTTTTTAATTGTCAATAGCTAAGGCATTGCTACTTAATAAATTTTTAACTTTTGAAACTAATTCATCAATTGATAAATGAGCCTTAACATAATAATCTATTGCCCCTAAAGCTTTGCCTTTACTAACATCAGATTCTTGTCCCAAATTAGAAACAATTAAAACTGGAATAGAACGTATTTGAGGATCGTTTTCTATTTCTTTTAAAACCTCAAAGCCATTCTTTTTTGGCAAAATTAAATCTAATAAAATTAAATCGGGCCTAATTTCTTTTAATTTTTGCAAAGCTTCTACTCCATCGAAAGCCTGAATAACTTCAAAATTTTCTTTTTTAAATCTTAATGATAGAACATTAGCTAAAAAGTTTTCGTCTTCTACTATTAAAATTTTTGGCTGATAACTTGCTTCTAAATTAGAAGTATCTGTTTTTTGATTTTGAATAGTTTGTTCCATAAAACTTTTCTAATAAAATTAACTAATTATAGCATAGAAAGTTATTTACATTTTTCTCTGGTTATCCAGTCTCAACTTAAAGCTCCGAGACCAACGCTTTAAAACCGACCAGATAAAAAAATTTATCTTTAAAGAAATCATCCATCCCCAGCTTCCGCTAGGGATGCCTTGTTACGACTTCACCCCTGTTACCGAGCCTAAGTTCGTCCCTAAAAGGGCCTTCACTTATTCCCGGCTCCCTTGGCGTGACGGGCGGTGAGTACAGGACTCGAGAACGTATTCAACGCGCCATGGCTGATACGCGTTTACTAGCGATTCCAGCTTCATGGAGTCGGGTTTCAGACTCCAATCCGAACTGAGGTATATTTTTAGGGATTAGCTCCGCCTCGCGGCTTAGCAACCCGTTGTGTATACCATTGTTTCATGAGTGTCGCCCAGGACATCAAAGGGCCATGCTGATTTGGCGTCATCCTCGCTTCCACCCCGCCCCAAACCAACAAAATTTCATAATTTAAATTTTGCAAGCTTAGGGCGGGGTAGTCTTGTTTGACACAAAAACAAACAACGAGGGTTGCGCTCGTTTCCCCACTGAAGGGAACGCCTCACGGCACGAGCTGACGACAACCATGCAGCACCTGTGCAGTCCGTTTACCTTGCGGTAAAAACTTTTTCTTTTCAAAAAAAGCATAAGGACTGCATGTCAAGCCCTGGTGAGGTGCCTCGTTTGCTGTCGAATTGAACCTCATGAACCACCGCTTGTGCGAGTCCCCGTCTATTCCTTTGAGTTTTAGCCTTGCGGCCGTACTTCCCAGGCGGTCAACTTAACGCGTTAGCTTCGCCACTGAAAGGGTCGATTCTTCCAATGGCTAGTTGACATCGTTTAGGGCGTGGACTACCAGGGTATCTAATCCTGTTCGCTCCCCACGCTTTCGTACGTAACAGCGTCAGAAAAGAGCCAGTTAGCTGCTTTCGCTTTTGGTGTTCCGCACGATATCCACGGATTTCACCCCTACACCGTGCGTTCCGCTAACCTTTCTCTTTCTCTACCTTATTAGTTTCTAATGCGGCTTTAGAGTTAAGCTCTAAAATTGAACATCAGACTTAATAAAGCGCCTACGTACTCTTTACGCCCAATAAATCCGGATAATGCTTGACGCCCCCGTGTTACCGCTGCTGCTGGCACGAGGTTAGCAGCGTCTTATTCCACAAATACCGTCACTTTGAAAAAATCAAAGTTCTTCTTTGTGAAAAAAAGTTTACACCCCGAAGGGCTTCTTCCTTTACGCGGCGTCGCTCCGTCAGGCTTTCGCCCATTGCGGAATATTCTCGGCTGCTGCCTCCCGTAGGAGTAGGGCCCGTGTCTCAGTGCCTCTCGCTGGGGAACAGCCTCTCAGCTCCCCTACCGGTCATAGCCTTGGTGAGCAATTACCCCACCAACTAGCTGATCGGACCTAGGCCCATCCTTAAGCGGCTTGCGCCTTTAATCAATATAAAATTGATACTATTGGAAATTACCCCGTCTTTCGACGAGCTGTTTCCATCTTAAGGGTAGGTACCAAGGCGTTACTAGCTCGTTCGCCACTGTTGTATTTAAAATAAATTCTAAATACAACCGTTCGACTTGCATGCCTAATCCACGCCGCCAGCATTCATCCTGGACCAGGATCAAATCCTCAAAAAATATTCAAGGATAACCAGAAAAAAATATAAATAACCAAATTATTTTATTTTCAAAGAGCAATTAAATTTATAGCTTTGACTTAAAGCGTAATAAATAATAGCAAATTTGTTTATTATTTGTCAAGAATTAATTTAAATTTGTTCTATTTTCCCAATTTTTTCTACTAAGGTATAGGTTTTATTAGGAAGCTTTCTAAAATACTCCTTATTTTGCAGATTTACAAAAATGGTCATTGGTTTAACTTGTCTTACCTTTAAAACTTTTTCGGAAATTTCTTTATAACTTAAAGGTTTCTTAGATTTACTTAAAATATCAATGATTATATCCTTAACCGTTCCTGGCTCGTAACCCCACTTTTTTAAAGCATAAACTCCTCTCCCAATCAATACAAAATCTTTGTTTTTTATTAATTCATTGTGAACTGTTTGAGGATTAACTTTTTTTTGCCATCCTGGATAAAAATAAATATCTTGATGAATTTCAGAATTTAAATAATTGGCAACTTCTTTGAAATGAAGAGGTTTATTAACATTTTTAAAAAGCATTAAAGCTTTTTCTCCAGAATTAGTTGGGGCGATTTCTTTCATTTTAATTGTGCCAAAATATCCAAAAGGATTAAACTTTAAAAGTTTGCTTAAGGAAAGATAAGAAACTAAAATTCCATTTGGCACATTTCCTAAATTATATTTAGGAGCTAATTCTTCAACTGTTTTTTCCAAATCAGAAATAGCTAAAGACTTTTGCTTTGTCTGAAGATATTTATAAAAACCATTAATAAATTTTAAAACTTGTTCGCTATAATTTACATCATTTGTCCAGAAAGAAAAATGACTTTTATTCTGAGGAATTAGTTTAAGATTTTTGTCAAAAGATAATAAAAAATTTAAAATATTGAAATTTAATTGGCTAGTTTTTTCATCTAATAAATAAATAAGTTCCGATAAAAATTGATCTTCTTTTCTAATTCCCCCAAAAAGTTTCAAATGATTTTCGCTGAGCTTAAAAAAATCAAAAACTTCACTAGTTAAATTTCTTTCAATCTGAAATATAGCATTTTCTTCAAGCTGTCTTACTCTTTCTCTAGTAATTTTATAATCTTTACCTATTGATTCCAATGGTTCTTTATTAACGTTCTTTAAGCCAAACCTTCTTTCAATAATATCTCTTAACCTTGGGTCTAAATCTTTTAAAATTGTCTGCGAAAGATTAGTTAACATATTTTATTATTAATATCTAACGAACTACTTTTATGTTCTTATTATATCACATAATAAATTAAAGGTCAATAAATTATGGTTTAGCTTCAATGGATTTAATTTTGTTTAATTTAGGTTAAAAAATTAAATAGCTTTATTTAGTTTAATGTACCCAGTGAAATGGTGCGACAAAGTACAATTCCACGGGGTGACCACCTTGTGGAATTACACTCTATTCTACAGAGTAAATTATTTAGTTATTAGTTTATTAGGGCATCTGGAGAAATTGCATAATAATCAATAATAAACTTCATTATTTTTCTAAATAACGGAACAGCTGTTGCTTCAGCGTAATTAACTCCTTTGGGATCTTCAATTCTTGTTAGAATAATTACTTTAGGATCTGAAACTGGTCCGAATCCCACAAAGGTATGGTTAACCTTATTAGAATATCCTTTTCCATTCTCCAAGGGAATTTCTCCAGTTCCAGTTTTGCCGGCTATTCTATAGCCTTCAATTTTAGCTAAAAATCCCGATCCCCTTTCTCCACTAACAACTGATTCCAAAAGCGGGATTTCTTGTTGTAAGGTTTCGGTTTTTAAAACTTTTTTAATAACCATTGACTTAGTGTAAGTTTGTTGATCATCTATTCGGATGTAATCAACTATATATGGTTTAACCAAATCTCCGCCATTAGCAAAAGCAGCAAATTCTTGAATTAGTTTTATAGGAGTTACTGCTATTCCTTGTCCAAAAGAAGCTGTTGCAAAATCTATATCCTGCGCCTCTTTTCTTAGAAGATTATTAAAGGAATTGTTAATTTCGGCTGGTAAATCAATATTAGTTTTTTCATCAAATTCCAAATTATTCAAAATAAAATCTTTAAAATACTCGTTGCCGATTGTTTGTTCTATAAAAACAGCTCCCAGATTATAAGATCTCTGCAAAAACAATTCCATGCTTATCATTTTATTGGGCGCTGAACCTCCAGCATTTCTAATTGTTTTGTTATTTAAAGTTATTTCTCCTTTATCGAAATAAGAGCTATTTTTGGTAATTTTGCCGCTTTCTAAACCAGCTGCCAAGGTAAAAGGTTTGAACACCGAACCTGGTTCATATCTCGAAGAAACTGCGCTATTTAAAAAAATAGAAATATCTTTTACTTTGTTATATTCGTTATTATTAAAATCAGGGTAATTTGCTAAAGCCAGAATCTTACCAGTTTTGGGATCCATCACAATTACGTTTCCAGATTTAGCAGACCATTTTTGAACTTCTAATTTTAAATCCTTTTCAACTTCTTGTTGAATTACTGGATCAATAGTCAAAATCAAATCAGCCCCATCAGCTACATAAAAATTATTAATTGCACCCCAAACGCCATTTTGAAGTATTCGGGCTAAAGTTGTTTCCTTGGGGTCGTCACCCCTTAATAAAGAATCATAATAAGCTTCTAAACCATACTTCCCAATGCATCTATTTGTTGCATTATCAAAACTGCAAAAACCTATTGTTTGATTAGCTAAATAATTGGGATAGCTTCTAAAATCTTTTTCTTCCAAAATTAAACTAGGAATTTCCTGCTTTAACTCCTGAGACAATCCACTTTCTACGTTTTGTTTTAATAATTCATAAGGATCATTGGGTTTAGAAATTTTAGCCAAAATTGATTCCTTGGAAATTTCTAATTTTTCAGATAAAACTTCAACTATTTCTTCTCTTTCTTCTTCTTTAATTTGAGAAGGGTCAATTGCGATATTATATTTTTTCTTGTTTATTGCTGCTGGCACTAAATTGCCGTTTTTATCTTGAAAAAATATCTCTCCTCTTTTAGGTATTAAATCTATTCCCCCTACTTGTTGCGCTAAAGCCTTTTCTTTCCAAACAGCATAATTGGTAATTTGCAAAGAAAAGGCTTTAGCGCTGGAAATCGCTATTAATAATATAAAACAACCAAAAATAATATACGCTCTTGTTGAAAAAGAACGAAATTCAAAGATTTTAATTCTTCTTTTAAATATTTTTTTTCTCACTCTATTCAATTATCTTAAATTATCTCTATTTAAACCAATAACCGGTTTTTCAAAGCTTAGATAATTAATATTAGCTGCTTGAGAAAGATTAAGCTCTTGAGCATAATCGTTCAAAATTTTTAAAGACAAAACCTCGCTTTGCTTGATTAATAATTCCTCATTAATCTTTTTATTTTCCTCGATTTGTTTAGAAATGGTTCTAATTTGAGAAGAAAAATTTATAGAAGCAGCTCCTAAAAAGATAAGCGATAAAATAGAAAAAGTAAAGAGGATAACTGAAAAATAGAAAAATATAGAACTGCGATTTTTAAAAAAATTCTTCGAAAATTTACTGCGATGTTTGGAAGCAGACAAAAAATCACTGTTAAATTTTAATTGCCTTTGATAAGGAGTGATTATTGTCATATTGTTATTTTATTTTTTTAATTGCCCTTAATTTAGCTGATCGCGAACTAGGATTTGAATTTATTTCTTCTAAAGTTGGGACTATTGGTTTTTTGGTTAAAATTTGAGCGGTTTTTTCTGATTCTTTTTGCTTAAAAAATTTTTTAACAATTCTGTCTTCTAATGAGTGGTAACTTAAAACTATAATTCTGCCATTAGCTTCAATAAGCTCAAATGCTCCATTTAAACCTTTTGTTAAATTATTCAGTTCGTCATTTACATAGATTCTGATCGCTTGGAAAGTTTTAGTAGCGGGATGAATCTTTAAATGCCTTTTGGGATAAATTTCTTTTATAAGTTGTGAAAGTTCTAAACTGCTTTCAATTTTTTTAATTTTTCTTTTTTCAACAATTTTTTTAGCAATTATCGAGGCATATCGTTCCTGACCGTAATTTCTTAAAATATCTCTTATTTTTTCAAATGGCTCATAATTTATAAAATCATAAGCAGTGTATTGAATATCATCGCTATAAGTCATTAGTAGTGGTTCGTCTCTATTGAATGAAAATCCTCGATTAGAATTTTCAAGGTTCATTTTCGACATCCCCAAATCAAACAATATTCCGCTAATTTCTTTAAAATTTGTTTTCTTTACAATTTCTAATAAATCTTTATAATTTCCCTGCTTAATTATTGCTCTATTATCTTTTACCTCTTTAGCAAATTTTTCTTTCAAAATTTTTATAGCATAACCATCAAGATCAATCATTAAAACTTTTCCTTTGGGATAATTTCTTTTTAAAATTTCTTCAGAATGCCCCCCACTTCCACTAGTAGCATCAACATAATTTTTATTTTTTTCAACATTTAAATATTTTATTGTTTCTTGTAAAAGAACTGGAATATGCATTTTTTAAATTCCCAACTGCGATAATTTTTCAGCAATTTCCTCGGAACTATTTTCTGTTTTATTTTTATAATCTTGCCAAATATTTTTATCCCAGATTTCTAACCTATTAAATAAACCATTAATCACTAATTGTTTTTTTAACGAAGCATAGTTTCTTAAATAATCAGGAATTAAAATTCTTCCTTGATTATCGAGATCTTCATCAACTGCCCCTGAAAACATTAACCTAGCAAAAGCTCTAGAATTAGCTTGAGCCAAAGGAAGCTCGGCTAATTTTTCAGCTAATTTATTCCATTCGCTTTTTGAAAAAATAAACAGGCATTTATCTATTCCCCTGGTAACAATCAAACCGTCTTCAAAATCTTTTCTAAATTTAGCAGGAATAGCTACTCTACCTTTTTGATCTAAATTATGTTGGAATTCTCCTATAAACATATTTTTATTAAAAATTTCTTTATCCACAGTTTAAACCACTTATCCACATATTTATCCACAATTCACCACTTTTGATTAATATTTTAATCTCAATTCCCCACTTGTCAATATCAAAATTGTGGATAACTTTTTATCCCAAAAAATAAAGAAACTCTTAAAAATTAAGCCCCGTGTTTTATTTCAATAACATCACCATCATTAATCAAATAGTCTTTACCTTCACTTCTTATTAATCCCTTAGCTTTGGCATTTTGCCAAGATCCAAGCTCTAATAACTTTTCCCAGTTTATAACTTCGGCTTTTATAAATTTTTTTTCAAAATCGCTATGGATTACCCCAGCTGCTTCTTTAGCTCTCGTCCCTTTCTTAATTGTCCAAGCTCGAGTCTCATCTTCGCCAGTTGTAAAAAAACTAATCAAACCTAAATATTCGTAACTTTTTTTAATCATTAAATCTAAATCAACTTTCTGAGATAAATCCAAAATCAAATAATCGCAATTTAAACTTTTTATTTTTTCAATGACTTCAACTGAAACATCTTGCTCTTTGCCGTTTAAAATAAAAAATTGAGGCTTGCTCGTTAAAAGTTGAAGGCTACTAATTATTTCTTCTTTAACCAATTCCTGATAATTAATAAGTAATTCCCCTTTATCTAAAACTTCTTTAGCTTTAGAAACAATTTCCAGATCTTTTATTTTTTGTTTATCATTAGTTTTAGCTTCTCTAACTAGTCGATTATAAACCTTGTCAATTGTTTCTAAATCTTTAAAAATTAACTCACTAATAATAACTTCAATGTCACGCAAAGGATTAATCTCCCCTGCTATATGAACAATTTGCGAATCTTTAAAACATCTTACTAAATGCAAAATCAGTTTTACTTCTCTAATTTGGGCTAAAAATTGATTTCCTAAACCTTCGCCAGTATGAGCATTTTTTACTAGTCCAGCTATGTCATAAAATTCGACAATTGCTGGTACAATTTTTTTTGATTTTGAAAATTCAGCTAATTTGAAAAGTCTATCGTCAGCTACTTCTACAACTCCCACATTGGGATCAATCGTGGCAAAGGGATAATTAGCAATTTTAACTTGCTTATTGGTTAAAGCTTGAAAAAGAGTTGATTTTCCAACATTCGGCAATCCTACTATTCCAATAGCTAAATTAGACATAACTTATTTCATTTAATGTCTAATTCTAACAAAATAAAAAAAATAAACAATAAATCTATTTAGTGGGCGCAAGAGGTCTCGAACCTCTGACCTTACGAATGTGAATCGTACGCTCTAACCAACTGAGCTATGCGCCCTTTATTAATCATAAATTAAAAGCTAAAAAAACGCAAAATTTAATTTTGCGTTTTTTTATTAAAAATAATTTTAAAGTTATTTTAAAATTTTTAAATCCTTAATGGATATAGCTTTTCAATATTACAAGCCTTTCTTTAAAGAAATTAAATTAAAACTATTTTAATTCAATTGTTGCCCCAACTGCTTCAAGTTTTGATTTAATTTCCTCAGCTTCAGCCTTAGAAACGTTTTCTTTAATAAGAGCCGGAACTTTCTCAACTAAATTTTTAGCTCCAGAAAGTCCTAAACCAGTTAGTTCGTTAACTGCTTTTATAACCTGAATTTTTTCTTCTCCAATAGAGGTCAACATTACATTAAAAGTTGATTTTTCGCTAACTGTTTCGCTCGGCTCAGAAGAAACTGGAGCTGCAGCAGCAACCGTTGCTTGAGCTTTAACGCCAAACTTTTCTTCTAATTCTTTAACTAAATCGGCTAATTCTACAACAGTTAATCCTTCTATTTCTTTTATAATTTTATCTAATTTTTCAGACATAATTTTAAAAAAATTAATTCAATTTTCGACCTATTTTGTTTTTTCAATTTCTTTAAGGGTTAATAAAAACCTAAGAGTTATTTGATTCAAGACATTTTCTAGAGAAACTAAAGGATAGCTTATCATATTTACTAGTTGTGACTTTAAAACAATGACTGAAGGAATTTTTGATAATTGAATAATTTTTTCTGATTCCCAAAGTTCTTGAGACACTAAACCTTTAACAACCTTTAAGAAATCTCTTGATTTCACTTGAGATAAATTATCTTTAATAAAAGCAAAAATCAATTTACTTATTTCAATTTCTTTATCTAAAGATTTACTATAAACAATTCCTATTGATCCTAAATAATTTTCCAACCATGAATAATCAATATTTAATTGCTTTAAAACAACGATTAAAAGATTTTTTTTAGCAACCAAATAATTAGCGTCTAAATTTTTTAAATCTTTCTTAAACTTTAATAGATTATTTGCTTTAATACTAGAAAAATCAACAAAAACCAAAAATTGATTATTGGAAATAATATTTTTTAAATTGCTAACAATTTTTTGTTTTTTAATTTTACTAATAGCCATAATTATTACTAATTAAAATAAAAAATCTGTGGGTTATCCACAGACAATAAAACAATATTAATAATCTACCTCGGCAGGCAAAATTTAATCCTAAGAACCTGCTGTCTGTGGTTAAGATAATTTAACAAAATATAGTCGAAAAGTCAAATTTTTTGAGCCGATGGCAGGATTTGAACCTGCGACCAACTGCTTACGAAGCAGCTGCTCTACCACTGAGCTACACCGGCAAAGCATTACATAATTATATTTTAATATTCCGCTTAATTTCTCAATCTGGACTGGAGCGGACGATGAGAATCGAACTCACACTTCAACCTTGGGAAGGTTGCGTACTGCCATTATACTACGCCCGCTTAATTTATCTCAATTTCAAAAATTCTTTTACTTTTTGCCAAAAAGAACTGTCTGTTTCTTCTTCTATTTGGTTAGAAGGACTTGGGGAAATAAAAACTATTACTTTTTCGCCTGGTTTTACTAATTGTAATCTTTTTTTTATCTCTATTTCTTTTACTTCATCAAAATTTAAAGAATTTAATAAATTTGAAATTTGTTGGTTTTCAATTTCTATTCTTTGGTTTTCTTGCTCTAAAAGCGTAAGCTGTTTTTGTAAATCTTTAACCCTTATAACAGAAGAATAAGCTCCTATTAAAATAGCAACGCTACCAATTAATAAAATAATAGTTAAAACCATTCTTTTATTCATAAAATAGTTATACCACAATTTCTATTTTATTTGCTGTTTTTAAAAATTTCAAAATATAAATCAGGCGGTAGGTTAACTTTTCCCTTTTGAGCCAGTTTCTTTTTGCCCCTTTTTTGTTTTTGCCATAATTTCATTTTACGAGATCTATCTCCCCCATAAAGATGGCCAGTTACGTTCTTTTTTAAAGCTGGCAAAGTAACCCTAGCAATTATTTCGCCATTTACAGCTGCCTGGATTGGAACCGGAAATAATTCTGGTTCTAACTTCTCTTTTAGTTTTTCAATGATTACTAATCCTATTTCCCGAGCTTTTTCTCTGGGCACTATCCTCGAAAATGCTTCGATCACTTCTCCATTAATTAAAATTTGGAGTTTCACTAAATCCCCTATTCGATAATCAGCTAATTCATAACTCAACGAAGCGTATCCCGAAGAAACACCTTTCAGTAAATCATAAAAATCTTTAATTAATTCAGATAAAGGCATTTCAAAATTAATTATCAAATTTCCAAAACGAGCTGACAGATTTTCCAAAGATGTTGAGTAACCTCGATGGAAATAAAGTAAATTTAAAATAGCTGATAAATATTCTTGAGGAGCAATAATTTTCCCTTTTACCCATTGTTCTAAAAATTTAACGACCTTATCTTTGGTTGTTATTTCTGAAGCAGAAAAAATTTCTTTTTTTATGCCAGAAGATAGTTCTATTATATATTTTACCGAAGGAGTAGAAATAATTGGATTTAAATTAAACTCTCTTTTCAGTCTTTCTTTGACTATTTCTAAATGAAGATTCCCCAAGGTTCCCACCCTAAAACCTTGTCCCATAATTGAATTTTTCTCAACAGTAAAGTATAGAGAATAATCATTCAATTTTAATTTTAGAAGAGAAGTTTTTAAAGTTTCAAATTCATTGGCATTTTCAGGGTACATTGAAACAAAAATTACTGGCTGAGGTTCTTTATATCCTTCAAATGGTTTAACAATTGAAGTCATCTTGTCAATTATTTTAGGAGAAATTGATTTTAAATTTTGGTTTGTTCCAATTTTTATAACAGTATCTCCTACCCTTACTTTTGACAAATCTTTTAAACCAGTTGCCAGATATCCGATTTCACCAGCCTTTAAAATATTAATTTCTTTAAATTCTGGAGAAAAAATACCAACCTCTAAAACTTCAGAAGCCGTTTTGGTTTTCATAAAATAAACTAAATCGTTTTTGGTTAAACTTCCATCAAAAACTCTTATATAAGCAATAGCTCCCTTATATTTATCGTAAAAAGAGTCAAAAACTAAAGCTTTCAATGGCTTATCAATATTACCAATTGGATCTGGAATTCTTACAATAACTTCTTTTAAAAGTTCGGTTACTCCTTCTCCGGTTTTAGCTGAAATTGCCAAGACTTTCTCTTTTTCACAACCTATAAGTTTAGCTAATTCTTTTTTTAGGTCAGGAATTTCTTCTTGGTTATTAGCCAAATCAATTTTATTCAAAACCGGAACAATAACTAAATTTTCTTCTAAAGCGCGATTTAAATTGGCCAAAGTTTGGGCCTGAATTCCGGCTTTTAGATCAACCAATAAAATAGCTCCTTCAACTGCCTTTAAAGACCTGGAAACTTCATAATAAAAATCAACGTGTCCCGGAGTATCAATCAAATTTAAAATAAATTTACCTTCCTTTGACCCATTCGAATCTTTAGAAACCAGTGGCTGATAAACCATTCTTACCGGCTGCATTTTAATGGTAATTCCTCGTTCTCTTTCTAAATCCATTCTGTCTAAATATTGATCTTGAAAAACTCGCTTATCAATAGTTTTAGTAATTTCTAAAAATCTATCGGCTAAAGTTGATTTGCCATGATCAATATGGGCAATAATTACAAAATTTCTAATGTTTTTTATCTCCATTTTTAAATATCAATTTTTTAAAGGATTGAGTTAAGATTTTAAAAATTGATTTTTTGTCAAACAAAATAGAAACACCAATAGCTATTCCAACAGCTATTAAAAGTTTTAACAAAAGAAAAATAAAACTGCTATTTATAATTATCAAATTCAATAATTGATAAACTCCAAAACCAATTAAACAAGAAATTAAACCATAAGCATAGGATTTTAAAGAAATCTTGAAAATATTTTTAAAATCAAGGTTAATTTTTTTCTGTAAATAACCGATCAAAGCTATCAGGTTAACCAAAGCTCCAATTCCCACACCCAAAGCTATACCATAAACACCGCTTGTCTTTGACAAAAACCAAATTAGAGGAACTGAAAAAACTAAAGATATTAAAAGACTAATAAAGGGAGATTTACTATCGCTAAACGAAAAGAAAACCCTAATTAAAAATAAAATCAAGGCTTGGATTGGTAAAAATACTGCAAAAATTGCTAAAAGATTGGCGGTAATTATTTGATCTGATTCTAAAAAATTTCCATAACCAAAAAGCAAGGATACTACTCCCCTTGAAAAAACAATTAATAGCAGTGATATTGGAATAATAATTGTTAAAATATTGCTCATTGTATCCTTAACTACTTTTTCAAAATTATTAAGATAAGATTCTTTTAATTCTTGAGACTCTTCCTGTTGATATTTTGCCCAAAAATTAGATAAAGCCGGAAAAGCTACAGTAATGAATGACAAAGCAATAATTGTTTGGGGTAAAGACTGTATTGAATCAGCTAAATTATAATTAGCTAAACTGCCACTAGCTAAAAAAGAAGCAGCAATTGTAATTTCAAAATAAATCGCATTGTTAGTTAAAAGCATCAATGTTCTGGGAATCATCAATTTAATAATTTTTTTAAAATAATTTAGCGATTCTTTAATTTTTAAACTAAATTTAAATCCTAAATTTTTTAAGGTCGGGATTTGAATTATTAAATAAAGAAACGATCCTAAGATTACTCCCCAAATAGCTCCTTTAATTCCCAAACTATTGGTTAAAAAAATTATTCCAAAAATTATTCCCAAATTATAAAAAATTTGAGCGAAAGTTGAGATAAAAAATCTTTTGTAAAGTTGCAAAAAATTAGCTGTTAAGTTAGCTAAAGATAAAAATAAGGGTTGAAGCATTAAAATTGGAATAATCGTGGCCAATTCTTTCAAAGCTTCTTTGGGAAATCCCGGAGCAATAAGATAAGCAATCTGATCATTAAAAATTAAAACTATTAAGCTTAAAATTATTAAAAGCGATATAAATACTGCTGAAATAAAGCTAAATAACTTAAACGTCTCTTCTTTACCTTTTAAAATAGTTTCAGAAAAAACAGGGAAAAAAGCACTACTCAAAGCCCCAAAAACAAAAATATTATAAAAAAAATCAGGAATTCTGAAAGCTGCAAAATAAATATCTAAATAAATGCTTGCTCCAAATCGAGAAGCAAGCAAAATATTTTTAACTATTCCTAAAACCGAACCAATTAAAGTGGTAGCAAAAACTACCAAAGTTCCTGACTCTAAAGATTTTGTTTCAAGTTCAGTAATTTTTTCTTTAATCATGCTGTTTGACTAAATTTTCTTGTTTTTCAAATTCTTGTAAAATAATCTCTAATTCTCCCTGTAAAATTCTACTAATATTATTAAATGATTTATTTAAACGATGATCGGTAATTCTATCCTGGGGGAAATTATAAGTTCTTATTTTTTCAGCTCTTTCGCCCTTACCTATTTGCTCTTTTCTATTTGAAGAAATATCTTTTGCTTGTTTTTCAAGTTCTAATTGGTAAAGTTTAGTTTTTAAAATTTCCAAAGCTTTCTCGCGATTTTGATGCTGATATCTTTCTGATTGACAAGTAACAGTTATTCCGGTTGGTAAATGCTTAATTCTAACAGCTGTTTCTAATTTGTTAACATTCTGCCCACCCGGCCCACTACTCCTCAAAAAGGTAGTTTCTAAATCTTTATCGTCAATTTTTAACTCCGTATTTTTATAAACCGGAATAATTGCCACGGTAGCAGTTGAAGTATGGACTCTTCCAGATTTTTCAGTAAGCGGAACACGTTGTACCCGATGAACCCCGCTTTCGTTTTTTAACAATTCATAGATATTTTTACCATTAATCTCCAAAATTATTTCTTTATATCCGCCCAATTCATTTTTACTTTCACTGATAATCTTAAAATCAAATTTTTTGCGAACTAAAAACTTATGATACATTTCAAAAAGATCTCCAGCAAACAGTGCGGCTTCGTCTCCGCCAGTACCGGCTCTTATTTCTAAAAAAATTCTGTTAATTTCTTCTTTTTTAATGCCCCAAAAATCATCTAGCAAGTCATTTAATTTGGCAATTATCTTTTTCTTCTCTAACTCTTTTTGAGAATTGTCGCTAATCGCTAAATTAATCAACTCTTGATCATCGTTTTTATCAATAAGTTCTTTGTTTTCCTTAATTTGCTTTTGAAGTTTTTGAAGCTTTTGGTAAGTTTCAATTATCTCAGAAATTCTATTGTATTTTTTTTGAGCTTCTAAATAATCCGGTGATTTTAAAAAATCAGGATTTAAAAATTTATTTTCTAATTCTAATTTTTCAACTTGAAGTTGTGCTATTTTTTCTTCCATAAATATCCCAAAAACCTCTTACTTTTTAGATTTGGATTTAGCTTTAGAGGTAGTTTTTGAGACGGTTTTTGTTTTCTCTAGTTTTATTTGTTGAGATTTTTTAGCTCTTTCTTTGAATTTTTCAACTCTTCCAGCAATATCAACTAATTTTTCTCCGCCAGTAAAAAATGGATGGCACTTGGAACAAATTTCTACCTCTATTTTGGCTTTGGTTGAACCGGTAGTCATTACGTTGCCACAAGCACATTTAATTTGGGCATTTTCATAATACTGAGGATGAATATCTTTTTTCATATTTTTATTACTTTATAATTCAGAAAAAAATTCTAACATAAAAAACAAAAAATAAAAAGAGCCATAAGCCGGATTCTGTTTAAAACAGTCATTAATCTTGGTTGATTAATTACTTAATCAACTCTTTGCGGCACCTCCAAAAGTTTAAAACTCTTGGATACGGCCTTGTACCCCGCAAGGATTTAGCCGTTTCACCCCTAATTTTCATTAGGATTTATCCTTTAAATAGTTTTAAAGGATACTCCGAAATTTTCATTTCGAAGCGTCACTGTTCGCACCTTGCTTAGCTAAAAATTGAATTTAGCTAAGAATGGGCTTTTACCCATTGCGTTTTTCTACCTTAAGGTAGAGGGTATCCGGACTTTCCTCCCTGATTCCTAAGAACCGGGCGACTGTTTGGCTCTTTTTATTATATTATTATATCATAAAAATACCCAAAAATCAAATAAGTTGTTTTATCTTGTAATCGATAATTAATAAATGCCAAAACCTATCTTTTTATTAAATTATTGAAAGTCTTTGTTACTAAAAAATTATTTTTTCTTTTTTAAGGCCCTTGATATCTTTAAAAGCTAAATAAGTCTCAATGTTTTTTAAAATCAATTTACTATTTAAATTATTAATTTGTTCTTCATAAAAAGCAGCTAATTCCATTACTCTATTGCCATAAGAATAAAGATAATAGTTCCATTTTCCACCCCCATAGTATTTAGCAGCTGCTATTTTTTCGTTATTATAATTTTGAGAATCAGCTCCGTTGTTTTTCAAATATAAGGCAGCTGCTAAAAAAGCATCCTGAGGATTCCAAGGAGAAGGAACTCTATTGGTAATTTTTTGAATTAAATCACGATACTCAAGCCAAGTCGAAGGCAAAAATTGCGCTGGGCCAATTGCTCCCCCATAATTTCCATCGCTTAAGATTGGACAAGAAACTGGAACAAGATTGGGGTCAGTATTTAATTCTTTGGTAATTTGCATAAGAAATGGAATTTCTTTGGGATTCATAGCTTCCTGATAATTACATTTACCATTATTTTTTCCAAAATTAGATTCTTTGTCTAAAACAGCTAAAATTAAAGCTGTTCTTACTCCGGTTTTTTCACTGGCATACTGAGCGTATTCTAAAGCCTGTTCAAAAGTTAATTCCTCCCCACTTCTTAAAGAAAAAATTTGAGACTTTAATCCCTCAACTGTTTTTTGCGATTGGGCCAAAAGTTCCTGATATTTGCTCTCTGTCCCCTGAGTTAAAGCTAATAATTTTTCTTTTTCTTCTTTTTTAGCTGATAAGATTTTTGCTTGCTCTTGCTTTAAAGACAACAAAATTTCTAAATCACTTTTTTTATTTTTTAATTCTTCGTTTTGAGAATTTAAAATTTGTTTGATCTTTTCTATTTCTTTAAGCTGATTTTCAATGTTGGTTTTTAAAGACAATTGATAATTTAGACTCTCAGAAAAATCGTTTAAATTTTTACTGGCTAATACTTTTCCAATTTGAGAATTTTGATTAGCAACATATTCCTCAGCTAATAATTCTTCAATAACCAATTTTCTTTGGGCTATCTCAGCGGAATTTTCCATAAGACGTTCGTTTTCTTTATCAATTTCTCTGGATAAAGAAGAAATTTGATAATCTAAAGCTTGAATTTGTAAATTTGCTTGTTGTACTTCGCTATCTAACAATTTTGTTTCATTAGTTAGAGTCTTTTTATTCTTTTGAAGAATTAAAATTTGTTGTTCGTATCTATCAATATCCTCTAAAAGTTTTTCGAATTCGTTTTCTAAAATCTCAGTTTTTGAACTGAGCCTATTTTCTTCTATCGGAATTTCTTCAGTTATATTTATTGGGGCATAAACCAAACCAATTTCTTTACCCATTAAAATTCCTATCAAAACAAAAACTCCTAAACCTTTTAGAAAATTTAAAAAAGATTGAAAAATTCCTGAAAAATTTTTTGATTGTTCTTTGTTTTTAAATTTATCAATTAAACCAATAGTTGATTTTTCGAAACTAATATCTGAAAATTTATTATCTTCAGTTTCTTCAATATTTAACTCTTCGTTTTTTCTACTACTTCTAAAAAATTTAAAAGTACACATTTGAAAATATTAATTATTCTCGCTCTCTTTGGTAATTTCTTCTTTTGGCTCTTCGCCCTCTGGAATAATCGGGGCTTCTTCTGAAATTCCTTCTTTTACCTCTTCTTCGATTTTCTCTTCTTTAGGAGCCAAAATAGTAACTAAAGGAGTTTCCAAATCAATTTTGGTTTCAACCCCTTCTGGCAATTTAATATCTTTCAAGTAAATATTATCCCCAAATTCAACAAGAGCCGAAATATCAACCTTAATATCTGTTGGGATATCTAAGGGCGAACATTCTACTTCTAATCTTTCGATGTTTTTATTTATCATCCCCCCTAATTCCTGAAGGGGCGATTTTCCAATAATTTCAACTGGCAAAGAAACATTGACTTTCTTGGTTTCATCAAATTTATAAAAATCTACATGAATAATCTCACCAGTTAAATAATCTTTTTGGATGTCATAAATTAAACTAGGATAATTTTTGTCTTCAACCTTTAAATTAATAATCAAATTTTCATCGTACGCCTTCTTAATATTCTTTAAATTGTTTTTTTCAAACATCAAAACTAAATTATCCTTCAAAGAAGGACCATATAAAACGCCTGGAATAAACCCCTGTTTTCTGATTTTTGAGGCTTTTTTATCTTTTATTTGTGCTTCGAGAGCTATTTTTTCCATATTTTTTATATTATCACAGAACCACCCAGAATTCAACGCTACCCATAATCTAAAGCTAAAACAAGTTATTAATAATTTAGCAGCTTTCCTTTATTTGTGAAGTTTCTCTTTTACCTTTTCAACAACTTTATTGATATTAATAATTTCCTGAGTTCCCTCTGTCATATCTCTTAAAACTAAGGTTTTTGTTAAAACTTCCTGCTGGCCCATAATAATTACTACCTTTACCCCCAATTTATCAGCTAAACCCAATTGCGCTTTTAGGCTATCTCTTGATAAATCGAAGCTTACTTTAATATTTGATTTTCTAAACTTTTCAAGCAATTCAAAAAAGACATTTTTAGCTGATTTGCCAATTTGAGCTACAAAAACATCTGGTTTTTCCTTAAATTCCCAGGTTTTTAAAGCTGATAAAATATCAACAATCCTATCAATTCCCAAAGCAAATCCCAAAGCAGGGGTATCCTCTCCTCCTAAATATTTAACCAAATAATCATACCTTCCGCCCCCTCCTAATGCCAAAGTAGCGTTAATATCTTCTTCGGTTTCTAGTTTTTTATCCGAAATAGCGATTTCAAAAACAGTTCGATTATAATAATCTAAACCTCTTACTAAATAAGGATTCAAAACATAAGTAATCTTAAAATTATCCAAGTATTCTAAAACTTCCTGAAAATGAGTTTTACAGTTCTTGCAAAGATAATCAAGAATTTGAGGCGCATTCTTTTTATAAATTAAACAGCTTTCTTTTTTACAATCTAATAATCTTAAAGGATTATTTTTATACCTTGCCCGACAATCAGAGCATAAATACTTAACTTTACTACGATAATAACTTTTCAAAGCTGTTTTATATTTTGGGAGACAGATGTTACAACCAATGCTGTTTATTTCAAAAAAAATATTTTTTAATTTAAAATCTCTAAGGAGATTATCAGCAAAATAAATTAATTCGGCATCAGCCGCTGGATCGCTTGCTGAAAAATACTCAAAACCAGCCTGCCAAAATTGGCGATATCTACCAGCTTGAGGATTTTCGTACCTGAACATTGGCCCAAAATACCATAATTTTACTGGCTGAGGCAAAGAATTAAAACCGTTTTGAATATAGGCTCGAGCTGCTCCAGCTGTTCCTTCTGGCCTTAAAGCTAATTCATCTCCTCCTTTAGTTTTTAGAACATACATTTCTTTTTCCACCATCTCAGTATTAGAACCAACGCCTCTTTCAAAAACTTCTTTATTTTCTAAAATAGGCAATTCAATTTGTTTATAACCGTAAAAATCTCCCTCTAAAGCACAAATTTCCTTTAATTTTTCATAATAAAAAATTAACGGAGGAAAAATATCGTGCATTCCTTTAGGAGATTGATAAGTTTTTTTGTAATTTTTTTGTTTTTTCATAAAAAATTAATAATTAGGGGCTGCAAAAACCGTAATTTCATTCAAAGGCCAAAGCCTAACCCACACCTTTCCAACTATTTTATCTTTCTCTAAAACTCCCCAGCTTCTGGAATCATAAGAATGATAACGATTATCTCCTAACACAAAATATTCGTTATCTTTTAAGGTAATTGATAAATCTCCTGGAGTTTCGACATTTCCCAAATAAGATTCTGTTAGAGTAATTCCTTGAGGATTTTTTTCGTTATAAATAGTAATTTTTCCATTTTTAATTTCCAAGGTTTCATTTGGTAGTCCAATTATTCTTTTAATAAAAAATTGACCGTTGTTTGAAGGTGAATTCATCACAATCACCTCCCCTCTTTCTGGCGACCTTAATCTGTA
Organism: Minisyncoccota bacterium; assembly: GCA_035451285.1. Taxonomy (GTDB): domain Bacteria; phylum Patescibacteriota; class Minisyncoccia; order UBA6257; family Brennerbacteraceae; genus DAOTOJ01. The sequence continues at coordinate 62,890 of DAOTOJ010000002.1, forward strand.
AGAAAGTTTATCAATAATTAAATAATTATTATCTTGAAAAGTTGGTTCCATTGATTGTCCTTTAACCATAAAGGGTTGAATCAAAAAATACCTTATTGGAAGAACAATAACTAAAGCAATTAAAATTGTTTCAAAAATTTCAGAAAGTGTATTTTTAAAAGAGTTATTCATGGTTTTTAATTTTACCCAAAATTGGTTGAAAAATCAACCCATCTTTATAAAAGATAAAATGTAGTATAATAATAAAATATGAATCTAAAAATTATCGCTGGCTTAGGAAATCCCTCGCAAGGTTATAAAACCAGCCGCCACAATGTTGGCTCCCAATTTATTGATTATTTGACTAATCAAAACAAAATAAAATTTGAAAAAAAAGAAAATCTTTCAAGCTTAATGGCTAAAACTAAAATTAATGGCTGTGAAGCTATAATTTTAAAGCCTTTGGTTTTTATGAATGATTCTGGAATAGCCATTAGTAAAGCTCTAAAATTCTTTAAAATAAAACCAAATAATTTATTGGTGGTTCAAGATGATTCTGACTTAATTTTCAAAACCTTAAAATTAGTTAGAAACAGAAATTCAGCTGGCCATCATGGTATCGAATCAATAATTAATAATCTTAAAACCAAAGATTTTTATAGATTAAGAATAGGAATTAGGGATAAAAACTCAAAAGCTAAAGCCGGAAATTTTGTTTTAAATAATTTTACTAGTCAAGAAATGGAAATTTTAGAAAAAGAAATTTTTCCCAAAGCACTAGAGATTATCAATAATTGGTTAAAAACTATTTAGGAATTCCAAAAATTACTAAAGCCAAACTAAGAACAGCCAACATCAAAAAATCTTTTTTAAAACTTAACCCAAGGTTTTCTTTTTGGGTTTCAAAACTTAAAATTTTAGAGCTAATAACAATAAATAAAAATAAGCTTATAAAAGTCAAAACAGCGTAATTATATGGAAAAAAGTAAAGAAACAAAAATGGTTCTGCTTCCAAAAAAGAAATCAAAATAGTTTTTAAAATTCTTCTTTGGATTTTAAAAAAAGAAAAAATAAGATAATTAAAAATACTCAGAATTATTAATAATATCAACCATAAAAACCAAACATTTATAAATGTTGAAAAAGTTAAAAAGAAAAAATCGAAAAATACGAAAAACAACAGACAACTTATTATTAAGGCTAAAGTTTCTTTAGTTAAAAATCTTTTTGAAATAATTAAAATGATTGGGAAAAAGATACTTAGAAAATAATTAATTGGGGAAGTAAACAAATAAACATTTAAAAAAGCCACAGGCACAATGGTTAAAGAAAAAAAGGAAATTAAGGGATCTTTTAAAAGAACCATCTCAAATATCAAGCCACCAATAAAGATTACCAAGAAAAACCACCAGAAAAAATTCAAAAGATTTAAACTAAAAGTTAATAGCAATGCGCCAAACGCTAGATATTTTAAAACCCAGTAATTACGTTTCAAAAAAGAAAAAACCGAAGCCATTAATTAGATTTTGATTTCAATTTCGTTATTTTTCGAAGAAACAATTATCTTTTTTCCTTTTTTAATTTTGCCAACAATTAATTTTTCGGAAATAGGGTCAAGAATTTCCTTTTGAATAACTCTTTTCAGAGGTCTGGCTCCAAACTGAGGGTCAAAACCTTTTTCAGCCAAAACTTTTCGAGCTATTTCGGTTATTTCAATATCAATATTTTTCTTTTTAAGCCTTTCAATTATTTCTTGAAGCTGCAGGTTAACAATCTTTTTGATATCTTCCTTGCTTAAAGGATTAAAAATAACAATCTCATCAATTCTATTTAAAAATTCTGGTCTAAAATAATTTCTTAAACTTTCAAAAATTTTGCTTTTTAGATTTGCTTCTTTTTCTTTCTCTTCGGTTTTAAATCCTAAATTTTCCATTTGTCTTAGATATTCGCTTCCAATATTAGAAGTCATCACAATAATAGTATTTTTAAAATCAACCCTTCTTCCTTTGCCATCAGTCAAGGCTCCATAATCTAAGATTTGAAGCAAAATATTAAAAACTTCAGGATGAGCTTTTTCTATTTCATCAAATAAAATAACACTATATGGCCTGTGTTTAATAATCTCTGTTAATTGCCCCCCTTCTTCATAGCCAACATAACCCGGTGGAGAACCAATTAATCTGGCAACTGAATGTTTTTCCATATATTCGCTCATATCAATTCTAACCATATTTTTTTCACTTCCAAAAACAACTTCAGCTAAATTTCTTACTAAGTATGTTTTACCAACTCCAGTCGGGCCCAAAAACATAAATGAGCCAATTGGTTTATTTTCATCGCTTAAACCAGCTCTTGATCTTTTAAGGGCTTTACTAATAGCTGAAATAGCTTCATCTTGCCCAACAACTCTGGCTGATAAAATTTTTTCTAAATTAGCAAATTTTTCAGCTTCAGATTCCAAAAGCTTAGAAATTGGAATTCCAGTCCAACGCGAAACAACTTCGGCTATTTCTTCTTCAGTCACAGCCTCTTTTAAAAGCTGAGCTCTTCTTTTAAGTTTTTGAACTATTTTTTCTTGTTCTTGCAATTCTTTTTGCTTTTGGGGAATTTTGCTATAAGTAATTTCGGCAACTTTAGTCAAATCTCCAGCTTCCTCAGCTAACTGGGCTTCTTCTTGAAGTTTCTGGATTTCATTTTTAATTTCTCCCAATTTAATTATTCCCGATTTTTCGTTTTCCCACTTTTTCATCAGTTTAGTTAATTCCTTTTTTAAGGGTTTTATTTCTTCTGAAAGTTCAAGCAAGCGTTTTTTCGAAGCAGTGTTATTTTCTTGTTTCAAAGCTTCAATCTCAATCTCTAAACTCCTAATCTGTTTTTGGATTTCATCAATTTTACTTGGTAAACTTTCAATTTCTAATCTTAAAGAAGAAGCAGCCTCATCCATTAAATCAATTGCCTTATCTGGTAAAAATCTGTCAGTAATATATCTCATTGATAAATCAACTGCTGCTACCAGAGCATTATCAGTAATTTTTATTTTGTGATAATTCTCGTATTTTTCCTTTAAACCTCTTAAAATATTAATAGCATCTTCTCTAGTTGGTTCTTCAATATAAACAGGCTGAAATCTTCTTTCAAAAGCAGGATCTCTTTCAATATATTTTTTAAATTCAGTTAAAGTTGTTGCTCCAATAGCATGAAGCTCTCCTCTGGCTAAGGCTGGTTTTAACATATTCGAAGCATCAATAGCTCCTTCAGCTGCTCCAGCTCCCACGATAGTATGTATTTCATCAATAAAAATAATATATTTCCCTTCCCCTTCTTTGATTTCCTTTAACAAGTTTTTGAATCTTTCTTCAAATTCTCCTCTAAATTTTGTGCCAGCTACCAAAAATCCGACATCTAAACTCAAAACTTCTTTATTTTTTAAACTTTCAGGAACCTCACCCATTACAATTTTTTGAGCTAATCCTTCAACAATTGCAGTTTTTCCAACCCCAGGATCTCCAATAAGCAAAGGATTATTTTTGGTTCTGCGCGACAAAATTTCCATTAATCTTCTTAATTCTTTCTCTCTGCCGATAACTGGATCAAGTTTTTTATTTTTGGCTAAGTCTGTCAAATTAAGAGTATATTTATCGAGGATTTTTCTTTTTATAGATCCGGTTTCTTCGGTTATCAGTTCTGTTCCCTTTGATTCCTTTATTTTATTTTCAACTTCTTGTAAATTTATTCTCTTTTCCTCTAAAAACTCTCTGGCTTTTGTTTTGGCAGAAATTAAAGATAAAAATAAATGTTCAGGAGCAATATACTCGTCTTTATATTTAACTAAAATATCGGCTGATTTTTGAAGAGCCGCTATTAATTCCCCAGAAACATAAAATTGTCCAAATGGCGTTCCTTGATTTAGACTAATAATTTTAGGCAAATTATTAAGTTTGTCTTCCAAAGAAGAAACCAAATCTTCGCTATTAACTTTAGCCTTTTCAAATGCTTCCAAAACAATTGAGTCTTCTTGCAAAAGTAAAGCTAATAACAAATGCAAGCTTGAAATTTCGCTATGATTTTTTTCATAAGCTATTTCTTGCGCTTGTTGCAAAGCTTCTTGAGCTTTTTCTGTAAATCTATTAAAAGGATTCATATTATCTGTAAATTTATTTTTAAGTTTAGTCTTTAATTAATTCTTTCTCCTAAAGTAACATTAAAATTTAGTTCTTTGGTGCCACGCAAAACTTTAATATTAACCGCGGTATTCGGAGTATATTTTTTTAATATAATATTTAAAGGATTATCAGCTGTAATTTTTTCCCCGTTAATTTCCAAAATTATATCATTTGGTTTTATTCCAGCTTTGTCTGCAGGAGAATTCGGTTCAACTGCCCAACCAGAACTTCCGGTAGTTACCAAAGCACCATAATCAACTGATAAGTTCAAATCCTTTTTAACATTTTCATCAACTATTAAATAATAAACCCCTAAATAAGCAGTTGAAATCTTGCCAGTTTGCACAACTTGGTTAATAACTCCTTTTACTTGGTTGATGGGAATTGCAAAACCAATATTTTCAGCCCCTAAAGCAACTGCGGTATTAATTCCAATAACTTCGCCTTTCAAATTTAATAAAGGTCCCCCTGAATTTCCCTGATTAATAGCTGCGTCTGTCTGAATCACATTAGTTAAAGTTTCTCCTTGCGCTTGAATTGTTCTAGAAAGCCCGGAAATAACTCCCACGCTCACTGTATTTTTAAATTCTCCTAAAGCATTACCAATAGCAATTGCGCTTTGGCCTAATTTTAAATTGCTTGAATCGCCTAAAGGCAAAGGTTTCAAATTATTAGCTTCTACTTTAATAACTGCCACATCTAATACTGGATCTTTACCCACAACTTTAGCTGGTAATCTTTGACCATTATTTAACAATACCGTATATTCCGCAGTTGAATCATTAACTACATGCTTATTAGTTACAATATAGCCATTTTTTGACACTACAAATCCACTACCTCCTCCAATTTCCTGTTTTTGAGTTCCATTTTGGCGATATTGCGGAAAATTAAAATAGAATTCAAATCCCGGAATATCAAAATCTCCAAAAGGATTGATGTAGTACCTTTCAATAACTGGCAAATCTTTGCTAATAATTATACTTACTACTGAATCATTGCTATTTTCAACAACTCTGATAATTTGTTCTTCATAACTTTGAGCTAAATTAGAAACATTTAAAGCTTGCTCCTGATTTTCGAATGGTTCCGGACTAACAACTTGATTTGAATCATCAACCGTTGTCCTTTGGTTCAACCAATTTTTAATAATTTCAAGCTGTTTAGAAATTGCTTCTAAATTATTTTCAGGGATAGCTGCCAAGCTTGGTTTTGTTTTTAAAGTCCCAAATCCTAACAAATAAGCGCTTAAAACAATTACCGCTAAAATTGTCAAAATATTAGTTAAATGATTCTTTTTCATATTTTGAAAATTATTTTAATTTTCCCTGTAAATAATTATTATATCACAAAGGTCAAGTCTGAATTGATAATAATAAAGTTAAATTAAATTGTAGTATTACGCGATTGTTCCGTTAGCAACAGCGTTTATTTAGCTTCTTCAACTTCAACTTCTGGCTTTATTTGAGCCTCAGTTGTTTCTTCAACCGCTTCTTGATTGGTTATAACCGATGAACTCTCTGGTCCTTTTTCTTCTTTTGCTTTTTTCTTGGGTTTAATCTTGATAACTTTTTTCTTATCAGTGATTATCCCGTCTTTAACCAATAAATTATATAAAGAATCCGAGGTTTGGGCTCCTTGAGAAAGCCAATAGGAAATACGTTCTTTTTTCAAAGAATATTTCTTTGATAAAGGATTATACCAGCCAAGATATTCAATTGCCTTTCCTTTTGGTCCGCCTAAATTTTTATCAGTAACTATTACTCGATAGCTTGGTTGATGCTTTTTCCCTACTCTTTTAAATCTAATTGTAATCATAGTACCATTTGAAAAACTAATTATAACATCAATTTTCAAAAATTCAACAATTTATTGTTAGTAACGATTATAAAATTAAACCGCTTAAATCCAAGTTTTTAACCAAATCCTTAAATTGTATTTCGAGGGAGTTAAAGGAAAACCATAGGTTAAAGGCGCAAAAAACATAAAACTAATAATTGTTAAAGCAAAAAATACTAAAACAACCTTGTTATTAACCTTTAAATGAGCCAAAGAGAACCATAAAAGGCAAACTGAAAAAATAAAGGCTGCAAAATAATGATACAAAAACAGAACCCTGCTAACCTCCCAAAATGGCAGAAAATTTGCAAAATAGCCAATTACTAAAACATTTCTCTGGAATTTTTCTTGGTCAGTTAATCCCTTTAATAGTAGAGAACCAATTAAACCGATTAAGGCGCTATACCAAATAATTGGATTTCCAAGAAGATAAATCCTGCTTGGAATCTCGCTATTAGAATCAACCCAATAATAAATTGGTTTAAGCATTAAAGGCCAAGAATAAAATGGCGAGCCATAAGGGTGAGATGCTTTAATGGAAATATTAGATTGATACATTTGGATGTTTAGTTCTAAAAATTTTTCAAAGACATTAAATTTATTATTATTGAATTCCTCGCTCATAAAAGCATTGCCATTTCCAGGATTTGGCAAAAGCCAAAAATGAATTGCAAAAATTAGAAAATAAATAACAAAGGGCAAAATTATAAAATAAATTAAGATATCTAAAATTATTTTTGAAGTTTTCTTATTGGTAAACAAATTTTTAAAAAATACCCAAAATCTTTTTAGCTGTAATTTATTGCCGCTTAAACTTGAAGTTTTAAACAAATCATAAAGAGCGATTAGTCCGGCTAATCCCCAAAATGACAAGCCAGTCCACTTGATACCAAAACTAAAAGTTAAAGAAAAAGCCATTAACAGCAAAAATAAGTTGTTGTAATCTTTTTCTCTGGCTTTTAGAAAAAACCATAATCCCAAAAATCCAAAAAATATTAAAAACGAATCCATTAAAATATTATGAGATTGAGTAATTAAGGCGTTTTCAAAAACCAACGATAAGCCAGCAAAAAATGCAAATTTTCTTGGAAGTTTCAAAGCATCTAAAAATAGAAAAACAACTAAGGGAATTAAGCCCCCAAAAATTGCTGGTAGAATCCTAAAAGAAACATAATTTAAATCACTTGGAAATTCTTCGCCAATATTTGCAAAATCAAAAACTCCAAAATTATTAACATAATTATCATAACCTCCAAGTTTAGCTCCTAAAGCAATTAATAGTTTTCCCAATGGCGGATGAATATCAAAATAATACTCACCTGTAAAATAAGCTGACACAAATTTTCCAAAATGAACTTCATCAAACACCAACTCATTGGGATGATCTAAAAATATTAAGCGGGTAGTTAATCCCAAAATAACTAAAATAATTATTAAAAAATTCTTGCTTTTTAAAAAATTTTTCATAAGTTGGGGCAATTAAGTTTAATTATTTCCCTTTTACCATAATAAGGGCTATTTAAAGAAAAAACAACCTCTCCAGCATTTTCAAATCCTTCGTCAACTCCCTGATAATCATCAAAAAACCTTTTATCTTTTAACCAATAATTTATCCCTTCTTGACATAAAATTTTAGGATCTTTGGTGTTTAAAAATTCATTAATTACTTTATTCCTTCTATCAATTTCTTCGCCATTTCCTTGGCTCCATAACCAGCCAGTATATCCTAAATAAATTTTTCTGCCAGTTAGCATTGGAATAAATTGGTCAGCATAATAATTTGATAAAAAAACATCATTCGGCTTAGTATTATTATTGATAAACCCCGCCAAAGCCATTTCTTCTTCTCCATAATATCCATAAACTTGACGATTAACTACCCTATTTCTTAAATCAATAATTGACGAAAAGCTTGCTATTAAAACAAAAATTATTAGCCCTATAACCAATAAAACATTTTTTGCTTTTGATTTATTAGTTGTTTCATTTTTTTTAAAAGCTTTATCGAAATAAAACAATATTAAAAAAATAGCCAAAACCCACCACCAAAACAAAATTTTATTATTATCAAATGGCCAACTTTGGAATCTAATTATATTTGGCAAAACAAATAAAATTAGAGATGGAAAATAAATTTTTAACTCCTGCTTTTGCTTTTTAAAAAATAAAAAGCTAAGCCATAAAATAAAAATGATTCCAAAATTTTTAATCCAAAAAATTAAAGCCGTTAAAAAACTCTCTATAAAATTCAAATCATCGCATAAAAATTGGGAATTATTGTGAGAACAAGCCAGCCAGCCAAATTCTAAAGCAAAAAACGAGTTGCCACTACTTGAAAAAATCCCTTGATACAAAAAAATTACTTGCGGCAAAGCAATTATTAAGGCTACTAAGCCAACCTTTATAAAATATTTTAGATAATTTTTGTCTTTAAAATTAAATTCCTTGAAATTAAAAGCTATAAAACTTGCAAAAAATATCAGTAAGGCTAGTAAGCTGTGGCTATGAACTATTGGCATAAAAGACAATGGAATCAAAAAATTAAATCGTTCTTTAGTTGAATAACTTAAAAAACCAATTAAAAATATAAATCCCAAGCCAGCCCCTAAAATAAATGACCTTTGATGGGAAAAAAACGAAATTAACGGAGTTATCCACACAATATTTACCGGACTGTTTTTAGACTCTTCTTTTCCTCCAGTTGTTTCATCCATATGGGTATATTCAAATTTAGGATTTAAAAAATTAATTTTTAAGGATTCAAGATAAGAAATATTTTGGGTTTGTGAAAAACTATTAACATCTTTTAAAAACCAATAAAAGCCAAAACCAGAACCAATGAATATTAATAAAACAAAGATTATAGTTAAATATTTTTTGCTTAAAAACTGCTTTCCAAAATAAAAAACCAGAAATATTAAACAAATTAATAAAATTGAAGTTGGCAAATGAAAAGCAATTTCCAAGCTCATTCCAAGTTTCAAAAAAATGGCGCTCAAAAAATCAATTAAAAATGGATAAGTTAAGGGGTAATCGCTGGCTATTGGCTGAATAAGTTCAAAAGGTTTTGAAGTTTCCAAAGTTTTAATAATATCCAAGTGATAAGCAGTATCTCCCCAACCTGCTAAAGTTACTTTGGGAAAACCGTTTTCAAAAACTAAGTTTTGAAACAAAATAATCAGGCTTAAAACGCAAAATCCGCTTAAAATCAAATAACTAAGAATATCGCTTTTTTTAAAAATAACTGAGATTAATTTAAAACTCCCCAAAAAATCGTCTTTTTTCTTAAAAGCAAAAATAATAGTTCCGCTAAAACTAATAATAACCCCTAAAATTATTGCTAAATTTAAATCTTTAGAAATAACAGCTAAAACTAAAGTCACTAAACCTAAAAAGCTTAATCCCAAAACTATAAAAGAAAAAAACCTAACAGGGCCTTTAAAAATATCTTTAGAATCTATCAGTTTTAAAATTATTGAACCAGAAAAAATGCTAGCTAAAATAAAAATAAGCCACATATTAAAAACTACAAATTGATTTCCATTCCTCTGCTTTGCAAAAATTCCAAAATTATTTTTTGGTCAGCTTCTTTGGGATATTGGGCTAATAATTCTTTAAGCAAATTTTCTCCTTCTTGGATTTGGCCACTTCTAATTAACAAATCAACTTTAATCATTTTCCAAATAGCTTGCTCATTAACATCATTGGCTAACTCAATTAATAAATCCAAGTATTCAATTTGCTTGTCAAACTCTCCTTTTGACCCAAAATCATTTAAGACAACTTGCTGTAAAGCTAAATTACTGACATTGTAATTATTTTCCTTTGCCAACCTCAAGTTTTCTTTGGCTTTTTCAAAATCTCCCCAGCGCGCCTCATAAATCCCGTTAAAAAAATAAAATTCGCTTAGTTTAACTCCTAAATTATTCAAATAATTCAGGTTTTCTAAAGCTTTCTCCTTATCATCGCTTGCAAAATAAAAACTAAAAGCATTTTCATAAATATCAACTCTTTTAGGACTTCTTAAAACAGCTTGGCTTTTAATTTCTTCAAAATTGGGTTTAGTTTCAATTCCTAAGCCCTTAAGATAAAAACTTAAAGAACCAGCTTCAACTAAAGAATCATAATCATTTTTATGCTTTTTACCATCAATTAATAAGTTTTCAAAAAGAGAACTTCCAAAATCAATCAACATCTCTTGGCTGGTAGTTGCCAAAGCCAAAGTATTATTAAATGAAGTCCTTAATCTTCTAGAAGTATTGATATCAATTTCCTTGTTCAAGAAAGTGTCAGCTTTTCGAGCTTTTTGATAAAAATCAAAACCAGTTTTTAAATAATTTTCTTGTGAAGTATTCACATAGGCAATTGATTTAATTAAATTCTGGGAAGCATTAACCGGTTTTAAAATTCCAAAATAAAATGAACAAACCACAATTAAAATAGCTATAACATAAATCGGCTCTTTAAGTTTTTTAAAATTCAAATTAAAAGTTTTATTAAATTGAGAATTATTTTTGGTTTCTGATAAATTATTTGAACGAAATTCCGGATTATTAAAAACAAAAAACCAGCTGAAAGCCAAAAATTCAAAAAACATAATACCCGAAGTCGGCATTTCAAATAATACCAAATCCTGGACAAAATATGCTGTGAAAAGTCCTGCCACAGAAGCCAAAGAAGCTAATAAAACCTGATTAAATTGATTTTTATTAAAAATTTCCTTTAAAATTTTATAAGCTAAAAATCCAAAAATTGATAAATAAGAAATTAAGCCAATAATTCCATTATTAACTGCAATTTCCACAAGTCTATTATGAGGCCTGTCAAAAATAGCTCGTTCATATAAAAATAATTCCGGATTAAAGAATTTATTAAAAACATAAATAAAATTTTCTCCTCCCCAGCCAAAAATTGGCCTAGCTAAAAACCCTTCAAAACCCATTTTCCAGACAATTAATCTTGGCAAAGGCAACTCGGTAATTGAATAAACTCTGGCGCTGATTGCTGGAGAAGCTTTCATCCAAAAATCTCTAAAAATCACAAATGACAAAGCCAATAAAACAAACCCAGCTAAAATTATTAAAGCTGTTTTTCTAAATTGTTTTGACTTGATAAGAGTTAAAACAATAAAAACCAGCATTCCCGAAATTAAGCCAACATAAGCTCCTCTGGTTCCTGAAATAAAAACCATTATTAAAGAAAAAACCCCTGAAAAACCCCAAAAATATTTTTCCTTGTTTTGGCTTTTAATAAATAACAGGATATTTAAAAACACAATAATTACAAAATAAGTTGCCAAAAACGAAGGATTGCCAAATGAGCCTCCTAATCTGTCGCGGATATTCAAAAATGAACCTGAAAACAAATTAGGAGTTGTTAAAATTGCTGACAAACCAATAGCTAAGGAAATTATTGAATTAGCTTTTAAAAAATTAAGCCAGCTTTTTTCATTTTTGCCAAAGATACTAATAAGCATTATAAAAAACACTATTAAATGCAAATACCAGAAAATTCCAGTCATTCTTTCTGCTTTTGAAAAAAATGAATTATAAAAATCAACTCCCAAAACTCCTGATAACAAAATAACCAAAACCCAAATAAAAACAATTATTGAAAATTTATCAATTTGGATTTTAAAATCAGTAAAAATTAGAATTCCTAAAAATAAAATTAAAGCTATTTCAATTAATAATTCAAAAAAGATTGCTTTTCCAAAAACATAAGGAAACAAAAAATTAGAATTAACCACTAAGGGGGTTAAAAGTGTTAAATAAAGAATAATTTTAATAGTTTTTAAAATTCCGGATTGGTTTTTTATAAAAATTTCTTTCATAATTTTTCAATTGGTTATTTTAAAATTATAAGAAATTTTTATAAAAAACACAATAAGCCGCGGCTTCGCCGCGGCTTATTGAATCAATTTCTACAAAATCAACAAAAAGATTAGTTACTCATATTAACAGGCATGGTGTAGAAAATTGAACCTGGAGTAGTATCTGAACCTAAGCCAAGCATATTAGTCCAAGTATTTTTATAAGTACCATCTTCCCATATAAATTTACTAATCCAAGCTTGCTTTTGTCCAGGAGTTCCTCCTGAGTTATTCATGGAAATAGCTAAGCTCAATGTCTTAGTTTCTCCATTTCTAACAATGAAGTAACCACCGCTTGTTTCAACACCGGGACCGGTAACGGTTAGGGTTGAAGTAGTGGCTGATGTAGTAGCAACTACTCCGCTAGTAGCGTTGATATAAATATCGCTTCCATTAGCAGTAACAGCCATTTGAATTGTAGCTCCTGCTATTGTTGAAGTATTAGGATCAAGAGTTGGAACAGGATTTGAACCAACTAAAGCTAAAGTTGGGTAATTAA
>DAOTOJ010000002.1:75341-86228 GCA_035451285.1 Minisyncoccota bacterium
GGATCAAGAGTTGGAACAGGATTTGAACCAACTAAAGCTAAAGTTGGGTAATTAATGTAAGCATACATTGGTTTACCAGCAAAATTAGCTGTTTTGTTAACAGTAGCATAAGTAGCTGAATTTTCAGCATAAACCGTATCTACACTAAGAGCTACTGAATCTCCATAAGAAGGTGATGTGGGAGCAATAGCTGGCATATCAATTTTCAATTCAAAAGTTGCTCTTTGATCAGCAGGCAAAGTAACATAAGAAGATGGAGTAAGAACTAAATCAACGGTGTCTGTTAAGCTAGTTGTAGTAACTGGAGCGCTGGCAATAACGTTTCCTCCATAATAAAGATAAACATTATTAACAAGTCCATTAAGAGCTACATTACCAGTAAGATCAACAGTAATATGCATTAATCTAGCATCTCCTGCTCTTGCCATTAAATCAAATACTAATGCTGAAACACCATAAGTTGGAGAAGTTGAAGAAACTCTTACAACTCTTTCAACTGGTGAATTAGAATTAGCTAAAACATCGATTTCAACAACGTCATTGTCTTTAAAATCAAATGTTCTAAATACAACATTACTGTCTGCAGGAGCATACTGATTTAATCCAGCTGTATCAATAGCTCTAACTGCTTGAGCTTTAAGCTCAACTTTTTCTCCACTAACTCCAGTCCAAGTTCCTGTTAATGGAGAGCCTAATGTTGAAACTTTAACAGTTAAAACTTTAGTTGCATCTTTTGGAACTGAAACATTAATTCCTGAGAAAACAACTCTATAATCGCTTCCAACTGTTATTTCTTCAACATTTGATGAAGAAACATTGATTCTTCCAACTAAGGTTGAACCATCCCACAAGCTTACATCTCTTAAGTAAAGCCATGGTCTAAAGCTAAAATCAACATTAACTCTTTGAATAGTCATATTAGAGGAATAAGCCCTGGTTTCAAATGCCATAATAGCTACATCAGTTTGTGAAGCTCTAACTTGGGTTCCATTAGCTGGAGTTCCATACAAGTTAATTGAAATTGAGCCTTCAGCTGGTGTAACTGATGGGGTTGGAGTTGCTGTTGGAGAAACTGATGGAGTAACTGATGGAACAACTGGAGTTCCATACAAAGCATTGAATTTAGCTCTGGTAGCTGCTCCAACAAATCCAGTTCCGCTTGTTAATCCAAGTGGAGTTAAAACTTCAGAAGCATATTTCTCTTGAAATCTAACAACCGCAGCTCTGGTTAAAGTTCCAAAGTAACCTGTTACTAATCCTTCTGGATAAACCTGAGGATCTCTTGCTAAACCTTGCTGCAAGATTGAAACTTCAGGATCTGTCATTCCATATCGAAGATCCTTAGTTAACACTAAAGCTGGTTGAGATTGTTGACCTGACAACTGCGCCATTAAAGCTTGAAGCTGGGCTTGCAATTGGGCAATCTGCTCTTCAATTGTAGCAGCTGAAGCTGGTCCAACCATTCCCATCACAACTAAAACTGTTAAGGAAGCTGCAAAAATTCTTTTTAAATTCGTTTTCATTTTTGTTTTTCAATTAATTAATTTGCAATTACCTTAAAAGCCTTTAGCGAGTTTTCCAAAACATTTAGCTAAGTGTCTTAGCTATCGACCTCTTAACAATGTTTCTTAAAACTCAGGATTTCAAGGTAATCCCTTATAAGGGATTGGAACAAGTCTGACCTTTCTTGTTCCATATTGAAAGATAATGAAAACAATTATCTTTCAATATCGAACAACAAAGCATCTTAATTTCAGTTTTAACTTATCAGTTTCTTTATTAGCGATTTTTCTTGAAATTTCTTTTTTTAAGTTTCTTTATTTCTAAAAATTTTTTACAAATTTATTATTATTTTTGCTATCACCAAGTAATGACGTCTAACTTCTTAATTTATTACACTTTTTTTCAATCTTTTTTGATTTAAAACTCAAATTCTTATTTTACCAATAATAATACCTATAATCATTATAAAAACAAATTTCAATTAAGTCAAGAATTAAAAGGTTCAATTTTCTGTGTCTTTGGTAATTTCAACTTAAACCATTATTGCTATTTAAAGTTTAGTTTCAAAAGCAGTATTTAAATGTAAAATTTAAATATCAAAGTGAAACCCTGTAGAATTGCGCTCTATTCCACAAGGTGAATTTTAAACTTGAAATATTTTCCATACAATTTTCCATACGATTAATCATACGGATTTATAATTGCAATTATCTAACAATACAAAAATTCCCGCGAAAGCGGGAATTTTTGTATTGTTGTGTTAAAGAACTATAGTTTTCAAAGAACTATTATTTCTCTTCATTTAAACCCTCCATTACTTCATCAATCGCTGAAGTTGAAGGATTTGAAGAATTAGAAGCAGGAGTTCTTGCTCCCTCTGGTTCTTCTATTTTTAGATTGACTCTGGCATTGGTTTTCATTCCAACAATCCTTAAAAGAGAACGCAAAGCTCTTGCTGTGGCTCCTCTTCTACCGATTATTTTGCCAACGTCTTCAGGAGCAACTTTTAATGTTAAAAGAACTCCCATTTCATCAACTTTCCTGTCAATTTTAACTTGATCAGGATAAGCTACAATATTTTTTACGACGTATTCAAGAAATTCTTGATAACTTGGATTTTCAGCCATATTTTTTTTCTTTAATTACTTTCGACCATCATTTTCAACTGAATTTATTTTAACAAAAAATTTCTAAAAAACAAGCTTCATTAGTAGCTAATGCTCTTTACTTTTTTCAAGAGCTTTTTCTATTTCAGATTTCAAAGATTTTTTATTAAAAAAAGCCGGCAAAGCTATTTTTTCTCCGCCAGTTGTCTCAATGGTAATTTGCGGCTCATAAAAAGCGCCAGAAGTAATTGAAGCTATTTGATTTAAAGGAATTGTAATTTCGCTTATTAAAAAAGTTTTAAAAACCAATTTATCAGTGTAAATTGAAAGTTTTGCCAAACCCAAATAATAAGATTTTTCAAAAACAAGCTCGGACATTAAAATCGAAAATTAATATGGCTGAAATGGATTAAGGGGAGCATACATTGACCAGCCAATATAAAAAGCAAGTAGAGAAATTAAAACTATAATGAATTCTGTAAGCCAGCCATTATTTTTAATTGAAAACTTTTTCTTTTGAGTAATTTTTTTAATCATTAATCTTAGATTAACTATTAAAATTACCAAAAGTATCAATTGATTGAAAAATTCCAAAGAAACTAAATAGAATAAGCCAACAGCAACCAAAAACTCAACAATATAGGTAACTATTAATAAAGTTTTATTTTTAATAATTTTTTCTTTTTTCAAAAATAGCAAGGTAAGCTGATAAATACTAAAACCAACCAAACCAGCAACTAAAATTAATCTAAAAATCATAAAATTTACAACCCAACTTAAAAAAGCGTTAAGATCGCTTCCTCCTGCTAATTTAAAAATATTATCTAATAAAAAATCTCTAAAGCTACTCATAATTTTAATTTAATTTTAATTAATTAATTATTAAACAAATAAATCAATTATTCAAGTTTTTTGCTGTGTCTTTTGCGCCAAATTTCAATTTTTTGGTGATTGCCAGATAACAAAACTTTGGGAACTTTTAAGCCTTTGGAAAATTTTTTCGGATAAAAAACTTCAGGGCGAGTATACTGGGGATATTCTAAATTATTATCAAATGCGAAACTTTCTTCTTTTAAAGATTGTTCTTTGATTACTCCTTTAATAAGTCTCGTAGTTGCATCAGTAATTACCAAAGCTGGCAATTCTCCGCCAGTTAAGATATAGTTGCCAATTGAATATTTTTGATTGATAAATTTCGTTAGTCGTTCGTCAACTCCTTCGTAATGGCCACAAATAATAATTAGCCATTGTTTTTTAGAAAGTTTTTTAGCTTCCTTTTGGTTAAATATTTTCCCTTTAGGGTCGGTTAAAATAATAAAAGGAGTCTGGTTTTTATTTTTGGCTTGCAAACTAACAAGAGCTTTGTAAATTGGTTCAACTTTCAAAATCATTCCAGCTCCCCCGCCATAGGGTTTATCATCTACTGTTTTTCTTTTATCAGTTGCCCAGTTTCTTAAATTATGAACTTTGATTTTTACAAATTTTTTATCTTGGGCTCTTTTTAAAATAGAAGTTGCCAAATAATCTTCAAAAACCTCTGGAAAAAGCGTCAAAATATCAATTCTCATAAAACTAAAACAATTACAAAATTGTGGCTATTAAATTGAAATCAACGCCTTGGGGATTTTGCGAAAACGAAGATAATGGCAAATCAACTTTTTCAAAAACTCCGCTCGCCTCAAGTTGGGATTTATAATTTAAGGCAGCGCTTTGAGAAGAAGCACTTGCTTGAATAATAATATTTTTATTGCCACTAGCAAAATTAAATCTTTTAATAACAATTCCATTTGAACTGGCGTTTTCAATTATCGGAGCCAAATACTCCGAACTGCTTTTAGCTGATTGAGAAATTTTTTCTAATTGATCTAAAAGAAAATTAAATTCTTTAGCATTTTCTTGAAGGTTTTGAAATTGAACTACTTGTGAAGCATTAGAAATATTGCTCAAACTTTCTTCTGCTTGATTTTTATCATAACTGAGAACCCCATAAACTCCTGCTAAAATACAAGTTAAACCAAGTAGAGTAAAGGCAATAATTTTGCCCCACAAAGAAATAAAAGAATTGAGCTGAAAATTTTTATAAATTTCAGTGGTATCTTGAGAAGTAACACTTAAATAATTATCATTAGATCTGGAAATTAAAGTTGACCTTACTCCAATCCCGATTAACCCAGCATAATCATCTTTTGTTTTATTTTGTAAAACCGGGTAATTGAATTCTGGAAAAACAATTTTAATTTCCTTTAAATTAAGTTTGGTGCTGATAAATTGAGCTAATTCTTCTTTTAGAAACGGAGAAATAAATGAAAAATAAGCAATATTTTCTCCGCTACGAAGATAATAAAATTCTAAAACCCTTCTTATTTCTCTGGTTAAAAGAGATTGAAGGTCGCTACTGGTTATTTGTCCATCTTGAGCTTCTTCAATATCGTTCCAATAAATATAATAATCAAATAATAGTTTTCCTTCTTTGGTTATCAAAAGCATTAAGCCATCAGCTGAAAAATAAACTATTAAATTGGTTGCATTTTTTTCAACAGTTCTTGAGAAATATTGAAAATCCCTTAAAATGCTTAAGCTCTCGGGCTCAATTGCCAAAGGTTGGAAATTGGTTCTTTTAAAGGCTTCTAAATAGTCGTTTAATTTATTTTTAGAAGCAATACCTATTAAAAATTCACGCTGTTTTGTTTTTTGATTAACTCCTAAATTTTGAAAATCATAATAAGCGTCCTTTACCTCGATTGGTGAAATTTGGGGCAAATTAAGCTTAACAGCTTCCTCATAAGAAATATCACTAACATCTGGAATTTCTAGAGTTCTTAAAAAGAAAACCGAACTTGGCAAGCTTACCAAACATTGAATTTTATAATCTTTTTTATTTTTTGAATTTAAAGAGTTTTTTAAATTATTTAAAGCCGATGCTAAATTGGCAATATTTTTTACTTCGCCTTTAACTATAGTGCCTTGAGGCAATTCAATCTCGCTAAAATTTTTGATGCTGAAATCGTAAGAAGAAAATAAAGCGTATCTTATTTTTTTATCAGTTATTTGTAAAGCTGGAAAAACTTCAGTTGGGGTCAACTTATCAATTGCTTTTTCAAAAATATTAGGCATATAAATATATTATATCTTAAAAAATAAAAATTTAAAACTAAATTGCTTTCAAGTCCTTTAAAGCTCTTTCATAAATTTCCAAAGATTTTTCAACTTCGGAATGAGAAAAATCTCTATTTTGCAAATGAACTATTCTGGTTTTTAAATCATTAGCCATTAAAATTTCATTAGGAGTTACTGTTTTCCAGAGGGTTATTTTAGGAATAATCTCGGCTAAATTTCCTTCATAGCCTAAACTTTTTAAAACTTTAGAAAAAAGCAAAGAAGCTTCTAGTAGCGCCAAACGATCTTCATCTAAATTATTGTGCTTTACCATTTCTTTTATTCTTTGAAAAGTTTTAGTATTTTCTTTAGAAACATTAGGATTTCTTTTGAAAATCTTTTTTAAAGGGGTTAATTTGTCTCCCACCACATTTAATTTAATAAATAAGTAAATGATGCCGCAAAGTAAAAGAATAATTAAAATAAAAGCTATTGATTTTATGATATTCAAAATAAAAACCAAATTAGGAGAATCAAAAAAATTCAGAATATCATTAAGATCTATCAAAAAAGACTGCGAAAAATTTTCACTAAAACTCTGGTTTAGGGGCATACTTGTCAAATAAATAAGCTGTTTTTAAAATTATTTCTTCTTGAAAATGATTTCCAATAATTTGAAGTCCAATTGGCAATTTCTTATCCCCCGCTTTTTCAAAGCCACAGTTAATAGAAACAGCTGGAATTCCGGCTAAATTAACTGGCACAGTATAAACATCTGACAAATACATTGAAACCGGATCTATTTTTTCATTAAATTTAAAAGCAGTATAAGGCGAAGTTGGGGTTAAAAGCACGTCAACTTTTTCAAAAGCTTTTTGAAAATCTTCCATTATTAATCTTCTGACTTTTTGGGCTTTATTGTAATAAGCATCATAATAACCAGCTGATAAAGCAAAAGTTCCCAACATAATTCTGCGGCGCGGCTCAGTGCCAATTCCAATTCCTCTGGTTTTAGAAAAAACTTCTTGAAAAGTTGGAGCTTCAACTTTCAAACCATAACGCACCCCATCGTAGCGAGCCAAATTAGCGCTTACTTCAGCTGGCAAAATTAAATAATAAGTAGCCAAACCATAGGGCGAGTAAGGAAGATGGATGTCAATAATTTTTGCTCCTTGTTTTTCATACCAAGAAATCGCAATTTTAACAGCTTGTTTTACTTTGTCATTTATTCCCTCTTCAAAAAATTCAACAGGCACTCCAATTTTTAAATTTTTAATATCTAATGGTTTATCAGTCAATGATTCGCTTAATCCCTTAAAATCAGCCAAAGGAGAAGTTGTGGCATCAAATTTATCAAGACCAGAAATTGCTTCAAAAGCCACAGCCAAATCTTCAATAGTATTAGCTAAAGGCCCTATTTGGTCTAAAGAGGAAGCTAAAGCAATTGCTCCAAATCTGGAAACAGAACCATAGGTTGGTTTTAATCCAGCTACACCGCAAAAAGAAGCTGGCTGTCTGATTGAGCCGCCGGTATCGGTTCCCAAAGCGAATTTTGCCATTTTGGCGCTGACGCTGGCTGCTGATCCTCCAGAAGATCCCCCGGGAACTCTTTCTAAATCATTGGGATTTTTAGTTTTAAAAAACGCTGAATTTTCAGTTGAGGAACCCATAGCAAATTCATCTAAATTTGTTTTCCCCAAAAAAATCACCCGCTGTTGCTTAAGCTTAATAATAACCGTGGCATCATAACTTGCTTTATAATTTTCTAAAATTTTTGAACCAGCAGTGGCTGGCAATCCTTTTATTAAAATATTGTCTTTAATAGCTACGGGAATTGCAAAAAGAAGCGGCAAATCTTTTTCGGTTTTTAAAATTTTATCAGCTTCTTGGGCTTGTTCTAACGCTTTATCATTCAAAGATAAAAAAGCTTTAATGTCTTGGTCTTTATCAGCAATTCTATTTAAATAAAATTTAGTTAACTCTTGAGCTGAAACTTCTCTATTGATTAAAAGCTTGTGAAGTTCTTTAATTGTTAAATTTTCTAATTCCATAATTATTTATCAATGATTCTTTTAACCTTTAAAAATCTATTTTCAAATTCAGCTTTTTGAAAAAGCAAATTTCTATCAAAATTAAATTCTAAAAGGTCATCTTCTCTAAAAACATTGGAAAGATTGTGCCCGCCAGTTAAGGGCAAAACATCAGAAACATCAACTTCATTAAGCTTATCAACGTAATTTAAAATCAAATCCAATTCCTTGGCCATTTTTTCCAATTCTTCGCTTGATAATTCAAGCTGAGTTAATTTTGCTAAATGTTTTACTTCTTCTTTTGAAATCATAATCTAAAAATCTTAATAAACTAATAATAACATATAAAACTTATTTTAAAAGATTTAAAAACTCGTTTTCATTAATTATTTTAATATTTAGCTCTTGGGCTTTTTTGAGTTTTGAACCCGGATTTTCGCCAACTACCAAATAATTTGTTTTTTGAGATATTGAGTCAGAAACACTTCCGCCCAATTCTCTAACCCTCATTTGAGCTTCGGTTCTAGTTAAAGAATTCAGTTCCCCGGTAAACACAAAAGATAAGCCAGCTAATTTTTGAGATTTTTCCAAAATTGGTTTTTCAATACTTACTCCATTTTTTTCTAATTTTTCAACAAATTTTAAATTATAATCATCGTGAAAATAATTATAAATATCTTGAGCTACTTTTGGTCCAATATCTTTAATCTTTTCTAATTCTTCAGGAGAATAATTTTTTAAAATTTTAAAAACTTCGGTTGGCTTTGAAGTTTTTAAATCTTTTAAAATTGATTGGGCTAAAATTCGAGCTGTCTCTTCTCCAACATTTAAAATTCCCAAAGAGTAAATAAATTTTTCTAATCTTATTTTCTTTTTATTTTGAATTTCAGAAATTAAATTAGAAGCTGATTTTTCTCCAAATTTTTCCAAAACCTCAATATCTTGTTGTTTTAAAGAAAAAATATCGCTAGCATCGCTGATTAAACCTTGTTCTTGAAATTTATCTAAAATTTTTTTGCCAAGACCCTTAATGTCAAAAGCGCTTTTCGAAACAAAGTGATACAAATATCTATAATTTCTCGCTGGGCAATGTTTGTTAGAACACTTATAAATTAAACCTTGTTTAATAACTAATGAGTTATCAACTGGGCAATATTTGGGCGGCAGAACTTTTTTTTCTGAACCAGTTCGCAATTCTTTCAAAACTTTGGTAATTTGAGGAATAACATCACCTGCTCTAGAAACAACTACAGTGTCGCCTATTCGAACATCTAATTTTTCTAAGATATCAAAATTATGCAAAGTTGAATGAGTAATTACTACCCCGCTTACTTCTACGGGCTTTAAAACTGCCACTGGAGTAATATTGCCAGTTCTGCCAACTTGAAGCTTAATATCTATTACTTGGGTTGTAGCTTCTTTTGGAGAAAATTTGTAAGCAATAGCCCCTCTGGGAGCTTTGCCAACCACCCCCAATTCTTCAAAAATTTTATTATCATCAATGATAATGACAGTGCCATCAATTTCATAATCAAGTTTATCTCTATTTTTTGCCCAATAATCGCGAAATTCAAAAATTTCATCAAAATTTGAAATCAATTTATTATGGGGATTAGTTTTAAAGCCAAGGGCTTTTAAAATTAAATGTTCCTCGTGGTGCTTTAAATCACGATGTTTAATATTTCCCAAATCACTAACGATATCATACTCAAAAGAATTTAATTTTCTGGAAGCTGTTATTTTAGGATTTAATTGCCTTAAAGAACCGGCAGCCATATTGCGGGGATTAGCAAAAGGCTTTTCTCCCTTTTCAATTTGCTCCTTATTGATTCTTTTAAATTCTTCTTTGGACAAAAACACTTCTCCCCTAATAATCAAGGTCTTTGGAAAATTCTCTTTTAATTTTGAAGCAATATCAGTAAGCTTCATTTCGTTTAAATTTTTTAAAACTTCTTCTTTTTCCAAAAGAGTTAAGGGAATTGCCTCAATTGTTTTGATATTACTAGTTACATCTTCTCCAATTTTGCCATCTCCTCTAGTAGAACCCTGAATCAAAATTCCGTTTTCATAAATAAGTTCAATTGCCAAACCATCAATTTTTAATTCGCAATAAAAATCACTTTTAATTTCTCTTTTAAGGTAATTTTGAGCTCTACTGTACCAGTCTTGTAAATCATCTCTTGAAAAAGCATCGTAAAAAGAAAGCATTGGGAATTGATGAACAACCTTTTTAAAAGCTTTTAATGGCTCCCCGCCAATTCTTTGGGTTGGGGAATCAGAAGTTAAAAACTGGGGATATTTTAGTTCTAAATCAAATAATTCTTTTTTTAAAGAATCTAAAACTTCATCAGACATCGTTGATTTATTCAAAACATGATAATTATATCTTTCGCGGTTAATAACTTTTTTAAGATAGTCAATTCTTTCTTTGATTTTAGTAAGATTGTCAGCCATTAAAAAATTATAACACAAAAAACAGCTCTAATTTACAATTACAAATTGTAAATTTAGCTTGGAAATTAAAGATATAACTACCTTTTTTTGATGTCTAGAATTTGAGCTTCTCTTTTTTTATCCCCAATTTCAAATTCAACTTTTTCGCCAATCTTTCTGCCAATTAAAACCATTCCCAAAGGAGAAGTGTGAGAAATTATTCCGTTTTCTGGATCAATATTAGAAGACTTAACAATTTTAACTTCTTTTTCAATGCCGTTATCCATTTTTATCTTAATAAGATCCTCAAAATCAACTTCCAAAACCTTATCATCATAACTGGTTTCAGTTTTAGTTTTGGGCAAAATTTTATCCATAATATTAATTTATTAATTATTAATTAAACAAAAACTCCGTCTTATTAAGACGGAGTTTTGAAAAAAATTTAAAATAACTGTGTTGGTTTTAAAAACGGAAAATTCAATAAATTGTTTTTTGAAAAATTGCCTGATTTTAACAATTTTTGAACCCATTAATATATTTTATCATAAATATTTAAAAAGTCAATAATCTGCCTGTGGATAATTTTTAAGCTTGAAAAGCGATATTCAATCAAAGTTGTTTATAATCAAAATAAATTAATTTATAAATTATTATATCCCTTCTGCTTCTTTTAATTTTCCAAGATTCTGATTAATTATTTGGGAAATTGAAGCTAA
>DAOTOJ010000003.1:0-14487 GCA_035451285.1 Minisyncoccota bacterium
TAGTTGAAATTAAAGCAATTGCCAGAGATCCTGGAATTAGATCAAAAATTGCAGTTTTTTCCCATAGCGAGGCAATTGATCCAGTTGGCGCTTGTGTTGGACAACGGGGAAATAGAATCAATACAATTACTTCAGAATTGTCTGGTGAAAAAATAGATATTATCTTATGGTCAGATGATCCTAAAACATTTTTAATTAATGCGCTGTCACCATCTAAAATTTCCGATATTGAAATTAAAAGCAGCCACGAAGCTATTATTTATGTACCAGCTGACCAGTTATCTTTAACCATTGGGAAAAACGGACAAAATGTCAGATTAGCTGCCAAATTAACAGGTTGGAGAATAGAAGTTAGAACTATTGAAGAACCATCAAAAACAATAGATGAAGGAGTTTCTGAAGAATCAGTAACTGATTTCCAAGACGAATTACCAAGCGAAGAATTAGAAGAACAAATTGAAAAACAACAAGAGCAAATTGAAACCGAGGAACAATTAACAGAATCTGAAGAGCAAACAGAAACTGAAAATTAAACTGGATTTTTAAAAAATAAAGTGATAAAATAGATTACTTATACTTAAGTTATGTTAGATAAACAGCAAAAACAAAAAATTATAAAAAAAGCAGGAATTCATGCTTCTGATACTGGTTCAGCTGAAGTTCAAATTGCAATTTTAACAGAGAGAATTGAAGAATTGTCTAAACACTTGCAACAACACAAAAAAGATTTTTCTTCTCGCCGCGGACTTTTAAGCATGATTATCAAAAGAAAAAGACTTTTAAATTGGTTAAAAATCAATTATCCTAATAGATATAAAAAATTAGTAGAACAACTAAAAATTAAAGAAACTTAATGAAAAATCTTCGCCATAAAGCTCAGAGAGTAGCTGTTTTTATTGATGTCCAAAATTTATATTATTCAGCAAAAAATCTTTTTAAATCACGAGTAAACTTTGAAGAAGTTTTAGATGAGGCTATTTCTAAAAGACAATTAATCAGGGCTTTAGCTTATGTTATTAGATCTAAAGAAGTAGAAAAAGAAGAATCGTTTTTTGAAGCTTTAGAAAATTTTGGAATAGAACTAAAAATAAAAGACCTGCAAGTTTTTTCAACTGGCCTTAAAAAGGGCGATTGGGATGTTGGCTTAACAACTGATGCTATTAGCATTTCACAGAGTGTAGATACAATTGTCTTAGTAACTGGTGATGGAGATTTTGTGCCTTTGGTAGAATATTTAAAAAGCCACGGAAAACAAGTTGAAGTATTGGCCTTTTCAAAAAGCGCCTCATTAAAATTAAAAGAGGCTGCTAATGAATTTATTGACTTAGGTGAAAATCCCAAAAAATATTTAATAAAAAACCATTAACAAAAATATGACTAAAAAAGAATTCGAATTAGATTACCAAAACAGAAAGTTAAAAGTTGAATTTTCAAATTTAACAGAACAGGCAAATTCTTCATGTTTAGTAAGCTATGGGGAAACAGTTGCTTTGGTAACTTTAGTTACTACCGACGAAATAAAAAATACCGATTTTGTTCCCTTGACAGTTGATTATGAGGAAAAATATTATGCAGCTGGTAAAATTTACGGCTCAAGATTTGTTAGAAGAGAAAGCAGGCCAACTGAAACAGCTATTTTAACTGGCAGGTTAATAGATAGAATAATTAGACCTTTAATTGACCAAAATTATCGAAAAAACATCCAAATTGTTATCACTGTTTTATCAATAGATAATGAAAATGATCCTGACTTTGTTGGACTTTTAGGAGCATCTTTAGCTTTAGCTCTTTCTAGGGTTCCTTTTAAAATTACTAGTGGCGTAAGATTAGCTAGAAAAGATCAAGAATTAATTGTAATGCCTTCCTATGAGCAAAGGGAAGAATGCGCTTTTGATGCTTTTTTTGCTGGAACTGAAAATAAAATTAATATGATTGAACTTTTTGGAAAAGAGATTCAGGAATCCGAAGTTTATCAAGTTTCACAAACGGCTTTTGAAGAAATAAAAAAATTAATTAATTGGGAAAAAGAAATTATTTCAAATTTTGAAATTGAAAAAGAAGAAGTACGGGAGGTCCAAGAAATTAATCCTGATTTTTCGAAATTAGTTAATGAATTTTTAAATCAAAATTTAGAAAAAACTTTGTATTCTACGGACAAAGGAGATAATTGGTCAAAAGATCGAATAACCAGAATCACTCAAGAATTAAAAGAATATTTAATAAGCAATAATTTAGAAGATAATTTGGAATTAGGTTTAAGAATTTTAGACAAAAGAATTGACGATTTAATCCACTTTAAAGCGATCAAAGAAAATAAAAGAATTGACAATCGAGAATTGAATGAACTAAGGCCAATTGAAACTCAAATTGATATTTTGCCAAGAGCTCATGGCAGCGCTTTATTTCTACGCGGCTTAACTCATGCTTTATCAGTAGTTACCTTAGGATCTCCAAGTGATTATCTTCTAGTTCAAGGAATGGAATTAACCAGCGAAAAAAGATTTATGCATCACTATAACTTCCCGCCATTTTCAACAGGAGAAATAGGAAGTTTTAGGGGTCCGGGAAGAAGAGAAATAGGCCACGGAGCTTTAGCAGAAAAAGCCTTAACTCCTTTTATTCCAGATTCAGAAGAATTCCCATATACCATTAGAGTAGTTACTGAAATTTTATCTTCAAATGGCTCAACATCAATGGCTTCAGTTTGCGCTTCCTCAATGGCCTTAATGGCAGCTGGAGTACCTTTAAAAAAACATTTAGCAGGAATTGCTATGGGATTAATGGCTAATGAAAGTGGCGAATATAAAATACTTACAGACATTCAAGGTCCAGAAGATCATTTTGGCGATATGGATTTTAAAGTAGCAGGAACAAAAGATGGAATTACTGCTATTCAATTAGATGTTAAAATAGAAGGTTTAACTTTAGAAATAATAAAAGAGACTTTAGATCAAGCAAAAAAAGCCAGAATTCAAATAATCGAAAAAATGGAACAAACTATTGATAAACCAAGAGAAAAAATTTCAAAATATGCGCCAATTGTTAAAATGCTAAAAATTTCTAAAGAAAAAATAGGAGAAATTATTGGTTCTGGCGGTAGAAACATCCATTCAATAATCGAAAAAACAAATACTACAATTGATATTAAGGAAGATGGTACAGTTTATATAACTGGTACGGACGAAAATTCTGTAAATGAGGCATTAAAAATTATCGAAGATAATTCCAGAGAAATTACTCAAGGAGAAATATTTGAAGGGAAAATCTCAAAGCTTTATGATTTTGGAGCAGTTGTTGATTTTGCAAATAATCATCAGGGATTACTACACATTTCAGAAATTTCTCCAACCTATATAACCAATATCAACGATGTCTTGAAAATTGGTCAAATCTTACCAGTTAAAGTTATTGAAATTTCTCCAGAAGGTAAAATCAAATTGTCATTAAAAGAAACTGGCGCTAAAATCAAAGTCCCAGATAATAATAGAAAGCCAACTTCAAAAAAATTTGAATCAAAAAGAAATTTTAATCGCCAAAAATAATTTTTATAAAAATTGAGGTATAATAATATATAGATTATGGCTCAAGAAGAAAAAAATATTTCCGAGTATTTTCCAAATGTTTCAATTAGGGTAATGGCTGATGATTTAAAAACCATCAAAGAAAGTGGTGGCGATATTTCCCAAATGCCGAAAATTGAACAACCAGAATCTTCTTTGAATTTTCTAAAAAAAGAGGAAGAAAAAATTGCTCCGCCAAAAATAGAATTGCCCCAAGAAACTATAGTTCAAGAGCCACAAGTATCTCAAGAAGTTTTATCTCAAATCCCAGAACCACCAAAACCGGCTTCTAAAACTCCTAAAATTCATAAAGAAACAGAAAAAACCTTCAAAAAATTAAACAATTATTCTATTATTCTAATAATAGCTGGAGCTATTTTTGTAATCAGTTTAATTTTGTGGCTAACTCTTTTTAGAAACCAACCTAGCGAAATCGCAATTGAATCTCCAGTAACTACTCCGGAATTTTCAATAACTCCCCCTTTAGAAACGCCTTCTTTTCAACCTTCTTTAGTTAGTGCTCCTTATTTAATAAATTTAAAATCAGATCCTAATGTTAAAGAAACTAGAATTGAATTGGTCCAACTCGACTCTCAAAATTTCTGGCTAAATATCGCTTCAAGATTTGCCCTAAAACAGGCAAGCTCAACAATTGAGGTTTATTCTATCTTTTTCAATAATCAGCAATTAACTTCTAGCCAATTACTTAGTTTTTTAATAGCTGATCCTTTGGCAAGTTTTAAAGCTTCTATTGATGATAACTATTTAATTTTTTCCTACTGGAAAACACCTCAAAATCCTAATTTAGGAGTAGTTTTTACAATTAAAAACGAAAATTTAGATACTATTAAAGCGGTTTTCCAAAGTTGGGAATCAACAAATATTGAAAGAGATTTTAAAAATTTATTTCTGCCAAAAGAATTCCAACAAAAAATAGGTAATTTCCAAACCAAAAAAATAAGCGGTCAAGACGTTAGAGAATTAACTATCAAAACTACCTCTGGAGACAGTCTTGATTTTTTGTATACTTTCTATCAAAATTATCTTATAATTACAGTAGATGAAGAAAGTTTTTCTTCGATATTAAAATTATTATAATGATTAATCAAAAAACAAGGGAAGAACTTAAAAAACAGTTGTTGGCTGAAAGAAAAAAAATCGAAAAAGATTTACATTCTTTTACTTTAGAAATCGACGAAGCCATTGGGGGTCATGAAGTAGTTATTAAACAAGAAAGGGAAATTAGCCCAGAAGATCAAGCTGAAGCAGTTTCTAACCTCGAAAAAAATAAAGGCATCGAAGCAATTTTAGAAAAAAGATTAGCTGAGATAGATCATGCTTTGGAAATTATTGATAGCGATAAATATGGTTATTGTGAAGTTTGCGGAAAAGAAATAAACTTAAAAAGACTAAAGGTAAATCCAGCTGCCACTACTTGTATTGAGCACTCTTCTTAATTTTAATTTAAATTAATTTAAAAATAGTTAAACATTAAGAAAGAAAAATTGTGCCTGCAAAAATTTATTCAGCAGCAATTATTGGAATAGAAGCTTTGCCAATCGAAGTTGAAACAGACTTATCAAGTGGTTTGCATACTTTTAAAATCATAGGTTTAGCCGATAAAGCAATTGAAGAATCAAAAGAAAGAGTTTCTTTGTCTTTAAAAAACAGCGGTTTAAAACCGCCCTCTTCTTTTAATAAAAAAATAACAGTTAATTTAGCTCCTGCTGATTTTAAAAAAGAAGGATCTTTGTATGACTTAGCAATTGCTATTGGATTTTTAGTTGCCTCAGGTCAAATATCAACGCCAAAAATTAACAAGTCTTTATTTATTGGCGAACTCTCCTTAGAAGGGAATGTAAAAAACGTCTTTGGAATTTTGCCAATCGTGGAAATGGCTAGCAATTTAAATTTTGAAAGTATTTATTTACCCTTTGAAAATTTAAAAGAAGCTAATTTTTTAAAAGATAAAATAAAAATTTACGGAGTAAAAAATTTAAAAGAATTAGTAGACCATTTAGAAAATAGAAAAATCATTGAAAACCAAGCATCAGAAGAAACAATTATTATAGAAGAAACTTTTGATATTTCTCAGATTGCTTCCTTAGAAGAAGCTAAAAGAGCAATGGAAATAGTTGCTACTGGAGGACATAATATTTTATTAAAGGGAACTCCTGGAACTGGCAAAACTTTATTAGCTAAATCTTTGCCATCAATTTTGCCGCCTTTAACCAAGGAAGAAACAATAGAAATAAGTAAAATTTATAGTGTCTGCGGTTTGCTTTCTAAAGATAAACCATTAGTAACTACTAGACCATTTAGAAATCCCCACCATTCCTCTTCTCTAGTTTCAATAGTTGGAGGAGGAACTAATCCTAAACCAGGAGAAATAAGTTTGGCTCATAGAGGAGTTTTGTTTTTAGATGAATTTCCCGAATTTCCAAGATCAATTATTGAAAGTTTAAGACAACCAATGGAAGATGGCTATATTTCTATTTCTAGAGCAAGAAGAAGTATTATTTTCCCTTCTAAATTTATTTTAGTTGCAGCTTCTAATCCTTGCCCTTGCGGATTTTTTGGAGACGATGTTCATCAATGCACTTGCTCAATGGCTGAAATCATTAAATATAACAAAAAAATTTCTGGCCCAATTCTTGATAGAATCGATTTAGTTATAACTATTCCCAAAACAAAATTTCAGAAATTGGTTTCGCCAAAAGATGAAAAGTCAGCTCAAGAAATAAAAAATAAAGTAAAAAACGCTAGAAAAATCCAAGAGGAGCGGTTCAAAAATAGTATCCCCAGAATCTTTACTAATTCAGAAATGTCTATTGAAGAAATTAATAGTTTTTGCAAGCTTGATAGTAAATCAACTGAAATTTTAGAAAAAGCTGAAGAAAAATTTGGGTTATCTCCCAGGGGCATTCATAAAATTTTAAAAGTTTCTAGAACTATTGCCGATTTAGAAGAATCACCAGAAATCAAGCCAGTTCATCTTTTAGAAGCCTTACAATATCGAGAAACAATACCAACTAATTTTTGATTTTAAATTTTTAATAAAATGGGTTATAATTTATTAAATTTATAATTTATAAAATTTATATATGTTCGAAACACAAGATATTTTAAAGCAAGTTGAATTGAGGCCTGGAATGATTGTAGCTGATTTAGGAGCGGGGTCTGGTTTTTTTACAATTCCTTTGGCAAAAAAAGTTGGCAAAACTGGTTTAGTTTATGCCCTTGATTTAGTGGCCGAATCTTTAGAAATAATTGAAGAAAAAGCTAAAAATGAAAAATTGTTTAATATTGAAACATTGGTTTGCGATTTAGAAAGAGAAAAAATAAAAATTAAAGATGAAATTTGCGACTTAGTTCTTCTAGTAAATGTCTTATATTTAATGGAAAACAAGGAACCAGTAATCAAAGAGATAAATAGAATTTTAAAACCAAATGGTAAGGCAATTTTTATAGAATGGGAACCAGAAAAAATGCTCTTCAAAACAGAAATCTATCCTATTTCCAAAAACGATTTGCAAAAAACAATTGAAAAAAATAATTTTAAGAAAATAAAAGAATTTTCCCCGTCGCAATTTCACTATGGATTAATATACGAAAAAATATGAGTCTAACAAAAAAACAAATACTAATAATTGCTCTTGTAATAGTTATTTTAATTGGCGGTTATTTTTTAATTAGAAGCGGCTTAAGAACAACTAGCAATCCTAAAGAATTAACAATTTGGGGGCCGCTTGATGATCGAAACGTTATTTTGGAAATGTCAAAAAAATACACCCAAGAAACAGGGAATAAGGTAAATTACCAAATGATTGATCCTAATAATTACGAACAAAGTTTAATAAATTCTTTAGCAGCTGGCACTGGCCCTGATATCTTTTATTTTAAAAACGATTGGCTTTATAAATATTACAAAATAATAACTCCAGCTCCTACTTCTTTATTCACCCAAAGCGCAATTTCAGATATTTATGCCCAGGCAGTTGTTCAAAATTTCACCTCAGGTGGTTACGTTTATGCAATGCCTTTATATTTAGATAGTTTAGCAATGTTTTATAACCAAGAATTATTAGACCAAGCAGCAATTGCTTTTCCTCCAAAAACTTGGGAAGAGTTAATAAACATTACCCCTTTAATTACCAAAAAAGATTTGAGTGGCAATATTTTAATTTCTGGAGTAGCTTTAGGAACAGCTAATAATGTTAGCCATTCAGCAGATATCCTATCTTTGCTTTTTATGCAATCTGGAGCTCCCTTAGTTACTACCCAGCCGGGAACAAATAATCTAAAAATCTCATTTGAAAGTTCCGGAAATACAGATCCTCTTTCTTTTTATACTCAATTTGCTAAACCAGAATCAAAAGTTTATAGCTGGAATGAACGTTTCGGAAATTCTTTAGATGAATTTGCCAAAGGAAAAGTAGCTATAGTTTTTGGTTACGCTAAAGATGTCAAATATTTAAGGTCCATTGCCCCGTATTTTAATTTTAAAATTGCTCCAATGCTCCAACCACAAAACGCAACTTTAAGAAAAGATTATGCTAATTATTGGGGATTAGCTGTTTCCAAACAATCTCCTAATAAAGCTGAAGCTTGGAATTTAATAAACTATCTAATGCAAAACGACTCTTTGCAAACTTACAGTTTAAGAACTAATTTGCCACCTGCCAAAAGAACACTACTTCAAGCTTTAGCTACTAATCCAATTTTCGATGTCTTTAATAGACAGTCTTATACGGCTTTGAGCTGGTATAATCCTAACCCAGAAAAAACTGAAGTAATTCTAAACCAAGCAATTAGTGACGTTCTAAAAAATAGAGCAACTTCTTACGAAGCTATTCGCTCAATTGAAAATCAAATTTCAAGATTATTTTCAAATTAATGATTAAAAAATCATTTTTAATAATTTTAATAATTGCGATTAGTTTATTGTTAAATAATGGCCAAGCTTTTGCTGCTTTGGTGACTTGCGACCCAGAAAAACCAGCTGGAGCTGGTTCTTGTGATCTTTGCGCCTTATTTCAAACAATTCAAAATGTGGTTAATTTTTTAATTGGAGCAGCTTTTTCAATGGTTACTATTATGTTAATATATGGGGGGATAAGTATGTACTTTTCAGGTGGCAATCCAGAAAATACGAAAAAAGCAACCAAAGTTTTGATCAATGCAGTTATTGGACTGGTAATAGTTTTAACTAGCTGGATGGTAATTAACACAATTATCACCTTTTTAGCAAAACCAGGTTCTCCTCCAACATTCTGGATCCAAATAAAATGTACCCCAAGTTTTTCTAATGAATGTTCAACAATAGGAGAATATAAATGTGGGCAAGACCCAGCCGAACCTTATTGTAAAGATGCGCTTTTTGAATGTATGGCCGTTGGAAACCAAGAAAAAATCAAGGCATGGACTTTCGTTGCTTGCTGTGCATTCGGTTGTACAGATGGAGTAGGATGCAACCCACCACCAAACCCATAAAAAATGCTTTAACCATTAAAAGTAAAAATATAAAGCAGGGCCCTCTTCCACCTATACTAGCGTCAACTATATTTAAACTATATTAAAAAATAATATTATTAAAAACCAGTTATTTAATAATAATTTAGATGAAAAAATAAAAATTATTTATTAATTAATAAAAATTTGATAAAATATAATTTATAAATTTATGAAAAAAATTTTATTAATAGCTAATCTAGTTTTATTAATAAATTTCTTGGTTATAATTCGGGCAAGCGCCGAAAATGGTGAAAATTTTAAGATTACTTTTGAAAATCCTTTAAATGCTGATAATATCTGGGATTTAATAAATAACCTTATTGATCTTATTTATACTATTAGCATTCCTCTTTTAGTAATAGTTGTCCTGTGGGCTGGATTTACAATGATTACTGCTGGAGGCAAAGCTGAAAATTTCAAAAAAGGACAAAACATTTTATTATACGCAGCAATTGGCTTTGCGATAATTTTATTAAGCAAAGGGGTATCTTTAATTATTTCTAATATTTTAAATGCAGGGGTTGAACCTCCGCAGGAATCAGCAGAGCCATCAATAGAGCCACCTCCACAACCTACAGGGTTTATTATTTAACTTAAATATCGTAGAGAATCGTAGAGACCGTCATTATACTCAAAATTTTAAATTGGTTATCGAATATTAAAGATAACTATGGTTGATTATTATCTAAAAATTTTAAAAGATTTAAATCCATCTCAAAAACAAGCAGTTTTAAACTTAGCCGGGCCAAATTTAATAATTGCCGGAGCAGGAGCTGGAAAAACTAAAACTTTAACTTATAAAGTTGCTTATTTAATAGCCAATAAAATTAACCCTTATTCAATCGTGGTTTTAACTTTCACCAACAAAGCAGCTTTAGAAATGAAAGATCGAATTCAAAAGCTTTTGAAAACTAAACGATTGCCATTTATTGGAACTTTTCATAGCTTTGCTTTAAATATTTTAAGAAATGAAGCGAAAATTTTAGGTTATCAAAAAAATTTTTCAATTTTTGACGAAGAAGAAAGTATAGCTTTGATTAAAAAAGCGATCAATAATTTAAATTTAGCAAATTTAAATTATTCGGCTAATAATATTTATAAAAAAATCTCTTTTTATAAAAATAAAGGCACTGATAATGAAAGTTATTTACCAGCTTCTTTAAAAGTTATCTATTTAGAATATGAAAAACTATTAAAAGAGCACAATGCTTTTGATTTTGATAATTTAATTTTAAAAGCTTTGGAAATTTTTAAAAAACATCCGGAAGTTTTGGAAAAATATCAAAAAAAATATAGTTATTTTCTAATTGATGAATTCCAAGACACCAATTCTCCCCAATACCAACTAATAAAATTATTAGCTTCAGAAAATAAAAATATTACCGTAGTTGGAGATGATTGGCAATCAATTTATAGCTTTCGATCAGCTGACTACCGAATTTTATTAAATTTTCAAAAGGATTGGCCCCAAGCAAAAATTTTCTTTTTAGAACAAAATTATCGCTCAACTCAAAATATTTTAGATGCTAGTTATAGTGTAATTTCTAAAAATATCTTTAGAACCGACAAAAAACTTTTTACAACCAATGGCAAAGGGGAATTGATAAAAGTTCTAAAATTTAAAGACGAAAGAGAAGAAGCTTTGTGGATTAAAGAACGAATAGTAAAAGAATTAAAAAATGGAGGAAATTTGAATGATTTTGCAATCTTATTTAGAACTAATGTACAATCCCGAGTTTTTGAAGACTTATTAATTTCAGAAAAAATACCTTACCAATTAATAGGAGCTTTTAAGTTTTATCAAAGAAAGGAAATTCAAGATATTGTTTCTTATTTAAAATATCTTTATAACCCGAATGACAAAGTTTCTTTGGAAAGAATTATTAATATTCCCAGAAGAAAAATAGGAGAATCAACTATCAAAATTTTAAAAGATAATAATTGGAATTTTGAAACTCTAAAAAATAAACCTGTTTTTAAACAACTCAAGGAATTTAATCTTTTAATAAAAAAGCTGGAAAGCGCTTTGAAGGAATTGCCAATGTCTTCATTTTTAACTTTTCTTATTGATTCTTTAAATTACAAAGACTATTTGAATATTTCAACTGAGGAAGGATTGGAAAGATGGCAAAATATCAAAGAATTAATAGGAATTGCTTACAATTTCGATAGTTTTTCTCCAAAAGAAGGTTTTGAAAATTTTTTAGAAAGTATTTCGCTTTTAGAAGAAGCTGATAATTTTGATAAAAATGCCAATAAATTAACCTTAATGACGCTTCATAGCGCCAAAGGGTTGGAATTTCCGGTTGTTTTTATTCCAGGAGTCGAAGAATCGTTAATCCCCCATGAAAAATCTTTATATAATCAAGAAAGTTTGGAAGAAGAAAGAAGGCTGTTTTATGTTGGAATGACCAGAGCCAAAAAAGAACTTTATTTAACTTGCACCGAGGAAAGATTTTTAAATGGCGAATACCGACATAATGAACCATCAAGATTTTTAGACGAAATCGATGAAAGTTTAAAAGAAAATTTTGATAATACCGTAGTAAAATCAGATTATGAAGAAAAAATTGAATACTTTTAATTTAAAACCTAAAAAATATTTAGGACAAAATTTTTTAAAAAATAAAAAAATTGCTTATAAAATTGTCGATTATTTGGAAATAGCTGATAATGAAACCATCGTTGAAATTGGAGCTGGCAAGGGAGAACTAACTAAACCAATTTTAGAAAAAGCTCATTTTAAAAAATCAACCAGCGTAATTGCTGTAGAGAAAGATAAAACTTTGTACGAAATTTTAAAAGAAAAATTTAAAAATTGTTCAAATTTTAAGATTTTGAATTCTGATATTTTAAAAATAAACCCTGAAAAATTGGGTCTCAAAAAAAATAATTATAAAGTTATTGGCAACATTCCTTATTATCTAACTGGCGAGTTGCTAAAAAAATTATTAGAAAATTGGCCCAAGCCAAAAAAAATTATTTTGATGCTTCAAGAAGAAGTAGCTTTAAGAATTACAGCTAATAATAAAGGAAGTTTTCTAACAAACATGACTCAGTTATTAGCTAATAGCAAAATTTTAATGAAAGTAGATAAAAAAAATTTCTATCCGCAACCAAAGGTTAATTCAATGGTTGTAGAGTTTATTCCTTATTCTCAAAAACCAAAAAATTTTAAAAAATTGAAAAAAATTTTAAAAGCCGGTTTTGCTCATCCTCGAAAATATCTAATAACCAATCTCGAAAAAGAATTAAATTTAAATAAAGCCGAAATTTTAAAAATCTTTAAGAAATTAAATTTGGATCTAAAAATTAGAGCAGAAAATTTAAAATTAAAGGATTGGCAAATACTAATTAATTATCTTGATTTTATGTTATAATATAATAACAAAATGAGAAATAAAAAGTTAAAAACTTTATTGATAATATCTTTAGCAATTATAGTTTTTGCTGTTTTTATTACTCTGTCTTTTTCTTCTAAAGATTTTAATATTACCCTAGACAAACCTCAAAATAATACTAAAAGGGAAGAGAGTTCGAAAATTATAATCCTTGATGCTGAAAATTTATTTGGCTCCAATATTTCTAAATTGGCCGCTAATAATATTGCCCAATATATTATTTTAACTAATCCTCAAGCAACCGATTTTAATTTAGATGGCCAGCAAATAAAACAACAATTAATTTCTTCAGTAGCTAATCAGCTTTTAACTGAAATAAAAGTTTACACCGAAAATGATTTAAAATTAGTTGATGATAGTGACGCAAACATTAAAAACTATCTTGATAAACTTTTAAAAAGTTATAATTTATATCTTAAAGATTACCAAAATTATGATATAATGGATTTAGCCTTGAAAGCTAATAGCGGCGATGAAGATTCCAGAAAATTAATTTTAAATTTTATAAATAACTCTAAATTAGCTTTAAATGAAATCCAAGACATCCCAACTCCTTTAAAATTCAAAGATGTTCAAATTCAATATTTAAACCTTTTGTCGCAATTGAATTATTTAAGTTTATCTCTTTTAATGTCCAAAAACGATCCTCTAAGATATGAATTCGCTATAAATGCTTATGAAGTCTTCAAATATGATTATCAAAATTATATAACTGAATTTAATAAATTATTAAAAGAAAATAATTTAAATAATTAAAATGAAAAAGAATAAAAAAATTTTTTTGTTGATTATTGCAATTTTCATTTGTGCCATTTTTTTTAATTTAAATTATAGATTAGGATCAGAATTAAAAAATTCTCCTTATCAAGCATCAATTAAACTAATATCAACTTTAAACGCGCAACAGTGCCAATGTTATGAGTGCAATTGCAATGTTAATATCCCAAATCCTTTGCCAGTAAGCATAGAAAATATCAGCGAAACCATTCTACCTGTACCAATAAAATTAGAAGAAATAAATCCCAATCTTTTGCCTATCAGAACTATTGAGGATCCAGCTTCTCCTATTTACCAATATTATAATCAATTGGTAAACCGGGATTTATTAAAATTTGAATTTTCCCAATATGTTCAGGAAGCGGTTCTTTTTTATTTAACTTCTGCAAGAACTTCCTGCGAATATTTTATGAAAATAATTGATGCTGCGGTAATAGTAGGAGATAAAAACGAAAAAATCTGCAGAAACGTAGTTGAAAACTGGGGAAATTTTTTAGAAGATATCCCCAAAAATGTCAGGTTAGAAACTGCTAAACAAGTAGATACTGCAGCTGGCTTAGATCCTGATTTAAAAGAAGAACTTATTAATAATTTAGGTTTAACTTTGGAAGAATACGAACTATACCCCAAGATTAATCCTTATGAAAATTTAATTCTCAAAGGAACGCAAGGAACTAAAATTGAGGATACTGAAAGTATCATTGGCTCATTTACCAGATTAGTTAACCCCTTTTATAGTAAACAAGGGCTTTATAATATTACTAAAAACTATTTAGACCAAGAACAAGCAAGAGCTGAAAAAGTAGCAACATTAGAAGCTCAATCAGGGTCAGGCGTTCTTTCTTCCCAAGAATGCGTAGCTGAAGCTATTGATACCACAACCGGCAAAAATTTGGGATGCGTAAAATACCGAGCTAATGTGACAGAACAAATGGCCAAAACTAGCGTAGAAAAAGCAATCACTTATGATTTGGATGCTATTATTAATAGCACTTTTCCTTTAGAAGGAATTTATCAAAGCGCCATAATGAACGTAGAAAAAAATGATCAAGGAATTTGGCAAGGAGGAACAACTTTGGTAAAAGGATTATTAAATGCTTTGAATACCACTATTGGAACTAATACTGGAATTTTCTCATATCAGCCAATTGTACCCACTCAAGGAGAAGATATCTATACACCTATTGGGACAGTTCCTCCGGTAATACCAACTACTACACCCTCTATCGCTCCTG
>DAOTOJ010000003.1:14587-17903 GCA_035451285.1 Minisyncoccota bacterium
GTCCAATTACTCCTACTCCTGGTCCAATTACTCCTACTCCTGGTCCAATTACTCCTACTCCTGGTCCAATTACTCCATCTGTTGATTTAAGAATGGATAATTCTGATGAACGATTAACAAAATATGCCCCAGCAAACATTGTTTTATCTTGGAATTCATCAAATGCTTCTTTCTGTGAAGCTTCTGGAAATTGGTCAGGGCGCAAAGAGTTAAATGGTTGCCAACAAGTACAAAATATCAATGCGGGAAATTACAATTATACTTTAACATGCAAAAATACAAATCAAACTGCTACAGCTTCTGACCAAGTTAGTTTGCAAGTGATTATTCCTACAACCACACCACCATTTTCACCAACACCTTTGCCTAGCGGAGTTCCATATGTTGATTTAAAAATAGATAATTCTTACAAACAATTAACAACACACGATCCAGCAAACATTGTTTTATCTTGGAATTCATTAAATGCTTCTTCTTGTGAGGCCTTTGGAAATTGGTCAGGGCCTAAATCTCTAAATGGTTGCCAACAAATACAAAATATTAACGAAGGAAATTACAGATATACTTTAACATGCAGAAATAAAAATCAAACTGCCACGACCTCTGACTCGGTTAATTTACAAGTAATCAAATATATTACTTGCAACTCTGATAATGATTGTAGCTATATATGCGCAGGTGATTCAACTTGTTCAGCCTTATGTAAAACTGCGCCGGAAATAAGCGGATTACGTACCAAAGTTTGTTGGAGAACAAGGCAACCAAACGAAAATTATGAGCCAAGATGTACTAGTTGGACTGGGTGGGGAGATTGCTCTAAGAATTCTCAAACTAGATGGTGTACTTCAGGACCAGCAGTTTATCAAATTAGAACTTGCCAATAATGACTAAATTTTTAAAAAAATTTGTAATTTTTATATTAGTTTTTGAAGCTATTTTAAATCCAATTTTTGATTATTCAAAAACCCAGATAGCTTTTGCCCAAGACACTAGTACTTCTAGCTGGGAAATGTTTAATGTGGAAGGTCAAGCTTTTATCGAAACACAAAGAAGTATTTGGGATCCAGACTATGAACCAATATCAAACGAAAATGAAAATGAAGAGGAAACTCTTGCTGCGTGCTATGCTAAGTATGATAAGTTCCCCGAACTTGTGCGTGAAAAATTTTGTAAGTTTTACATTGATAAAATACTGCCAATTCTTATTCCAGTTGGGACTAAGGTCTTTGAAATTAAACATGTTTTTAAAGCAATAACTGAGTTAACTATTCCAGATATAATTGCTGATATTTTTACAGCAATTAATAATGCTTTGGCTTATATTGCTGGTTTAGAAATTGTAGTTTTAACTTATTTGGCTTATCCTACAACTTTTAGATATGCTACTGCTCCTTTTGTTCATTCTGGCTGGTTCGTAAGCTTACAAATTGCCAATGCTATATTGGTTTTAGCTTTAATTTATTTAGCAATTAAATTTATTTTAGGAATAGAAAAGTTTGGCGATTTCAAAAGTATTTTAAATGTAATTATAGTAGCTTTAATCTTAAATTTCAGCTTAACAATTTGCGCTCTTGTTATTGAATTATCTAATGTTGTAACTTTAGTATTTTTAAATTCAGCAGCTGGCACAACTGAAACTTTGGGAATTAACAATTTAAATGAATTTAGCCCTGCTGCTTTTGGTAATTTCTCTAGCAATTTTGTTTCCAAGTTTACGCCAGTTTTCCATAGCTTTGTTTCTCTTCAAGATAACGCTTTGAGTTTAGGAGTGCTTGGCCAAATTATTTCAGGGATAGTTCTAACTTTATTCTCTTTAGCTTTAATTATTATTTTAGCTAATATAGTATTCGGATTCTTTACTAGGGTACTATTTTTATGGATTTTATTAATCCTAGTGCCTCTGGCTTTAGTTGTTAGTTTGTTTACTTCAGGGGGAATCTTAAAGGGTCCGGCTATGAAAGCATGGATTGGAGAATTTTCAAAGAAAATTGTATTTGGGCCAGTAATGGCATTTTTCTTAATGCTGACTTTTCTAGTTATGAAAAATGTCACAACGAATGAATATATCGCCGAAGCAGCAGTTTATCAAGTTAGTTGGATTCAATTTTTAATGCAACCAGCTATTATGCTTGGATTATTAATAGCTGGCTTAACAGTTACTAATTCCATTTCTGGAAATTCTATGAAATGGGCATATGATAATATTGATAAATTTGGGAAATGGGCTTCAGGCATACCAGTAAGCCAAGGTAAAAAAGTTATCCAAGGAATTGGAACGACTATCTCAACTGGGGTAAGAAGTTTTGCTAATTCTAAAACCGGAGAAAATATTGAAAAATGGGGAGATTCAGCAACTGAAAAAGCTAAAACAGTGCCAGTTATTGGAGGAATTTGGGGTGGAATAGTTGGCGCAACTGCTGGAACTATGTCTAAAAGCATTAGATCTATGAGAACTACTTCTGAGAAGAGGGTTAAGGAAAATGTAGAAGAGGAACTTAAAAGAATTAAAACTTTGGAAAACGAACAAGTCATCAATTTGTTGGACAAAACAGCTGGCAGAAGCAGTACTCAAGCTCAAGCTTTACTAAAAGCTACTCTTGATGATCCAGTCAAAAAAGAAATGCTGGTTCAATTTATAAAAAGTAAGTCTGACGATGAAGGTTATAAATTACTAACTGATTTGAAAAAAACAGCTGAGGTTGGCGGTATTGAATTCAAACCAGAAGAAATAAATAGTGGCGTTATGTTTAGAAAAACGCCGGAAACTGATCCAAATTATCTTAAATATGCTAATACTTTTGTAGATAAAGACCCTGATGGATTTGTCAAATACCTCAGAGACCAAGGAGCCACTACTCCAGAACTATTCAAAAGTAAATCAAAAGATCTTGCTGATAAGTTAAAACAAGCTGGATATAAAGAAGGAGCGGATAATATTAAGAAAGTGATTCCTATAATTGAAGATGATCCTGCCAAACAAGCAGAAATTTGGGAAAGCTTATCCCTTTCTCAAAAAAGAAAAGTACCAAAAGAAATTGCCTATACCGAAATACTTCCCAATATCTCTTCTGATATAAAAGAGCTTACTAATTTTGTTAAGGCAAGGCAGCAAGAAATCAGAAATGAAAAACTGCAAGCGGATGTTGCTTATAATGTAGTTGAAGCATTCAAAGCTAAAGATCCAACTCTCACAAAAGATGAAACTCGTGAAGTTCTTGATAAAATAGAAAAGGTACCATATTTTGTTTCCTTAGGCATAACAGATGAAATAAAAAAATTAACACCTCGTCCAGATACTCAAAAATCTAAGGAGTCT
>DAOTOJ010000003.1:18003-59186 GCA_035451285.1 Minisyncoccota bacterium
ACTGAATCTAAGGAGTCTACTGAATCTAAGGAGTCTACTGAATCTAAGGAGTCTACTGAATCTAAGGAGTCTAAGGACCAATCTACCAACCCCAATATTCATACACCTTTTGAATAATTAATATAGTTATGAAAACAATTTCCCAAGACATAATTTATCAACGATTTGAAGAAATTAGTAGTGAATTATTTGATTTTCTTTCTTCAGAAGGAATTACTGATTTAATAGACCGAATTTCAAAAAAATATAAGTTGACAGAAGATCAGGGAATTTATTTTTCCAAGCTAATTGCTTTTTATTGCTTAAAATTAATAACTAACCAAGAATTTGTCGATGGCATAGGAGAAATCGTTGATAAAAAATATTTTGATAGTTTTATGAAAGACCTAGAAGAAAAAATCTGGGCTCCTTATGATATTCTTTTAAATAAAGAAGGGATTTTCTATAAACAACTTTCTAAATTAAAACCAAGGCCAATTGTTAAAGACCTAACTCCGCCTGAAGAAAAAAAAGAAGAAACTATTTTGGACTTAGATAAAACAGCTGACTTTGAAGAAATAAATATAGCAAAACCATATATTGAGCCAGTTATTGAACAAAGAGATTCAATAGTTGATCAAACTTCAATTCCTATTTCAAAACCTCAGATTTATGAAACCAAATCTTTAGAACCCAAAATAATTCCAGAAATAATTCCGGAAGTAAATTCAACAACCTTAAAAAAAGAACCTGAAATTCCAAAACCAAATTACCAAACACAAGCACGGGTTTTTGTATCACCAACTGAACAACAAATAAAAATTGAAGAACAAATTCCCAAACCCCAAAATATTGAATTTCAAGCAGTAAGGTTTGAAAAACCAGTTAAAACTCTGGGGGTAAAGCAAGAAATAGTATCAGAAAAAAAACCAACTGAAATAGAAGTGCCAAAACCACCAGAAATCCCGAAAACAATTGTTTCCGGAAAAGAAGTTATTGACTTAAGCAATTTAAGTATTTTAAAAAACAAAGATAAAAGTTAAAATTAATATGCTTTACGAAGTACCAAGATTAGCAGAAGAAAAAGCCAAAATAGTTGGATCTCTTGATGCAAAACAATTTTTTATTTTAGTTGGAGTATTGGTAGCCTGCGCTTCAATGTTTTTCTTATTTAAAACAACCACTGCAATTATTATCAGCCTTATCATAATAATTATAACTTTATTTGTAACCTTTGGTAAAATAGGAAATAGGCCAATTACTTC
Organism: Minisyncoccota bacterium; assembly: GCA_035451285.1. Classification (GTDB taxonomy): domain Bacteria; phylum Patescibacteriota; class Minisyncoccia; order UBA6257; family Brennerbacteraceae; genus DAOTOJ01. Next base: position 19,248 of record DAOTOJ010000003.1, read on the forward strand.
AATTTTAGCGAATATAATAAAACAGATTTGGAACCCTTCTTTGTATGTTTTTAGAAAAAAAGAACCAACAGCTAAAGAACTTTATCCCGAAATTACTAAAAAAATAGAAAAAGAGCCGAAAATAATACTAGAGCCAACTAAACCCACTAAAGAAGATATAAAAAATCTAGCTAAACAATTAGATAAAAAATAAATGCCACAATCAGGAGAATCACAAAAAATAATTTCAATTGACACCATTAGAAATGGGATTATTATCTTAAAAGATGGTAGTTTTAAGTCTGTTTTAGAAGTCGAAGGTATTAATTTTGATTTAAAATCCACTGAAGAAAAGGATGCTATTTCAGAAAGTTTCAGAAGTTTTTTAATAAGCTTGGATTTCTATGTTCAAATAGCTATTTACTCATCAGAAACTAAAATAGATGATTACCTAGAAAAAATAAATAAAAATTTACAAACAGAGCAAAATCCGCTTTTAAAAGAACAAATTAAAGATTACATCTCATTTCTAGATAACTTTTTAAAAACCAATAACGTTTTAACAAAAAAGTTTTATCTGACAATTCCTTATCATCCAACAGTTGTGGAGACTAATATTTTATCAGGAATCTCTTCTGCTTTACCCTTTAAAGGAAAACCACAAACCCAAGAAAACATTGACGAAATCTTTTTTAGGGCCCAGGAACAATTAAATATTAGGGAAAATATTGTTATCAACGGCTTATCAAGAATAGGATTACATTTTAAAATTTTAACCACTGAAGAATTAGTCGAACTTTTTTACAATCTTTACAATCCACAATAAAAATATGGTTTTCCCATTTTTTAAAAAAGATAATAAACAAAAACAAACAGGATCAGAAGAGATTACTGTTATAAAAGAATTAACCGAGGAAGAAGTTTACCAGAAAACAGCTGCAACTTTAAAAGATTTGATAACTCCAATTGGCTTCGAAATTAAATCTTCCTATTTAGTATTTTCTAATAAAGTTGTCAAAACCTTTTTTATTTTAGATTATCCTAAATTTTTAAATACCGGCTGGCTTTCTCCAATTATCAATTTTGGGGGATTAGTTAATATTTCAATGTTTTTTCATCCAGTTGAAACTGAAAAAATTTTAGAAACTTTAAGAAAAAGAGCGACTCAATTAGAAGCTCAATATTTATCAGAACAAGAAAAAGGATTAATCAGGAATCCAGAATTAGAACAAGCTATCAAAACTGTAGAGGAATTGCGCGATACTTTAATCCAAGGAGTTGAAAAAATGTTTTATGTATCATGCTATCTGATGATTTCTGCTGATAACGAAGAAAGCTTAGAAAAATTGGAAAAACAAATTTCTGGAATTCTAAAACAAAAATTGATTTTGATAGAGCCTGCGGTTTTTCAACAATTTGAAACTTTCGAATCAATTTTGCCTTTAGCTAAAGATAATCTGTTAGACGTCAAGAAAACTTTCAATTCAGGACCAGCTTCGACATTTTTCCCATTTATTTCTCCTAATTTGTACCAGAATAGTGGAATTTTATATGGCATAAATATCCAAAATAATAGTTTGGTTATTTTCGATAGATTTTCTTTAGAAAATGCCAATGCTGTAATTTTTGCAAAATCAGGAGCTGGCAAATCATATTTTGCCAAACTAGATGTTATTCGTTCCTTAATGACCGGCACTGATATTATCATCATTGATCCAGAAAATGAATATCAACAACTGGCTGAAGCTTTGGGGGGGAGTTTTTTTAGAATTGCTATTGATTCCCAAGACCATCTTAATCCTTTTGATATTGGAGAATTAGGAGAAGACGAAACTCCTCAAGCAGCTTTTAGAGAGCATATCTTAGATTTAATTGGATTAATCAAAGTGATGATTGGAGAGATAACACCCGAAGAAGAAACTATCTTAGACCAAGCAATTAGACAAACTTATGCTGCCCGCGACATTACTCCTGATACTCCTTATTTTGGAAAAGAGCCTCCAATTTTAGAGGATTTGGAAACTATTCTTTTAAGCATGGAAAGTGGCAAAAATCTTGCTCAAAAAATCTATAAATATACCAAAGGAACTTTAGGTGGTTTTATTAATCAACCAACTACAGTTGATATAACTAATCGCTTAACTATTTTCTCTATTAGAGATCTGGATGAAGAATTAAGACCAGTAGCAATGTATTTAATTTTAAACCATATTTGGAATACGATTAGAAAAGAATTTAAAAAGAGAATAATGGTAGTTGATGAAGCTTGGTGGATGATGAAAAACCCAGATAGCGCCAATTTTCTTTTATCAATGGCTAAAAGGGCAAGAAAATATTATTTAGGACTAACTACTATTACTCAAGATGTTGATGATTTCTTGCGTTCTCCTTATGGCAAACCAATTATCACCAATGCTTCTATTCAAATATTAATGAAGCAAGCCCCAGCTTCAATAGATTCCCTTTCCCAAGCTTTTGTCTTATCTGACACTGAAAGAAACATCCTGACTTCTTTAGCAGTTGGAGAAGGACTATTATTTGCCGGAGAGAAACATTTAGCTATCAGAGTAGTTGCCTCTTATATTGAAGACCAAATAATTACTACTAACCCAGAACAATTATTAAAAAGGAAACAACAACTAAATGGCTAATAATCAATTACCAACTAAAATAAATAAAGTTAGCAACGAAGAACAAATAAACTCGTATTTGAATCTTATAAATAAAATTCAAGTTCCAGAAGAAAATTTAGAACAAAATAATCGGATGGGCATAATTACTTTCATTTTCTTACTTATTTGTGCTGGACTTTTAGATTTAATAGATATTATTGAATTTACCGGCATTGGAATAGCGATAAGCTTAGCAGCAAGCTTATTAATGGGGCTAGTTTTCAATGTCTTACTATTCCTTGCTTGCCAAAAAACTAATATGAAAACAGCTACCAAATTAGCTGCTACTTTAGGAAATTATATTGTAGAATCTATACCTGGAATTGACGTTTTGCCAATAAATATGATAGCAGTCATTATTTGTTATATATTGTCAAATCCTGAAGCCGTCCAGAAAATAAAAAAAATATCATCAAAAACATTGCAAATAACAGGCAAAGTTGTTCCTCAAGCAAAGCAAATAGAAGCAGTAACTACTGTAGCAAAACATATAGATCAACAACCAATAGTAAATTCCTTTATTCCAAATAGCAACCAACAAGCACTTTCAAAACCAGAAGTTATTTCTCCAAAAATTATTAAAGCACAAAATTATGAATAAAAATAAATTTATCATTATCGCCTTATTGATATTTATTACCCTACCAGAAATTTCAGCTGGCCAAACAACAAATTATGCTGTTATTTTCGATTGGAAAACAAATACTTATTCTCCTTTAGATTATGGGTTAAAAATAAGGCAACCAATTGTGGCTGGTTCAGAAATAGAAATTTGGACTAATTTATTTAAAACTACGATTTCTAAAAATCAATTATTATATACCCCTCAAAATTCAGAAAATTTTTATTATCAGTGGTTTTCTAATGGAATAAAATTTAAAGAGGGTATGGGGCTTTCAAAAATAACTTATAGTTTAGATAGATATATAAAAATTTCAAATTTTTCTATGGGGGTTAAGGTTTATAATGACACACAATTAATAGCTGACCAAACAATAAATTTCAAGTTGACCAGCCCCCAGGTAGTAGTATATGAAATAAAAAATGAAACTTCAAAAATAGCAGCTAAAGTAATTGAGGCAAGCAAAAATGAACAATTAAGGTTTAAAGCAGTGCCTTATAATTTCACTGTATCATCTCAAGATTTATTGAATTTTAGTTGGTATCATGATAATAAAAAAATAGATAATGATTCTGAAATTTTAGAAATAAAATTACCAAATACTAAAACTAGCGGGTTTTTTTCAGTAACTGTTAGAAACAGTAAAACTTCTTTGGAAAAAGCAAGTTATACTTTTCAAGTAAATACTAAATAGCTATGATTTTATCCTTATTTAACATAGTTTTAGCAGCAACAACTACTTACCAATGGGATGTTCCTCTTCCTCCAGCTCCAAGCGGTTATTTGCCAGCTGAACTTAACTTTGTAACCTTAGTAACCTATCTTTATTATTGGGGATTAGGAATAGGAGGATTATTGGCTTTTATCAGATTAATAATTTCTGGTATTCAATGGGGAACTTCGGCTGGCAATGTTAATTCAGTAAAAAATGCTCGAGATGCAATAACTTCTACTATTTTTGGATTAGTTTTATTGTTAGGCGCTTGGCTTTTATTAAATACTATTAATCCCCAAATTGTTAATCCCGGAGAAAAAATAACCGAAGCTTTACAAGAACCAAAATATGAAGCAGAAAATATAGAAACAGAATTAGTTAGTTTAAATACTTATGAAGTAAAAATTCCTCCGAGACAAAATGTTTCATGGAATTATTTTACAGGAATAGGTGGAATTCCCGGAGGAGGACCAATAAACATTCCTACTAATTATACTTGCGGGAATGGAGGCCTGATGCCTAATTTACCAACTTCAAGTGGTTGTAATTTAAAAATTGGAGCTTTGAATGGAGCTGTTGGTAATGAATTAAGAACAATTATTAGTTCAGCTGCTCATACTTTTAAAGTTCCGCCTTCGTTAATTTTGGCAGTAATGTATGGCGAAGGAGCTTTTAATGGACAATTCCCGTGGAATAATGATTCAATAGTAAGACAAGCTTCGGGAGCAAATGGCTGTATGCCAGGCTGCGACCCAGCAACTCCTTTTACCTGGATTTTAAAAGGAATACCTGTTGATGATGAAGTTGTTAAAAGAATATTTCCAAACAGAAATCCAAATCCCTGCAATCCTATAGATGTAGTTTTTACTACAGCTCATAGTATAGACTATTGGGAGGGTTATACTGGAGAATTTGGAATGCCAGAATGTTTTGGATTAGATTTAAATATTGACGAAGGAGAAGCTACTTCCTGTTTTTGGACTGACAACCAAGTTGCCAAAGGCATAAAGGGTTGGGAAAGTGGAATAAGCCCAATGTGTTTAACGCTAAAAAATTCTTGTCTTTTAGGCGGAGGAACAAAAGCTGCATGTCCTGGAGGAGATAATTGCGAAACAATTAATAATAGGTACATTGACCAACCAAGCCATTTTGGTTGCTTATGGGATGTTTACAATAACAATAAATAGCTATGATTTTATCCTTATTTAACATAGTTTTAGCAGCAACAACTACTTACCAATGGGATGTTCCTCTTCCTCCAGCTCCAAGCGGTTATTTGCCAGCTGAACTTAACTTTGTAACCTTAGTAACCTATCTTTATTATTGGGGATTAGGAATAGGAGGATTATTGGCTTTTATCAGATTAATAATTTCTGGTATTCAATGGGGAACTTCGGCTGGCAATGTTAATTCAGTAAAAAATGCTCGAGATGCAATAACTTCTACTATTTTTGGATTAGTTTTATTGTTAGGCGCTTGGCTTTTATTAAATACTATTAATCCCCAAATTGTTAATCCCGGAGAAAAAATAACCGAAGCTTTACAAGAACCAAAATATGAAGCAGAAAATATAGAAACAGAATTAGTTAGTTTAAATACTTATGAAGTAAAAATTCCTCCGAGACAAAATGTTTCATGGAATTATTTTACAGGAATAGGTGGAATTCCCGGAGGAGGACCAATCCAAGGACCTACTTTCCCTCCAATTCCTCCAATCCCAGGAAGTAAAAGCTTAAATGAAGCAGGAATAAGTTGCGGAGGAGGGAGTTATTGTTGGAACTGTAATACTCCTTTGTCAGGAACTCTTATAGAAATTTTACAAACAATGAAAAATCAAGGAATTAATTTCTATGTATCAGCTGGAAGCAATACGGGTTGTTCGCATCACGAATGGCGAGCTATTGATATCATTCCTACCTCAAACGAAGTTATGAATTTTTTACATAGCCAAAATGCAGCTAATGGTGGCTGTGGAGATGAATTATTTGGCCCAGCAAGTTTCGGAAATATGTGCTATTTTAATAGAATTGGGCAATCATCACGTTCCTGTTCTGATACAGGTAACGGTGTATATCCCCACGAGGATCATATTCATTTCTCAATTACTAGGGAATGTGCTGGAACTGGATATCAAGAATCACACCCTGGATGCCCTTGTAATTCAATTTGTGGTTATTCATGCGTAAATTTAACTATCTAATAAATTAAATTTCAAAGGTAAATAAGTTATAATAAATTCATGAAGAAAAAAACAATAATTATTATCACAGTTATTTTAATTGCTTCAACTATTGGCGGCTGGATTTATTTTTTAAATAAAGGTAAAGAAAAACCAATTGCTTCTAATTCGCCGACTATTTCACTTTCCATTGCTCCAAGTCCAACGATAACAGAGGAAACCAAAGGGGAAGATGAATTTATAAAATTATCAAATAACCTTTCTCTTTCTCCTATTATTTCTTCTGAAAATATTTTGTTTTTCGATAAACAAGAAGGACTATTTAAAAATGTAGTTAATGTTTTAAATACTAACCAAGAAACAAAACTTAGCGAAACTATTTTTACTAATATTTTAAAGATTGATTGGTCTAACAACCAAGATAAAGTTTTATTGACTTTTGAAGATAATGGAAAAATTCGCTATTCTTTATTTGACTTAACGCAAGATTTAACATATCTTTTGCCAAGTTATATAACAGCTATTGACTTTTCTTTTGATGACAAAAACTTTGTAATCTATCACCAAGAAGAAAATAATAATTACCTAGCAACTTTAAGTTTAGATGGAACTAAAGAGACAAAGCTTTTGGAAATTAATTTTTCAAATATCGAAATTTTTTCACTAGATAAAGATAATTTGATTTTCTATCAAAAACCAGCTCCCTTAATGCCTATTGAGGGGGTATTTACTTATAATTTGAAAACAAAAAACTTAACAACCTTGCCTATTTACTTATATGACACAACTAAAATATACGGCTTAGAGGCTATGCCATCAAAAAACGGAGATTATCTTCTTTTTTCAGCAACTGATTATCAAAATAAAAACCTAGAACTTTATGTTTTTGAGATAGCAGAAAACAAGTTCTTTAAAATGCCTTTTGCAAGTTTTGTTGATAAGTGTACTTTTACTAATGATAGCAAAAATATCTATTGCGCTTATTCGAATTCCTTTTCAAATAACGATTTTTCTTATCCTTTTGATTATTACTTAGGTTTAATTTCTTCCCAGGATTCGTTTGCAAAAGTTAATTTAGAAACAGGGGGGTTTACAATCTTTACTGAAAATACCCCGTTTGATGCCAACAATTTACAAGTTAGCGAAAATGAAGACTTTTTAGTTTTTATCAATAAATACGACGGTCTGATTTACAAATTAAAACTAGTTAATCAAGGGGCTTAACAACAACGTAACGATTAGGATCTTCTCCTTCGCTTTCAGTATAAATATCAGGCCTTAAAGAAAGTTCACTGTGAATAATTTTTCTTTCGTAAGCAGTCATTGCCGGAAGTTTTATCTCTTTTTTATACAAAGCACACTCCCGCGCTGCCTTTTGAGCAAGCTCCTTTAATTTTTGCTCATGTTCCAAACGATAATTATTAATATCAAAAAATACTCTCTGGTAATTATAGCTATCAATTTTTTCAAGCCATTTCTCGATAATTTCTTGCCAGCAATTTAGATTTTCTCCACTTTTACCAATTGCCATTCCCGCCTCTTCCAAATTAATATTAATAGTTAATCCTTCTTGAGATTCTTCAATTCTTACTTCTTCTATTTTAAATCGCGCTATATTAAATAAGTCTTTTAAAAATTTTTCAAGTTGTTGAACTTTTTCCATTAGAACTATTATCCAACTTTTTAAAGCTTTTTTCAATAAGATAATACTGAACTATAGAAAAAATTGTAGTAATCAGCCAATAAATACTTATAACCGAAGGAAGGGGCATTAAAATAATCAAAGTCAAAAATGGCGAGATAAACAAAGTAGCTTTATTTATAAATTGTTGCTGATTAGCCAAAGTTCTTTTACTTGAAAAATAAATCTGAATAAATTGAAAAATGAAAGCTAAAATAACTAAAAGAGTATTAGGCTTAAGAAGGTCTACTAGTCCCAAAAGTGAAGCATTAAAAGCTAAAGGTTTATCAACAAAATGATAAAGCCAATCAAAACGAAGATTTCTAATTCCATTTAAAAAAACTTGATACAAGGCAATCATTATTGGAACTTGAATAATTAAAGATCCAAAACCGCTTAATGGGTTAAAATTATTCGTTTTATAAAGTTCCATCAAAGCTTCTGCTTGCTTAGTTTGGTCGTTTTTATATTGTTTTTGAAGCTTAGCAATTTCCGGTTGAAGCTTAGAAATAACCATTTGAGATTTAAAGCTACTTTTAAAAACAGGGTAAAGAATTAACCTAATAATTATTACAAAGGCAATAACCGCCAACCCTAAATCTTTAACTGGCAAAAAATTGTAAATTAAAATTAAAAAGTTAAAAAGTGGCTTAATAAAAATTGTTTCAAACATAATAATCTGCTTTAAATTAAAATTTTACTTGTTTCAAAAAGGCTTAAAATTTTAGGTTGGAGTACTTTAAAATTAAGTTCCTGCGGTTTTAAAGCATTGGTTAAAACAATTAAAATATCGTAGCCAACTTTAAAACGTTCGATATTTAATCTTAAGATTTCACTAACTATTCTTTTAAATCTATTCCTAAGAACTGCTTTTTTATAAACGTTTTTTTTAATCAAAATACCAAATCTAGTTATTTGTAAACCATTTTCTATAAAAACAATTTTGAAATTAGAACTTTCAATTACTTGACCATTTCTTAAAACATTAACTATTTGCTCTTTTTTTGAGATGCGGAATTTCCTTTTCAACATGCTCTAAACGGCTACAGTTTTTCTACCTTTTCTTCTGCGCTGTTTAATTATCTTTCTACCAGATTTACTACTGGTCCTTTTTAAAAAACCATGGGTTTTTTGTCTTTTTCTTTTTTTTGGTTGATAAGTAATGGACATTTTTTTATAAAAAATAGTATAATAATAAAATAGAATACCATTAAAATCTATAAAGGTCAACAAAAATATCTTCAATTTATCCACATCTTATAAACAGAACTATAAAAATCTTGCTTGATTAAAATTACCAAATAACTAAAATATAAAATAATAAAAAATGGACTTAAAACAAATTTGGGACAAAGCTTTATCAGAAATAGAATTAAACATTTCCAGAGCAAATTTTATTACCTGGTTTAAAAATTCGCGTCCTTTAAAAAGAGATGGTAACAAATTTATAATAGCTTGCCAAAATACTTTTACCAAAGAATGGCTAGAAAATAAATATCATAAATTAATTTTCACTGCTTTAAAAAACGTCGATAATGAAATAAAATCAATTGAATTTGTAATATCTCCTTTAGAAAAAGAAACAGTCTCTAGACATAAAAATATCCCCAAGATAAACTTAATATCTCAAGATCAACTAGATTTAACCAATCTAATAGTTGATAAAGAGACTCAACTTAATCCCAAATACACTTTTGAGAATTTTATAGTAGGGGCTAATAATGAATTAGCCCAGGCCGCTGCTTTATCAGTTTGCGAAAATCCTGGAACAAAATATAACCCTTTGTTTATTTATGGAGGAGTAGGGCTTGGTAAAACCCATTTATTACATGCTATTGGCAATTATTCAAAAGAATATCAAAAAAAATTCAAGATAAGATATTTAACAACTGAAAAGTTTACCGAAGATTTAGTATCTTCCATATTAAACAATACGGTTGAAAACTTCAAAAAAACTTTTAAAGGCATCGATCTACTGTTATTAGATGATATTCAATTTATAACACATAAAGACAAAACTCAAGAAATACTTTTTTCAATTTTTAATGCCTTGTATGAAAAAAATAAGCAAATAGTTTTTTCTTCTGATAGGCCGCCAAAAGCAATACCTTATTTAGAAGAAAGGTTACGTTCCAGATTTGAGGGCGGAATGACGGTTGATATTGGTTCGCCTGATTTTGAAACCCGAATCGCAATTTTAAAAGAGAAAAGTAAAGAAAAAAATTTGGTTTTAGATGCAGAAATTATTGAAACAATTGCGGCTAATGTTCAAAAAAACGTTAGAGAATTAGAAGGAGCTCTAAATAGAGTTATAAATTATATCAAAGTTAAAAACACTATTCCTTCGTCTAAAGAAGTTGAAAAAATAATTGCAGAAATAGCCCATCCTTTAAATAAAAATATTACCCCTAAACAAATTATAAAAACCGTTGTTGAATTTTATGGTTTAGAAGAAAATTCAATTTTTGATAAATCAAGATCCCAAGAGTTAGTAAAACCAAGACAAATTATCATGTATCTTTTAAGAGATTCTCTGCATATGTCTTATCCAAGTATTGGTCAAAAATTAGGAGGAAAAGATCATACTACAGTAATGCATGCTTGCGAAAAAATCGAAAAAGAACTTTCCTATAATATCCAACTTTCACAAGAATTAAATTTAATAAAAGAGAAGTTATTTTCTGTTAATTAATTGTTGAAAAAATGTCTAAAAATTAGTTATAAAATTTTTTATAAATTTTTCAAAAAATAATTAACCCAAATAATAACCAGATAGTAATCAATTTATTAACAATTTATTAACAACTAAATATCTAGAAAAACGTTTAAAATAAAGATGATTCAAAAATTTTTGTAAAAAATAGTAGTACTAATAATAAAAATAAATTTATATAATATAATTAATTATTAATAAATATAAACATATTTATGAAACTAACAATTTTAGTTGAGAATTTAAAAAAGGCTTTAATGGTTGCTGAAAAAGCGTTGTCCAAAAGTAATACTATGCCAATTTTAAATTCTTTTTTGTTAAAAGCTGATCCTAATAAGAATAAATTGATAATTTCAGCTACTAATTTAGAAATTGGAATAGAAACTTCTATCTCGGCAAAAATTGAAAAAGAAGGAGAAATAGTTATTCCTTCTAAAAACTTCCTTTCGTTTTTTTATCAGCTATCAGATCCCAAAGCAGAAATTCAAAGCGAAGAAAAGACTTTGAAAATAAAAACTGATTATTATCAAGCTAGTTTTCAAAGTTATGATATTAATGAATTTCCAATTATTCCAGAGATAAAAACAAAAAAATTTATAAAAATGGAAAGTAATTTACTTTCTCAAGGATTTGAGCAGGTAGCTATTTCAGCTGGAATTTCAGATTTAAGGCCAGAATTAAACGGTATCTTCTTGAATTTTTCAAAACAAGGATTAAAACTGGCAGCTACTGATGTTTTTAGACTTTCAGAAAAGACAATTCCTCTAACTGAAATTCAAACAAATTTTGAGGAAAATATAAATTGTTTGATACCTTTAAAAACTGCTCAAGAAGTTTCAAGAATAGCTAAAGATAAATTAGAATTGGTTGAAATTTATATCGAAGAGAATCAGATAGGCTTTAAATGGGAAGATACTACGTTTATTTCCAGATTATTAGAAGGAGAATTCCCTGAATATAGTTCAATTATTCCTCAGTCATTTAAAATAAAAGGAGTTGTTTTTTACAATAAACTTTTTGAAGCTTTAAAAGTAAGTGGAGTTTTTTCTTCGCGTTTAAACGATGTTAAATTAAAATTTATCCCTAAAGAAAAAAGACTTATTTTAAAGTCAGCTGATTCTAGTATTGGAGAAAATGAAGCAATAGTTAATTTTGAATCAGCTGAAGGCGAAGAGATTGAAGCTACTTTCAACTATCATTATCTTTTAGACGGAGTTTCTGTTTTGTCTCCTAAAGATAAAATATTTATTGCTTTAGCAGATATCGATAAACCGATTTATTTAAAGTCTTTTAACGATCAAAGTTATTTTTATATTCTAATGCCCTTAAGGATTTAAGAGAAGTTTTTTGGTTACTTCGAAGTCATTTTCGTTTCCCTTTATCTTTATAATTAGATTATTTTCCTGTTGAAAGTTTGTTGGTTTAAATAAAACGCTGTAATAATTATCATTATTTTTTGGTAAAGATAAGATAAATTCATTATTGAAATAAATTTCAATATTATTGATGTTTAAACCAGGATTTATTTTAAATGTTAGTTTTATTGGGGAATTATTTTCTAAAGTGTTAGAACTTGGTTCTATAATTTCTATATCAGAGAAAGTTGGAGTTGGAGTATTTACAAGATTTAAAGCTCCTAGATTTTGCAAAACCCACTTGGAAACAGAATATTCCCATCTAGCAAATTGGGGATCATTATAAGGGTTAGAGGGTTTTTCTCCCAAGGGATTATTTTTATCAACCCAATATAAAATACTATGAATTTCAAAACCCGTTGGGGTTTGGATAATGTAATTTCCATTTAACATCGGTTTATCAACTGGAGTTATCTCAGCTGGGGTAAATTCTTCTTTGTTGAATTTTGGAAGGGCTTGTTTCATAAAATCGTTCCAAATTGGAGCAGCAGCCATTCCTCCAGCTCCTCCATAACTCATTGGGGAATAATCATTGTTACCTACCCAAACTCCTGCTACTAAAGTTGGCGAATAGCCAAAAGTCCAAGCATCTCGATAATCTTGACTAGTTCCTGTTTTAGCAGCTACTTTATAACCAGGAACAGTCAGTGGTCCATTTAATTGAAACATTGGGTATCTACTTTGGTCGTCTGATAAAACATCATTTAAAATAGAGACATATTTGCTCTCTACTATTTTTGTTTCAATTGGGATATTTTCATAAATGGTATTATTTTGTGAATCCATTATTTTTATGATAGGAGCTTGGGAGATTTTTATACCATTATTTGCTAGAACTGAATAGGCGTCAACCATTTCTAAGAGCTTTACACCGCCTCCGCCTAAAATTAAAGACAAGCCATAATAATTTGGATCTTGGTTTAAAGTTGTAATCCCTAGTGTTTGGGCTGTATTAATGGCGTCTTTTATGCTAACTAAATACAAAAGTTTAACAGAAGGCACATTTAATGATTGAGCTAAAGCTTGTCTTAAAGTAACTGGACCTCTAAAAAGATGATCATAGTTTTGAGGATGATAACAATTATTTTGAGAATAGCCTGCAAAGGGGACTCCTTCAGCTGAACAATTAGCGCTAAATTCAGTAAAAACATCAAATAAGATAGTTGATGGTGGATAACCCTTTTCAAAAGCTTTTAAGTAAACAAAAGGTTTAAAACTTGAGCCAGGTTGTCTTGGCTGGAGAGCAACATTGAAATTTCCATTATGCTCAGTATCGAAAAAATCACGAGAACCAACCATTGCTAAAATTTCACCAGTTTTTGGATTCTGGGCTACTAAAGCTGCATTATCGGCCCTCCAGTTTGTATCGTTTCTATTTGCTCCTTCAGCAACTACTTTTTCGGCTATTTGCTGCAATTCCCAATCCAAAGAAGTAATAACTTTTAACCCCCCTTCTTCAATATATTTTTCATCATACATTTCAGCTAAAAGGGATTTAATATAGAACACAAAATGAGGGGCTTTTATTTGGCTGTGAGTTGCAACAAAATTTAATTTTTCAGTTTTAGCATTATTGGCCTCTTCTTGATTTATAAAATTTAATTCTACCATTCTGTCTAAAATATATTCTTGTCTTGCTTTTAATTCGTCGGGATGGGCATTATAATAGCTAGGTCTTCTTGGTAAAGCAGCTAATAAGGCTGATTCTGCTAAATCTAAATCTTTAGCCGATTTTCCAAAATAAGTTCTAGAAGCAGCTTCAATTCCATAAGCATTATAACCATAAGGGATTTGATTTAAATAAAATCCTAAAATTTCGTCTTTAGAGTATTTGTTTTCTAACTCAATAGCTAAAATTAATTCTTTTACTTTTCTTGACAATGTTTTTTCAGGAGTTAAAAAAGTATTTTTGACTAATTGTTGGGTAATAGTTGAACCGCCTTGTAGGCCTTCTTCTCTTTTAAAAATATTGTAATAAATAGCCCTAATAATTGCTTTTATGTCAAAAGCAGGATGATTATAGAATTCGCTGTCTTCAGCTGCTAAAGTAGCTTTTTTTAAAGAATCAGGAATTTCTTCAAAAGGTACAACAGTTCTTTTTTCTTCTCCATGAAACTCGTAAAGAATAATTTTTCCTGTTCGATCATAGATTTTTGTTGATTGATTTACAGAAGAAAAAGAAAAATTAGTAGGATCAGGTAGGTCTTTTGTTAAAAAAATTAGCCAGCCTGCAAATCCTAAAACGATAATTAATAAAACTATAAATACTATTTTTAAAAATTTGTTCATTGTTTATTTGTCTTTTAAAAAAGGTTAGTATATTCTATAATTAAATAATATGAAAAACAACTTTTTTGAAGATCTCTCTCAAAGAGGATTAATTTATCAGAAAACTGAAGAAATAGCAAAGGTTTTTGATAGAAAGATAACTCTTTATTGGGGGATTGATCTAACTAGCGACAGCCTTCATCTCGGGCATTTATTAGGACTTATTACTCTGAAAAGAGCAATAAAGCATAAGCATTTTCCAATAGTTTTGGTTGCTTCCGGCACTACTATGGTGGGCGATCCTTCTGGTAAGAACAAAGAAAGGCCAATTTTATCAAGAGAGATTATCAAAAAAAATAAAAAGGAAATTGAAATTCAAATTAAAAATATTTTAGGAACTGGAAAATTTTTAATTTTAGATAATTACAGTTGGCTTAGTAATTTAAAAGTTCTAGAATTTTTAAGAGAGGTAGGTAAATTTATTCCAATTAATACCATGCTTGAAAAAGAAGCTGTTAAAACTAGAATGCAAAAAGAAGAAGGTATTTCGTTTGCTGAATTTTCCTATCAGCTTTTGCAAGCTTATGACTTTCTACACTTATTTAAAAATTATAATTGTTTAGTTCAAATAGGTGGTTCTGAGCAGTGGGGCAATATAGTTCAAGGAATAGAACTTATTAGAAAAAAAATGAATGGCCAAGCTTATGGTTTTTCGTTTCCTTTAATAATTGATCCTAAAACAGGCAAAAAGTTTGGAAAAACTGAAGGTGGCAAAACTATTTGGCTTAGTAGAAGCAAAACTCCTTCTTTTGAATTTTACCAATTTTTCATTAATATTTCAGACGAGCTTATCCCAACCTTTATCAGATTCTTTTCATTAAAAGATTTAAGACAAATTAAAGAATTAGAAAATAAATGGCAACAAAATAAAGAATCAAGATTGCTTCAAAAAGAATTGGCATTTGAATTAACTTCTTTAGTTTTTGGTTTAACTGACGCCAAACAGGCAAAAAAAGTTTCCGAGATTTTATTTGGAAAATCTAGTCAAAAATTGTCTCAAGCCGACTTTGAATTTATTAAAAATTCAATTCCTCATCAAGAAATTAAAAATGAAAATTTTCTATTAGAGGAAGTTTTGGTTAGAAATGGTTTGTGTTTTTCAAAGGGGCAAGCTAGAAAATTAATTGATCAAAATGGAGTAACTGTTAAAAAATATTTTTCTAAATATTTTTTAGTTAGAAAAGGTAAAAAAGAGTACTTACTTTTAATTAAAAAATAAACCACCAAAAGGTGGTTTATTTTTTTTCGGCTATAAGCCCAATTCTTCGTCGTAATCTTCTTCGTCTTTTCTTTCTTCGTATACTTCTGGTCCTTCTTCATCATCTTCCCAAAAATCATAGCCCTCTTCTGATTCTTCTGATTCTTCTTGCGAGCCCTCTTCTAATTCTTCTATTTCACCTTCCTCTTCAAGTTCATCTTCTTCATTTTTTAACGCTACATTTGTTTTAATAAATTCCGACAACATCCTATTAATTTTAATTGTTAATTTGCGACCTAGTTTTAGCTATAGAGCTATAGATAGTTAATATATATTTTTATTTTTATTTGTCAAGCCTTTTAATGTAAAAAGCAGCTAAAGCTATTGCTAAAGCGTCAATACCATCTTTTGATTTTAAATTTTTTGGTAAATCTAAAGAATTTTTAACCATTTTTTTAATAGCCTGTTTATCAGCTCTGCCATAACCACAAATTATTAGTTTTACTTGAGTAGGAGCAAGCTCAATGATTTTGAGATCAGAAAAAGTATTTTTTATCACTCCCTTTATTTCGCTTACTTTTAAAGCGCTGGTTTTATTAACTCCGAAATAGATTTTTTCAATACCTATTAATTGGGGATGATAATTACTGATTAAATTTTCTAATTGTTTTTGAAGCGATAATTTAATATCGAAAATGCCGGCTGTTTGATAGTTGAAGCAATTTTTCGAAAATTTTATTACTCCATAACCAATTTTTTTTATTCCGGGATCTATGCCCAAAATTGTCAAGTTAGAATTCGGCATTTATAAAAACTTGTTCAATTTCTTCTTGATCTTCAAATTCCTCAAGAATTTGTTCCAATTTTTGAGAAAGATTACTGTCCTTAATAACCATTGGATTTTTTGCTAAATAAACTATTTCAGCTTCATTTTCAAGACCGTTGTTATCAAGAATGTTTCTTAATTTTTCTATTTTTTCTTTAGGGCAATATAAAATAGTTTGTTCATCCTCGATTTCAATATTTTCTAAGCCGTTATCAATTAATTCTAATTCTAAATTTTCCGGAATCTTAATACCATAATTTTTTAAAGATATTCTGCCTTTTTCATCGAATAGCCAGTTAACAGCTCCAGAAGAAGCTAGTTTGCCACCATATTTATTCAAGATTCGCCTTATTTCTCCTAGAATTCTATTCTTATTATCAGTAATTGAAACGATAAGTAAAGCGATACCTCCTGGTCCATATGCTTCGAAAATTACCCGTTCTATTTGATTGGCACTATCTTCATTCAAACCTCTTTTTATAGCTCTTTCGATATTATCAAGAGGTAGATTATAATTTCTTGCTTTACTAATCGCATCTCTTAAATAAGGATTTATTTTAGGGTCTCCACTTTTTCCTTGTTTAGTTGCTAAAGTTATTTGATTAGCTAATTGCGAAAAGACTTTCGATTTTTTAGCATCGGTTGCTCCTTTTTTATGTTTGATTTGAGACCATTTTGAGTGTCCTGACATTTTAATAGATTAATTTATTTTTAATTATCATAAAAATTGTAGTTAATGATATTGAAATAATAAACAACAAAACCATAAAAAAATCAATTGATAATTTATGATTTTGGTAAGTTTGCGGATCAAAAGTTGAAACTAGATCGTTTGTTTTTGTTGCCAGATTGTCGTTATTAATATTTGCTTCTGTTACTGAGCCAGCTAGTTTATTAAAATTTTTTATTTCAGTGAATACATTTTCCTTATTAAAAGTTGGAGTAGTTGTAATTTGCCAATCTTGATTTTTTAATTTGGCAATTGACAAACCATCAGGAAGTTCCTGATAATCTATTTTTGAGATTATTTTATTGTAGCTATTTTTTAAAGTTAAAGAATCTGAACTAGCTAAGGAAAATTGATAAGTAGCTGAATCAAGAGTTAGAAATTGATTTGGTTTTAATATAAAATTTGGCAAACTTATGGTGTTCGAAGATCCAATTTCTAATTTCCAATTAGCTAAATTAATGTTAAAATCATCAGCATTTTTTAATTCAATCCAATAAGTATTTTGCTCTTTATTCAAAAAAATTTCATTAATTATGATTTTGCCAGTATTTAAAGAAGTTTCTGGATTATTTAAGTTGCTAGGGATTAATAAAGGCGTTGAGATAATAATTGAGGGGGCTGGAGGAAGAGGGATTCCCTCAACAGAATTGATGCTTCCAGGTGTTCCTCCCCATGTCAAACTTTCTCGATAAATTCCATTGGTGTATTCTAAACTTTTATCATTTCCATTTCCTCCTAAATTAGATGACCAAAGAGCAGAGGTGCTTAAATTAGAACCATAAACCAGCGTTAAATAATTAGTTTCTTTTAAATTGATACCAGCATCAATTACCGTTCCTTTAAATTCGGGATAGTCTTTTAAAAAACCTAAGGCACTTGAAGAAATTATTACATAGCCATATGGTTTTATCTTCATTTCTCCTTGAACAGGAGTAATTGCTAGGTAGTGCTCTCCTTTATTGTCTATTATTTTCCAAGAGTCTTGCGATACTCCGCCTTTTATTATTATTTCGAATGGGGTTGGATTATAAAGTTCGATCCATTGGTTTCTTGAAGGAGAATTATACATTATTTCATTAATAATTAATTTTTCATCAGTTGCTAAAACTAAACTTCCTTTTATTAAGATCCAACTAAAAATAATTAAAATTAATGAAAGTTTTTTCATATATTTTTTAAATAATCAAAAGCTGCTTTAGTTGCTATTCTTCCTTTATTTGTTCTTTCTATAAATCCAAGCCTTATAAGGTAAGGTTCAGATAAAGTCTCAAGTGTTTCTTTGTCTTCATTTAAAGAAATAGCTAAAGTTTCAATTCCAACTGGCCCGCCATTGAATTTATAAGCCAAGGTTTTTAAAACGTTTCTATCAAGTTCTTCTAATCCGTATCTATCAAGGTTTAGAACTTCTAAAGTTTCTAAAGCTAATTTTTCGTCAATTACGGTTTTATTTTGAACAATTTGTAAATCCCAAGCTCTTTTCAAAAGTCTGTTAGCGATTCTGGGGATAGCTCTGCTTGCTTGGGCTATTGTTTTTATCCCTCCGGATGTTATTTCAATATTTAAAATTTTTGCAGAACGTTGTATTATTTGCTCGATTTCACTTATTTCATAAAAATCTAAATGTCCCATTAAACCAAATCTGTTTCTTAAAGGATTTGATAAAAGATTTGGTTTGGTAGTGGCAGCAATCAAAGTGAACTTTGGGAGTTGGAATTCTAAGGTTCTCGAAGAAACTCCTTTGCCAATAATTAAATTTAATTTTCTTTGCTCTAAAGCAGGATAAAGAACTTCTTCAATTTTTTTATTTAATCGGTGAATTTCGTCTATAAACAAAATCTGTTTTTCTTCTAAATTAGTTAAGATAGCTGCTAAATCTCCTAATTTTTGAATAGCTGGACCAGAGGAAACTACAATCGGAGAGTTTAGCTCATTAGCAATTAAATAAGCTAAAGTTGTTTTTCCAACCCCACTTGGCCCAAAAAATAATAAATGGTCTAAGACATCATTTCTTTTTAAAGCTGATTCTAACATCATTTTCAAGCTTTTTTTAATTTTTTCTTGACCTATAAATTCATCCCACCTTTTAGGTCTTAACATATTATCTAAAATTAGATCTTCTTTTTTATTTTCTTGGTTTTTGTTCATACTCTTGACAAATTAAATTTTGTTTGCTATTATTATTAATAATTTGAAGAAAATACAACGGTTTCTTGGTGTAACTAGGAAATACGCCTATTTTCTTCTAAACTAACCCCTCTTTTGAGGGGATTTTTTATTTTCAAATTTTATTTTCTAAAGGCCCAACCATCCGTTCTAATTCCTCTAAGTCAGTTATTCCATCTAAGACTTTAATCAAACCGTCAGCTAGCATTGTAGTCATTCCATTCTCTAAAGCCATTTTTTTTATTTTTATTTCGTCAGGGGAAGAATTTATTAAATTTTGCATTTGGTCATTAACGCTTAAAATTTCAAAAACTCCTATTCTTCCTTTATAGCCAGTAAAATTACATTGTTGGCAACCAATGGGTTTTTTGTATTTTGTTATTTTTAAGTAATTGTCTAAACCAGTTAACTTAGGGGCATTTAAAAGCAAAGTGTTTTTTATTTTTTCTTTAATATTTTCAGGTATTTCAATTTCTTGAGCGCAGTTTTGGCATACTTTTCTAACTAGTCTTTGGGCAATAATTAAGTTTAAAGCTGAAGAAATAATTTCCGGTTCTATTTTGAAATCTAAAAGTCTTGGTACTGCTCCAGGAGCATTATTAGTGTGTAGCGTTGAAAAAACTAAATGGCCAGTTAAAGAAGCATGCATAGCTATTTGGGCAGTTTCTTCGTCTCTGATTTCTCCAACCAAAATAATATCAGGATCTTGGCGCAAAATCGCTCTTAAACCATTGGCAAAAGTATAGCCGCTTTGGTTGTTTACTTGGGTTTGTTCAATAATTGGTAATTGGTATTCTATTGGATCTTCGATTGTAATAACTTTGTTTTCAGGATTGGCAACCTTTTTTAAAAAAGCATATAAAGTAGTAGTTTTACCTGAACCAGTAGGGCCAGTTACCAAAATCAAACCATTAGGTTTTTTCAATTCGTTTTCAACTATTAGAATGTCTTTTTCTCTTAATCCCAAATTTTCAAGTTCTAAAGAAATTGTTTTAGGATTTAAAAATCTTAAGACTAAATTTTCTCCAACTTGAGAAGGAATAGTTGAAAATCTAACTTCTATTTGTGCTGATTGGGTTTTAATTTTAAATCTGCCATCCTGGGGGATATCTCTAACATTTAAATTTACTCCGCTGATTAATTTTAATCTGTCAGTAATTTTAAAATAATAATTAATTGGAATTTCTGCTATTTTGTATAGTACTCCATCGATTCGATACCTTAAATCAGCTTGTTTGTCATGTGGCTCTAAATGTAAATCAGAAGCTTCATATGCTAAAGCATAAGCTATAATCCAGTAAATCATTTCAGTAATATCGAATTTTTGGGAAAAAAAAGATTCTAAAAAGCTTTTAACATCTCGCTGGTTTTTTATTTCCTCAAGATATTTATCTGAGATTGAGATTTCACCTATAATTTTTGATTTATCAATATTTAGAAAACGATAGTTTTCTAAATATTTTTCAAATTTTGGGACAGACACCACAAAAATTTCTATTTCCCCAAACTTTTTTATTTCCTTTATTAATTTTTTTACTTCTTCTCTTTCTGGATTAACTGTTGCTAAATAATATTTTCCTGGCTTTTGGTCAAAAACAACTGCTTGAATTTTTTTTGCTTGAATTTCAGGAATAATTTTTAAAGCCTCGAGATTTAAACTAACTGTTGCTAAATCAAGATAGGGAACGTTTAGTTTTAAAGCTAAATCTTGGGCTTCTTCTTCTAAACGAGCTAAATCTAAATTAGTTAATTTTTCATCTGCCATATTACAATTATAACACCTTTTTATTGGGATAAATAGCCTCTAAAAATTACTGATACAACCTTATAAAATCTTAATTTATTGCGAGTTGTAAAGTTGGGATATTTTGCTATAATATTTTAATGCTAACAATTATTTTGCCTGGTTTTTCGCAACGTAATGAAAATTGGGCTAAAGAGTTAAAAAATTCTTTAGAAGACGATCGCGTTTTAATTCACTCTTGGCTTCATTGGATAACTCAAAATGACAATGATTTTTCAATTGCAAATGAGACCTCCAGAATTTTGGAAAAAATTAATGACCAAAAAATCAATATTATAGCTAAATCAATTGGTACTTATCTGGCAATGTTTTTACTTGAAAAAATACCTGAAAAAATAAATAAAATTATTTTATTAGGCATACCTTTCAACGATCTAGACAAAGAAGAAATAGAGAAATATAAAGTTATTAAGAATTTTGATTCTAAAAGAATTTTGATTATTCAAAATAGCCAAGATCCTCACGGTTCATTTAATGATATCTTTGAATATTTTTTTAATTTAAATAACCAACTTGAAATTTTAAAGCAAAATTCTTTAACCCATGAATATCCTTATTATCAGATAATAAATAATTTTTTAAAAAGTAATTAACTAAATACAAATATGTCAAATAACAAAGATTTTCGTCAAACTATTCCCTGGAGAATTTTTAGAATAATGTCAGAATTTGTTGAAGGCTTTGGTTTTATAGTTGATTTCAAAAAAACAACTAGTATTTTTGGTTCTAGCAAAGTAAGAGAAGATAATTTTTGGTACCAGGAAGCTGAAAAATTAGCTAAAATTTTAGGAGAAAACAAATTTACAATTGTTACTGGTGGTGGTCCGGGAATTATGGAAGCAGCTAATAAGGGAGCAACTGAAGCTAATGCTCAGTCAGTTGGTTTGAGCATTGAGCTTCCTTTCGAACAGCCAATTAATTCTTATGTTAAAAAATCTGTTAGTTTCCACTATTTTTTTGTTAGAAAGGTAATGCTAACTTATGCTGCTGAAGCTTATGTTTTTTTCCCAGGCGGTTTTGGAACTTTAGATGAAATGACTGAATTAGTAAGTTTGATTCAAACTAAAAAAATTCATCAAGTGCCAATAATTTTAGTAGGAGTTGATTATTGGCAAGGATTATTAAAATGGATTAAAGAGGTAGTTTATGAGAAATATCAAGCAATTGACGAACAAGATTTAAAAATATATAAGTTGGTTGATAGTGCTGAAGAAGCATACCAATTAATTTCTTCTTCTGTCAAAGAAAGAAAATATTTTGAAGAAATGGAACATAACTAATTTTAAAAATTCTTTATTAAAAGGTCGAATAATATAAAAAATAAAAAATAATTTATGGGTAAGCTTATTGGTAAAGTTACTCATTACTATAATAAAATTTCAGTAGCTATTATTGAGCTTGAAAGCGAAATAGAAGTTGGAGAAATGGTTAGATTTTGGGGAAAGAAAACTGATTTTTCCCAAAGAATCGAATCTCTTCAAAAAAATCACCAAAATATTTTGAAAGCAGAAAAAGGTGAAGTTGTGGGAGTAAAGGTTGAACAGGAAGTAGAGGAGGGAGATGAGGTTTATAAAATAGAAGAATAATAAGGCGCTATGCTTAAGAATAAATCCTTAAAAGAAGGAATAGCTTTGCTATGTGGCACAATTATAGGTTCCGGTTATTTAATTTTGCCATTTAGTTTTTTAAAAGCAGGGGTTTTTTCAAATATTTTTTGGTTGGTATTTTTTGCCTGTTGCTTAATTATTCTTAATTTAATTTATGCTGAAATTAATTTAACAACAGGTAATAACCATCGTTTGCCTGGTTACGCCGGGCTTTATTTGGGCAAAGCTTTTGGATTTCTTTCAAGCGTTGTATTTATTTTGGGAATTTTAGGAGGGTTAGCTGTTTATTTAATTTTAGGATCAAGATTTTTAAGCCTTTTAGTTTCGCCAATTTTCGATATTTCTTCTAATCTTGCTACTTTTATTTTTTGGATTTTATCGTCAATAATAGTTTTTCTTAATTTTAAATTTTCTTCTAAAATTAATTTATATTTAACAATTTTTACGGCTACCATATTTTTAATTGTTAGCATTTTTTGTTTTACTCAGGCTGATTTAAATAATCTGACAATTGTTCCAACTGAATCTTTCTTTTATCCATATGGTTTAATTTTATATTCTTTAATTGGTTGGTTAGTTATTCCTGAAATAATTGTTTTGATTAAAAACAATAAAGATGATCAAAAAATTATTAGACCAATTATTGTTATTGGGACAATAATTCCATTAGTTATTTATTTTATTTTTGGCTTATCAGTATTTTTAGCAACTGGTTCTGATACTTCAAATGATGCTTTTACCAATTTAATTAATTTTCTGCCGCAACCTTTATTTATTTTAGCTGTTTTAATGGCTTTTTTGGAAATTTTGAATTCCTATTTCTCATTTGGAATTTCGGCTATTTCAACTCTAAAAAATGATTTTGGTTTTAGAAGACAAACAGCTCAAGTTATATTTTTAGTTTTACCAATTGCTATTTTTTCAATGGGTTTTATTGATTTTGTGAAAATTATTGGAATTTTAGGGGCTGTTTTTGAAAGCTTAAATATTTTAACAATTTTATTAATTTATTCTAAACTTAAAAAAACAGTTGGACATCAAAACAAAATTATTTCAGTCTCTAAATCCTTACTAGTAGCTTTAGCTATTATCTTCATAGTTGGCGGAATTATTGGTACAATCAATGTGCTATAATCAATATATTTTAATATGGCTAAAATCGAAGAATTAGAAAAAATAAAACAAGAATCTGACAAATTAAAAATGAATTTGCGCACTAAAACAATAGGCTATATTTCAACTGCTTTAGGGATTGTTGCTGGTTTAGCATGGAATGAGGCAATTAAAGCCTTAATTGAATTTTTGTTTCCTTTGGGATCTAATACCTTGATAGCTAAATTTGTTTATGCTTTTGCTATTACTGCTTTTGTAGTGTTTTTAACTAGTTATTTTTTAAAACAAGAAAATAAATGATTTATTATTTATTTGGCGAAGATGATTTTAGAAAAAGATTAAGAGTTAGAGAGCTAGAAAATAACTATTCAAAAAATAATTATCGAATTTTAAAATTCGAAGAAGAAAACCTTGCTGATTTCGAAAAAGACTTAAAAGCTAATTCTTTGTTTGATAATCATAAAGTTTATTTAGTTTCAGATAGTTCTTCTATTTTGGAATTTTTAAAAATCAATAAATTGTTTCCTTTTTTTGAAGGCGATCTAAATATTTTAATTTTAAAATTTCAAAATCAAGATAAAAGTTTAAAGAGGTTGGCGAATATCAAAATTATTTTTGAAGAATTCGAATTATTAAGTAATTTAGAATCGGAAAAATGGCTTAAAAATTATAGCCAATCTTTAAAAATCGAAATTTCCAACACTCAGCTTAAAAAATTACTAACACTCTTTGGCAACAATTTAGAATTAATAGCTAATGAACTTTTTAAATTATCACTTTATCAACCATTATCAAAAATAACTGACAATGATTTTCAAAAGGTTATTACTAGCTATAAAGAATTTAATTATTTTAATTGGTTAAAAGCTGTTTTTAACAAAGATTTGATAAAAGTTATTGGTTTTGAAGAAGATGAGGCCGCTAGCAATTTGGTTGGTTTGTTTAATGCTTTGGAAAAATTAGTTATTTTAAAATCTTTTAAGGATCGAGAATTTTTAAAAAATGATAACCGCTATTGGTTGAATAATCTTAAATTGATGGGCCGAAGTCTTGATAAAGAAGAAATTGAAAACTGGTTGGATTTTTTAGTCAATGAATTTATTTTAGTTTATAAAAGAAAAATAACCCCCCAAGAGGTTTTGGAAAGATTTATTTTTTTGAAATTGGTAACTTCTTAGATAATTTACTTTTTAGCCTATTAGCTTTATTTTTCTTAATAACTTTTGTTTTTTGAGCTTTATCTAGGGCTTTATAAACCTGAGAAAGTTTTTGAAGAGCTTCTTGGTCATTACCTGTTTCCACTGCTTTTAGGTAATTTTTTTTGCTAATTCTAATATCATTCTTTTTTTTAAGATTTCTTTTTTGTCTTTTCAAGCTTTGTCTTAAGGCCTTTTTTGCTGATTTGATTTTTGGCATATAATTTAATTGATTATAATTTAAATTTTTTTAAAAATCAATAAACTATTATTATCATCAGCATATATAAGCTATTAGCCGGCAATGATTATGGAAGTTAATATTTAAAGTGTTATAATAAGATAATAAAAACTTATGTTTTTTTATTTAGTAGCCACCGTAAAGGATAAGAAAGAAAATAGTTTGATTGTTGATAAAAACGGTTTTGGTTTTGAAATTTTTGTTTCTAAGACTAACTTGGGAACCATTAAAATAAATTCTAAAATAAAACTTTTTATAATTTCTAAATTGAACCAAGATGGTTTTAATGAATTTTACGGGTTTAAAACTGAAAAAGAAAAAAGAGTTTTCGAACTTCTGATTTCGGTTGATAAAATTGGCCCTAAAACTGCTTTAAACATTTTATCAAGTAGTGGATTAGATAAGATTATTTCAGCTATTAAGTTTGAAAAAAGCGAATTTTTGTCTCAGCTTACTGGATTGTCTATAAAAACTTCTCAAAAAATTGTTATTGAGCTTAGTAAAAAGATAAAACAATTAGATAAATCTTCGAAAATTATTAATGATGAATCAGATTTAGAAGAAACCTTAATTTCTTTAGGCTTTAAAAAGCAAGACGTTAGAAAAACTTTAGATAAATTAACTTTTAAAAAGAACGCCTCTTTTCAAGATAAAATTAAATTAGCTTTAAAAGCTTTATATGCTAAAATATAGTGCCGGTCTTTTAATGTATAAAATAAAAGATAATCAACTTTTCGTTTTTTTAATTCATCCTGGAGGACCGTTTTTTAAAAATAAAGATAGCGGTTTTTGGTCTATCCCTAAAGGGGAATTGGAAGAAAATGAAAATAAGTTTCAAGCCGCAATAAGAGAGTTTAAAGAAGAAACTGGCATTGAAATTGACGAAAAAAGCATTGATTTTTTTGATTTAGGTTTTATCCAACAAAAAAACAATAAAATAATTTATACCTGGGCTTTTGAATCAAAAAATGATGAGAAATTTAGGCGTAGCAATCTTATTAAAATCAAAGATCTAAATTTTCAGTTTCCAGAGGTTGATAAAGGACAATTTTTTACAATCGAGGAAGCTAAAAATAAAATAAAACCAGAGCAGTTTATTTTTATTGAAAGACTTATTGAAATTCTTAATAAAAAAAATTATGCGAATATTAGCTGATTTTCATATTCATTCTAGATTTTCGCGAGCGACTTCGCAGGCAATAACTGTTGAAAATCTAGCAAAATGGGCAAAAATTAAAGGGATTAACATTGTTGGAACAGGCGATTTTACTCACCCTCAATGGCTTAAGGAATTAAAAGAGAACTTAGTGCCAGCTGAAAGAGGTCTTTATGTTTATAAAAACGATGAAGAGCTTTTAAAAAATAATAACCAACTAAATAATAAGGTTACTAGATTTGTTTTAACCGCTGAAACAAGTCACATCTATACTAAAAATAATCGAGGAAGAAGAATTCATCTTTTAGTTTTAGTGCCTTCTTTTGAAACGGTTGATAAAATAAATACCGAACTTTCTTGGACTAGCAATCTTTCTTCAGATGGTAGACCAATTTTAGGTATGAATATTATTGATTTTACTAAGTTGATATTAACTAGTGATGAAAATTGTTTAATTATTCCAGCTCATATTTGGACTCCTTGGTATTCTATTTTTGGTTCAATGAGTGGTTTTGATTCCTTGGAAGAAGCTTTTGAAGAAATGGCCCCATATATTTTTGCAATTGAAACTGGTTTAAGTTCCGATCCTTTAATGAATTGGAGATTATCAAATCTCGATAAAGTTTATTTGGTTTCAAATTCTGACGCCCATTCTTTAGAAAAAATAGCCCGAGAAGCAAATGTTTTTGAATTAGAAAAGTTGGATTATTTTGAAATTTTAGGCGCTCTTAAAGACCGATCTTTTAGAAATCAAAATAAGTCAAGATTAATAGAAACTTTGGAATTTTATCCAGAAGAAGGGAAATATCATTTTGATGGACATCGGTTATGTAATATTAGTTTTTCTCCAAAAGAAACCAAGGCTCATAACGGAATTTGTCCGGTATGTAATAAACCTTTAACTATTGGGGTTTTAAATAGAGTTGAAGCTTTGGCTGATAGAGAGGAGGGTTTTATTCCTGAAAACGCTATTCCCTTTAAAAGTCTAATTCCTCTTGAAGAAATTATTGCCCAATCCTTAAAGGTTAATTCTAAAACTAAAAAAGTTTCTGAAATTTATTTTGGGTTATGCGAAAAATTTAATGGAGAATTGAATATTTTATTAAACTTAGATCTTAAAGAATTAGAAAATGAGGGTTATTATGATTTAGCTTTGGGAATTAATAAAATGAGAAAAGGGGAAGTTATTAAAATCCCGGGTTATGATGGAGAATACGGCAAAATAAAAGTTTTTGAAGAAAATTTTGAAACCAAAACCCCCCAAACTTCTTTATTTTAATATGATTAAAGTAATTGTTTTATTTTTTTTAAACGATTTCAAATTTTTATTAAATGATTGGTTTATCGCTAAGCCTAAAGCGATTCTGAATTTGTTAATCGAGCTTATTAAAGATCTAGATAAAAATTTTGCCGTGGCTCTTAACTTAAAATTAATAGCCAAACCGCTTTATAAAGATTATTCGCTAATTGGCAGGATTATTGGTCCAATTTTTAGATTTTTTAGAGTACTTATTGGAGGGGCAATTTATTTATTTATAACTTTGATTTTTCTATTAATAATTTTAGCCTGGGTTTTAATTTTGCCATTTATTATTTATCAAGCTTTGAATTTATGAATAACTTAATTTTTAATAAAGATTATTACCATTTATCATATTTTGAAAGATTGATAACTAAAATAGTAATTCTAGTGGTTTTTATAATTCTTATTATTTTGATTTTAATTTTATGGAGTTCCAATTCTAAAAATTTAAACTATTTGGCTTTATTTATTTTAATTTTTATTGGGGAGTCGTTTTTTAAAATTAAAAATGGAGAGAAAATAATTACCAGCGGGATTCTTAAAAAACTACAGCAAAATGAAATTATTAAAGTAAACGAATTCTTACCCTATAATAGTTTTCGTATTTTAGATAAATCTTTAAGTTATTCACAAATCAATAATTTAAACGACCCTAGTTTTTATTTGATCATTCTTTCTTTAAAAGAAAAAATAATTTCTAAAATTTTTAAAAAATTAGAAATAGACAAAGACGAATTTGCTAAAAAAATAACCGAGAAAATGAAATTATCTAGAAATAATGCCTCTCTTGATATTTCAATATCGAACAAAACTAGAATTGAAATTGAACTTGAAAAAATTGTTTTAGATTCGTTTTTAAAAGCTGTTGAATTAAATGCCAAGAATATTACAATTGAAGCTTTGTTTTTGGCAGCTATTTCTTTGAAAGAAAGTGAGTTGAGCGATATTTTTAGTTTTTATCAGCTAGGTGTTTTTGATTTTAAAAATGCTATTTTTAGAGAAAAACTAGAAACTAAATTGGGTAAGAAAGCTTTAAAAAGAAAAGGGGAAATTTCGGTAGCCAAAAAAGAGATAAGGGTAAACCGTTCGTGGACATCGCGTCCAACCCCAGAATTAGATAAAATAAGTGAAGACCTAACAGAATTAGCAAAAAAGAAAGAAATTGGATTTCTAGTTGGGCATTTTGAAGAATATCAAGCTTTGATAAATATTTTAGCGCGGGCTAGTAGAAACAATGTAATTTTAGTTGGCGAGGAAGATATTGGTAAAAATACCGTTATTGAACATTTGGCTTTACAAATTTTGAACGACCAAGTTCCTGAGAAGTTATTCGATAAACGATTAGTTAGAATTGATTTGACCAGATTATTTTCAAATAATAAAAATTCTTACGATCTTCAACAGAATATTAAAGAAATTATTTCTGAAATTGAATTAGCCGGAAATATTATTTTATATTTTCCAGATATTCACAATTTAGAAACTTCGGTTATTGAAGGGTTCAACATTTTTAATGGATTTATAGAGTTATTTGAAGGTGATTTTTGTCCAGTTATTGGCACTACAACTTTAAAGCTTTATAGACAAATTATTGAAACTAATCAGAAATTTGTAGAACTTTTTGAAAAAGTTGAAGCTAAAGAGTTAACCTTTCAAGAAACCATAGAGCTTTTGATATATGAGAGTTATTTTTTGGAAAATAGCTATAAAATAACAATTACTTACCCGGCGCTTAAAAAGATAGTCGAATTATCAGAAAGATATTTGCATAATAAACCTTTATCAAGGGTTTCTTTAGATTTATTAGAAGAAGCAGTTTTTGAAGCAAGCCAGAAAAAATTAAGAATTTTAAATACCGAAGAAATAATTAATCTTGTTTTCAGAAAAACAAAAATTCCCATTGGCAAAATTGAAGTTAAAGAAAGGGAAATTCTTTTGAATTTGGAAGATAAAATTCACCAAAGATTGATAGACCAAGAGCAGGCGGTTATAGCTGTTAGTAATGCCTTAAGGCAATACCGGGCTGGTTTAGCAGAGGAAAAAGGCCCAATAGCTTCATTTTTGTTTGTAGGCCCAACTGGTGTTGGAAAAACAGAGTTGTCAAAAGCCTTAGCTGAAATTTATTTTTCTTCTGAAAATAATATGATTAGATTTGATATGGGGCAATATCAAACTATTGATTCAATAGTTAATTTTTTGGGTTCTCCAGACGGTCAAATTGCTGGAGAACTTACTGAAAAAATCAAAAGCAAACCATTTTCTTTAGTTCTATTTGATGAATTTGAAAAAGCTAATCCTAAAATTTTAGATATTTTCTTACCATTATTAGACGAAGGATATGTGACAGATAATCTAGGTCAAAGAATTGATTTTTCAAATACTATTATAATCTGTACTTCGAATGCTCATTCGGAATTTATTAAGCAGCAAATTGAGCAAAATAGAAATATTTCTGATTTTGAAGAAGAATTAAAAAGAAAACTAACTGATTATTTCAAAGTTGAACTATTGAATCGTTTTTCAATGGTGATTGCTTTTAAGGAATTAACTAAAATAGAAATTTCTCAAATTGCTGATTTAAAACTTAAAAAATTAAAAAATCAGATTTTCCAAACCCAAAAGATAAATTTAGAATATTCCAAAGAGGTTAGTAGCTTTTTAGCTGAACTTGGCTATAATCCAATATTTGGAGCTAGGCCTTTAGATGGAATTATTTCTAGCCAGATAAAAGATTTTCTTTCGAAAGAAATTTTAAGGGGAAATATTAAAGAGGGTGACAGAGTAAAAATTTCAATAGTTAATTCCCAAATAAGTTTTGAAAAAATTGACAATTAAATTATTAAACGCCTGATATGATTAATAGTCGAATTGCTGAAATTTTTAGATCAATAGCAATGTATTTAGACGCAAAAGGAGTCGAATTTAAGCCTCGAGCTTATCAGAAGGCAGCTCAATCTTTGGAAACTTTAGAAAAAGATTTAAAAGAAATTTATAAGGAAGGTGGTTTAAAGGCTTTAGCTGAGATTCCGGGAGTTGGTAAATCTCTAGCTTCTAAAATTAAAGAATATTTAGAAACTGGCCAAATAGCTGAATACGAAAATTTAAAAAAAGAATTACCAGTTGATATGGAAGAATTAGCTAAAATTGAAGGTTTGGGGCCAAAAACAATTTTTATTCTTTACGAGAAACTAAAAATTAAAAATATTTCAGATTTAGAAAGAGCTTTAGAGAAGCATCAAATTAGAAATCTTGAAGGATTTGGCGAAAAAAGTGAAGAAAATTTAGAATTAGCTTTGGAATTTTTTAAAAAATCAGCTGGTAGATTTTTATTAGGAGAGATCTACGATGAGGCTTTAAAATTAAAGAACGACCTAGCTAAAGTTAAAGGAGTTTCTAAAATTGAAATAGCAGGCTCAATTAGAAGATTTAAAGAAACAATTGGCGACATTGATATTTTAGCAGTTAGTAGTAACCCTATAGAATTAATGAACCGTTTTATTTCTTTGGAAAATGTAGCTGAAGTTTATATGAAAGGGAAAACTAAATCAGCTCTAAGATTAATTAAGGGTATTGATGTTGATTTAAGGATTGTTCCTTTAAAAAGTTGGGGGAGTGCTTTAAATTATTTTACTGGTTCAAAAGAACATAATATTGCTTTAAGGGAAATTGCCAAAAGCAAAGGTTTAAAATTAAACGAATACGGTCTTTTTAAAATAAAAAATAACCAGGAAATTCAAATAGCTGGCGAAACTGAAAAGGAATTATACTTCGCTTTAAAAATGAATTACATTGAGCCAGAAATGAGAGAAAATACCGGAGAAATTGAATTGGCCTTAGCTCACCGCTTGCCAAAGCTTGTAAAATTAGAAGATATTAAAGGCGATTTACAAGTTCATAGCAATTGGTCAGATGGCAAATTTTCTATGGAAGAAATGGTCGAACAAGCTTTAAAACTTAATTACCAATATCTTCTCTTTACAGACCATAGCAAAAGCTTGGGAATAGCTAACGGCATGAATGAAGAAAAGGTTTTAAAACAGATGTCTTTTATTGATAAATTAAATCAAAAATATCGCGGTAAAATTAAAATTTTAAAAGGCATTGAATTAAATATTTTAAAAGATGGCCGAGTCGATATTTCTGATAAAATTTTAGAAAAATTAGATATTGTTGGCGCTTCTATTCATAGTTATTTTAGAATGACTAAAAATGAAATGACTAATAGAATAAAAAAGGCAATGGCTAATAAAAATATAGATATTATTTTTCATCCAACAGGAAGACTATTATTACAAAGAGAAGCTTATGAAGTTGATATGGAAGAATTATTCAAATATGCTCAGAAAACTAAAACCATTTTTGAAATTAACGCTTCTTATGAGAGATTGGATTTATCTGATAACCTAATTAGGTTAGGTTCAATTTATAATGTTTTATTTTCTTTAGGAACCGACAGCCATTATTTAAAACAATTAAATAATATGATTTTTGGAGTAGGACAAGCAAGAAGGGGTTGGCTTTCAAAAGAAAAAGTGATAAATTCTAAAAACAGTAAAGAATTAATTGATTTTATAGAAAATAAATGACTAACCACAAATTACCTTTTGGAAAATTAACTATTGGCAAAAATGCTCTAAGAATTCCTCAATACTTTTCTAAAGTTTTTAAAGGTAAAGAAAATAACATTGAGCGAGCCTTTAGGGATACTAAAGATGAAAAAGAGTTACAAATAAAACTAAAAATTTTTGAAATTTTATTCAGGTTGAACAAAAGAAAAAAAGAACCATTTGGAATGTTAGTAATTTATAATTTTAAGGAAGAATGGTTTGATAAGTTTTGTTCTTTTCCAGATATCTCTCAAAATATTTTTAAAGATAAGAAATTAAATATTTTAAAAACCCCTTTAAATGAAGTCATCAATGCTTTTTCTTTAACTTCTGATTTTGATGGCGCAATTTTGATAAATAATAAAGGAACAGTTATAGCCTCAGGGGTATTTTTAGAGAATATTAAAGCCAAAGAAGTTGCTTTGACCCTTAATCCCTCTAAAGCTGAAGATTTATCAGCTGCTTTTGGTTTTAAAAAGAAGGTTCATACTAGACACTTAACAGCTATTGCTAGTTCTTATGTTTTAAAACATACCACTGTTTTTGTTATTTCCGAAGAAGACCGAAGTTTAAGAATTTTTGAAAAAGGTAGAATAATTTATTCAACTATTAAGGGAGAAGCAAATTATGAAGCACAATCTTAAAAATGAAATTTTTGAGATTGTTAGGATAGTACCAAAAGGTCAGGTTATTTCATATAAACAAATAGCTTTAAAGATTAAAAATAAAAATTATTCAAGATTAGTTGGCAAAATAATAGCCACTAATAAAAATTGGCCAGAAATTCCTTGTCATCGGGTTATTTATCATAACGGTAAAATAGGTAGGTGGTCTTTAAAAGGAGGTTCAAAAAGAAAAGTCCAGCTTTTAAAAACCGAAGGCATTGTTATTAAAAACAATAGAGTTCCAAAAGAATTTTTTATAAAGTTTTAGCGCGAGCGACGAGACTTGAACTCGCGACCTCCTGCGTGACAGGCAGGCGCTCTAACCAAACTGAGCTACGCTCGCATAAATTAATACAATAATAGCATATTTAATATAAAATATAAAAATTAAAATGTAAAGTTACAGATAAAAATTAGAAATTTTTAAATTATAAATTGTCATTTTAAATTTTGGTATTTACAATTTACATTTTGTTCTCTGAATTCGCATTTTGTAATTTATTGTATTATAATTATAATATGTTTAAGTCAATTTTTAGAGTTGTTATCCAGTTTTTTGTTAACTTAGCAGCTATTAATTTGATAGTTAATTTCTTGCCGGAAGTTGTTTTTTTAGGAAATTTTATGGATCTTTTAAAAATTAGCGCTGTTTTAACGATTTTGAATCTGATTTTAAAACCAATTATTAAGTTTTTTTTAAAACCTTTAATAATATTGACTTTTGGAATTTTTTCATTTATTATTACAGGGTTCTTATTGTGGCTATCAACTTATTGGGTTCCACAACTAACTTTTAGCAATTGGAAATCTTTACTTGTAGCTACTTTGATTTTTTCGGTGCTTAATTCTATTTTTAATTTAGCAGTTAATAAAAAATAAAATGCAAACTTTAAAAATTATCCAATTAATTTCTTCTATTTTATTAATAGTTTTTGTTTTATTGCAACAAAGAGGATCTGGAACTTCATCTATTTTTGGAGGAAGCGGCGAATTTTATGCTACTAGGCGTGGTTTTGAAAAAATTTTATTTATTGCTACTTTTGTAGTTTTAGCAATTCTAACAGGAAGCGTTATTGCTTATTTTTTGCTTTACTAAAAATAATTAATTGATACTTAAATTGTCAAATTTTTTTGAAAAACTTAAAAATTTTTTTTTGAAATTAAAACCTCGCAGATTTCTATCCGCTATTTCTAATTTTTCTAAAAGGGAAAAAGCTATTTTAGCTATTTTTATTAGTTGCGGAATAATAGGTTTAGCTTGGTTTCTGATTAACAATTATTTTAAAAATACCCAAGTGGTTGCTGATTACGGTGGAGCTTATATTGAAGGAGTTGTTTCTTTTCCTCGTTATTTGAATCCGGTAATTATTGATAATAATGACGCTGAATCAATTTTAGAAGGCATTTTATTTTCTTCCTTATTTAAAAACGACGGTTCTGGAAAACTAACTAATGATCTAATAAAAGAAGTTGAAAAAACCGAAACGAATGCTTACTTGCTGACAATCAAAGACAATGTTTTATGGCACGATGGAGAAAAATTAACTACCGATGATCTAATTTTTACTATTGAACTTTTAAAAAATGATTATTTTTCTAATCCCTATTCTTTATTTTTGAAAGAAATTTCAATTGAACAAATTTCTCCCTTAACAATAAAAATTACTTTTCCTCAAGAATATTTTTTTTGGCAAAACTATTTTACCTTTAAGATTTTACCCAAACATTTATGGAAAGACGTTCCAATAGAAAATTTTATTTTATCTGATTTAAATTTAAAACCAATTGGTAGTGGCCCATTTAAGTTTCAAAAAAGCGTTTTGGATAAAAACGGCAGAATTATCCAATTTAATTTAGTTTATTTTAATGATTATTTTGAAGGCCGGCCATATTTAAACAATCTTGTTTTTAAGTTTTTTCCCGATTATAATTCAGCTTTATCTAGCTTGAAAAAAAATGAAATTTTAGCTCTTTCAAGTTTTAGGGTTCCAGTTGAAAGTCAAACAAAATTTTCAAAATTTAATCTTACTTCTTCTAATTTTTATTCTTTGACTTTTAATTTAAACGAAACTTTTCTTCAAGATGATCAAATAAGGCAAGCTTTAAACCTCGCTTTAAATAAACAAGAAATTAAAGATAAATTAAATTTATCGCTTAAACCAATTAGTTCAGTAGCAGATGTCTACCTAAACTTAGATTTCATAAATGAATTTAATCCTGCAAAAGCTGGACAGATTTTGGAGGAAGCTGGGTTTCAGGATTCAAATCAAGACGGAATTTTGGATAAAAAAATTAATAAAAAAGATAAAGAGCCAACTAATTTAGCAATTGAAATTTTAGTTTTGGACGATCCTGATTTAAATTCTATGGCTCAGATAATTTCTCAAAACTTTAAAAATATTGGAATTGAAGCGACAATTAAAAATCTAAGCTTCAACGAATTTAATAGTCGTTTGCAAACCAATTCTTTTCAAGCTGCTTTAATAGGTCAAAGACCGATAGTTAATGAGTTAGCTGATTTTTATGCCTTTTTCCATTCTTCTCAAATTCCGCCGCTCGGCTTTAACTTTGCTTTTTATAAATCAAAAGAAGCTGATGAGTTATTAGAGAAATTGCGCGCTTTGGATTCTAATAAGCAAGAATTGTTAGCTAATTTAGGAGAATTAATTAAAAGCGATTTGCCAATAATTCCTTTATTTCAGCAGGAAACTTATTGGTTGGTAGCTAAAGATTTTAATATTCCGCAAATATCCTTTATTAATTCAACTGGCGAAAGATTTACTAACATTAATAATTGGTATTTGAACACCAAAAGAATATGAGTGATTTAGAAAAAACTATTTTGGATTATAAAAATCAATTAAAACTTGGAATTGATAATGGCTTAAAAATAAAAATGCTTGGTCATTATCATAATTTAATTATTGCTGGAATGGGTGGTTCAATTGTTTCTGCTTATTTATTAAAGCAATTAATTAGCGAAATTTCTCCAAATACCCAAAAGAAAGTTTTTATTATCGAAGATTTTGAAAATAACAATTTAGTTCAATTTAGTGGCAAAGATAGCTTATTAGTTATTTCTTCTTATTCTGGGAACACTCAAGAAACCTTAACTATTTTAAAAGAAGCTTTAAAAAGAAAATTTAAAATCGTGGTTTTAACAAATGGGGGAAAGCTTCAAAAATTAGCAGCTAAAGCAAATCTAGATGTTTATAAAATAATTGAAAGTCCATCTCCAAGATATAGCTCGTTTTATCTTTTGGGAGTTTTTACGGCAATCTTCAGTAAAGATTTAGCTAACAAATTAAAGAATACCAGAATTAATCTCGAACTAATGGAAAAACAAGCTACTCAATTGACAAAATTAATAAAAAATGATATAATATTATTATATCATACCAAAAATACTTATAATTTATCAAAAATTTTTGAACTTTTTCTAAATGAGACATCAAAAAATTTAACTTTTAATCTTAATTATCCCCAAACTTCCCATTATCAATTAAATGCTTTGAATTATAGCAATAGAAAAGCTTTTAAGGCTTTAATTATTAATGACTATAATTTTCAAATTTCAAAAAATTTAAAAATTTTGCAGAATTTTTATAACAATCAATTAAAAATTAAAACCCATTTAATTAATTTTTCAACCAATCCTTTTCAAAAAATAATCGAAACTTTATTTTTGGCCCAACTATTATCTTATAATTTGGCTATAGCTAATAAAATTAATCCTTTAGATATTAAAATTCAGGAACTTTTTAAAAAGGAACTAATAAAATGACAATTGCCCTCGTGGCGGAATTGGTAGACGCGCAAGCTTCAGGAGCTTGTGGGATTACTCCCTTAGAGGTTCAAATCCTCTCGAGGGCACAAATAAGTCTTTAATTAACTTAATTAAAAAAGAAAATTAAAAAAGAAATATGATTAAAAAAGTAGAAATAAAAGAAAAAGAGGAAACTGCTTCAATCAAGCAATCAGCCAAAGCAACTAAAGGAGGAAAACCAAATTTAAAAGTTATTCCTTTAGGTGGCTTAGAAGAAGTTGGCAAAAATATGACTCTTTTGGAATACGATAAAAATATCATTATCATTGATATGGGTTTAAAGTTTGCTGAAGAAGATATGCCTGGGGTTGATTTTATTGTTCCTTCAATTGATTATTTAAAGGATAAAAAAGATTGGATAAAGGGAGTTTTTATTACCCATGCTCATTATGATCACATTGGAGCAATTCCCTATCTTATTGATAAATTAGGCTATCCTCCTATTTATACCACCTTGCTTTCCAAGGGAATAATTTTAAAAAGACAAGAAGACTTTCCTTCAATGAAAAAACTTCATATTGAGACCATTAATAAAGATAATCCCCAAACCATTACCCTTGGTCCATTTCAAATTGATGCTTTCCACGTTAATCACAATATTCCGGACGCTATTGGTTTAGCTATCAAAACTCCAGTTGGTTTAGTAATTCATACTTGCGATTTTAAATTTGATTTTCAACCAGTTGGCGATAAACCAGCTGATTTGGCAAGAATTGTGCAATTAGCATCGCAAGGAACCTTATTATTATTATCTGATTCAACTGGAGCTGATAGTCCCGGGCATTCTTTGTCAGAAGAAGTGATTATGGAAAATTTAGACGAAATTTTCGAAAAAGCTCAAGGAAGGATAATTGTTTCAACTTTTGCTTCGTTAATTGGCAGAATTCAGCAAATTATCTGGCTTTCTGAAAAATATAACCGCAAGGTAGCTATTGATGGCTATAGCATGAAATCAAATATTGCGATTTCCAGACAATTAAATTATTTGCAAGTTCAAAAAAATACTATAATTGAACCAGATCAAATTTTTGATTATCCTGACAATCGAATTACTATTTTATGCACTGGCGCTCAAGGAGAAGACCGGGCAATTTTGATGAGAATTGCCAATAAAGAGCATCGCTATTTTAAAATCAAGGAAGGAGATAGCGTTGTTTTTTCTTCTTCAATTGTGCCAGGAAACGAAAGATCTGTTCAAAATTTAAAAGACAGCTTGTATCGTCAAGGAGCTAAAGTTTTTCATTACAAAATGATGGATATCCATGCTTCAGGACACGCTTATGAAGAGGATTTAAAATTAATGATTAATTTGGTAAAACCAAAGTTTTTTTTGCCGATTCATGGTCAATATTTTATGTTAAAAGCCCATGCTGAAATTGCCCAAAGCCTTGATATTCCCAAAGAAAATATTGTAATTGCTTCCAATGGCAGCGTAGTAGAAGTTAATGAAAATAAGATTGAATTAAGTTCTGCCCATGTTTCAACTGGTTTTACAATGATTAGCAATAATAACCGCACAGAACTGAATGAAGTAGTTATTAAAGATAGGCAAATGATGGCTGAAAATGGTATAATGATTGTAATTTCAGTAATTGATACTAAAACTTTTAAGGTTGTAAATGTCCCCGATGTTATTTCCAGAGGGTTTATTTACATGAAAGAATCTAAAGAATTGGTAAAAGAAGTAAAGAACAAAACTAAATTTTTAATTGAAAGAAAAATAGCCAAAGACAAAAGTTTTTTAAGCGATAGCACTAATTTAAAAAATTATTTAAAAGATCAAATTGGAGAATTTTTATCAAAAGAAACTTCAGGTAGACCAATAGTTATTCCAGTGGTTATAAAAATTTAATATGAGAATAGTTTCAGGAATTAGGCCCTCAGGAGAATTAACTATAGCTAATTATTTAGGAGCTATTAAGCAATTTTTATCTTTTCAAAAAGATAATACTAACGAATGTTTTTATTTTATTGCTGACTTGCATGCTTTGACAACTCCTTATAATCCTCAAGAATTTCCTAAAATAATTTTAGATACCTTAGCTTTATATTTAGCTTTTGGTTTAGATCCGCAAAAATCAACGATTTTTTTGCAATCCAAAATTTCTGAGCATAGCGAACTTAATTGGCTATTATCAACCATTACTCCAGTTGGACAATTGTCGCGAATGACTCAATATAAAGAAAAAATCAAAGAAGGCAATCCCAGTAATGCCGGGCTGTTGTTTTATCCAATTTTAATGGCTAGTGATATTTTGCTTTATAAGGGAGAATTGGTGCCAATAGGCGAGGACCAAAAACAGCATTTGGAATTAACTCAAGATTTGGCAGCAAAGTTTAATAATAAGTTTGGAGAAACTTTTCCAATTCCTAAGCCGTTTTTCCTTGGAAAAAATTATTCCCGAATAAAATCCCTTTTAAATCCCAATAAAAAAATGGCAAAATCAAATCCCAATGAGGCAATTTTGATACTTGATAAGCCGGATAATATAACAGAAAAAATTAAAAAAGCAGTTACTGATTCTGGATTAGAGATTAAATTTGATTTGAATAGTAAACCAGCAATTTCTAATCTACTAACTATTTATTCTGGTTTTGCTGACAAATCAATTGAAGAGCTTGAAAAAGAATTTCAGAATAAAAGTTATAGAGAATTTAAAGAATCCTTAGCTCAATTACTAATTGATAAATTAATTCCAATTCAAAAAAGATATCAGGAACTTATAAAAGATCCAGAAAATTTAATTAGTATTTTAGAAAAGGGATCATTATTAGCTCAAAAAACAGCTCATCAAATACTTTTAGAAGTAAAACAAAAAATGGGCTTAGAGCTTTAGCGATAATAAATTATTATAATTATTAAAAGAGCTATTTTATAATTTCAATCTTTTTAATTGGGATGTCTTTGAGTTTTCTCTTGATTTTTTATTAATTATATGCTATAATATAATAGTTCTTTAAAAATAAAAATTTAGTGTTCCTGTTTTTACAGGAACAGGAGGAAAAAATGAAAACTAGAATCGTTGTTTTAATTGTTCTAACTATTGCTTTGATTGGCTGTTCTGCAACAGCTATATCAACAGCAACGTCGACTGCTACTCAAACTTTTACTCCCACAATCACTCTTACTTTCAAACCAACGCTAACCTTAACTCCTACACCGACCTTGACTCTTACACCGACTGCGACACCAACTCCTA
>DAOTOJ010000004.1:0-43683 GCA_035451285.1 Minisyncoccota bacterium
CACCTGTAATTTTAATTTGACCAGCAACTTCAAGTTTAGCTCCAGGGGCAGTTGTTCCAATACCAACATTGGTACCATCATCATAAATTAAAGAATTTGTAATAGTGTAGGTTCCATTAAATTTGGGGATATAACTACTAGAAGTACTAGAACCAGTAATGGTATTTGAAGCATTAGGCCAAGAAGATGAGTAAGAATAACCATCCAGTAAATCTGCATTAAGGTTAGTAACTTTAGTTGTAGATAAAACAGAAAGAGGAGCTGTTCCTGTACCTATGGTTGATATCAATTGGGTATCAGTTCTGATTGAACCCCCAACTACATCTAATTTTGCTCCTGGCGTAGTTGTTCCAATACCAACATTGGTACCATTATTATATAGTAAACTATTAGCAACCCACTCTGTGCCATTATGTCGTAAAGTTTGGCCAGATGAACCAGAAGGCAAAGTACCAGTGATTGTTTGCCAAGTTGCTAAACCAGAAGAATCAGAGGTTAAAACTTTGCCGGAACCAGGAGAACCACCTGTAATTTTAATTTGACCAGCAACTTCAAGTTTAGCTCCAGGGGCAGTTGTACCAATACCAACATTGCCGCTAGATAAAATATATAAAGAATTACTAGGGGCATTTGAACCAATCCCTATTGTTCCTCCGCCTGTTGGCGGTTGAGTTGTTGGAGGATTCAAAGCAAAAACTTGATAACTGATTCCTAAAGCAACAATTATTGCTAAAGAAATAGAAAATAAAATAGCTTTTAATTTAAAATTATTATTGGTCATAAATTATTTTTGATAATTGATATTATTTTATAAAGAAAAAATTGAAAGTCAAGCAGCCAATAAAAATTAATTAATTTAAAATGAAAAGATCAAAGTTTAAAATGACAATGCAAAATGTAAAATTTTCTTAATTTTTATCATCTATGACTTTTCGTTTTGATATTTACATTTTAAATTTAATAAGGTAGCCACTAACTCCAAAAGCTACTGAAACATTTAAAGATTCTTTTTTGCCAAACATTGGAATTTCAATAATTTTATCGCATTTTTCTAAAATATTTTTAGAAATTCCTGTTTTTTCATTTCCTAAAACCAAAGCTGTTTTTTTAGATGGCTTGAATTTAAAAACACTAATTGAATTTCTATCTTTCTCTAAAGCAATGATTTTAAAACCTTGCTTTTTGAGATCCAAAACAGCATCAGAAGTTCTTTTGTAATATTTCCAAGAAACATAATTCTCTGCATTTAAAGCTGTTTTTGCCAAATCTTTGCCAGCCCTGCCAGATTGAGTTGGTTTGGGTGTTGTGCCGCATAAATAAATTTTTTCAACTTTTAAAGCGTCAGCTGTTCTAAAAATCGAACCAACATTTAAAGCGCTTCTTAAATTAGAAAGAATAACGCACAATCGAATTTTATAATCAGCCATTAAAATTGAACATTAAAATTAATCTTTGATATTTAAAATTTCTTTTAAAGACCTCTGATTAAAGCCAATTATTAAGTTACTGCCAATTTCAATTACTGGAACTGAGTATTGCTTGGTTTTGGCTATTAATTCCTCACGGGCCTCGTCATCATCTGCCACATTTATTTCTTGATATTCAAGATTATGCTCTTTAAAAAATTTTTTAGCTAATTCGCAATAAGGACAAAATGGAGTAGTATAAATTTTAATTTCTTGAGACATAAATTTTAAATTTAAAAAATTATAGCAAACTTTTTTAACTTTACAACCTCTTAAAACTTATTTTGATTAAGGCTTAAAATTTATTGACTAAATAAAATTGTTATTTTAAAATTAAGTAATTTATGAATAGAAAATTAGTTTTGATTTTAAGCGACACTTTAAGCTATTGGCTGGCTTTGTTTTTGACTTTAGTTATTAGATACGGAAAAAGCTTAAATTCTTCTTTAATTTTAAATCACTTGATTCCCTTTGGAATTCTGTTTCTTTTAGCTTTATTTATTTTTTATTCTTTCAGATTATATGAAATATATTATGGAATAAGAAAAACTGACTGGATATTGCCATTGGTAATTTCGCTGATTATTTTCTTTTTAATTGCTTCAGCTTTCTTTTATTTTTATTCCAGATTTTATAATGGAATAACTCCTCGGGGAAATTTAATTCTGTTTTTAATGATTTTTGCAATCCTTGTTGGAATTTTTAGAACTCTTTTAGAAATTCTGGTTTTGGGAAATCTAAAAGAAAAAATAATTATCATTGGAAAATCACCGGATTTTTTAAAATTGGCTTCATTTTTACAAATTCATGAAGAATATGGTTTTAAAATTATTCAGCTTTTAAGCTTTGTGGACATTGATAGAATTAAAAAATTGGTTTGGGAAGAAAAAGTCAAAATAGCTATTTTAGAAGAAGATTTAGTAAAAAACAGCTCAACTAGTGAAATTTTAGAAATTTTAAATTTAAACCTTAATTTAGAAACCCTTGATTCTTTTTATGAAAATAAGCTTTCTAAAATTAACCTTAATTCCCTGTCTAATATTTGGCTATTAACTAATCTTTTTAAGAACAAAAATGGAATTAGCCAAGCAATTTATAGCCTTTTTGAAAAATTTTGGGCTGCGATTTTTTTAATAATTTTATCTCCTGTTTTAATTTTAGTTTCTATTTCAATTTTAATCTTTATGGGAACTCCAATAATCTACAAACAACAAAGGGTTGGAAAAAACAATCAAGTTTTTACAATTTATAAGTTTAGAACAATGACTAAAGATGCTGAAAAAACCGGGGCCCAATGGGCAGTAATTGGAGATAAAAGAGTTACTCCTTTAGGACAAATTTTAAGAAAAACCCATTTCGATGAGTTCCCTCAACTAATAAATATTTTACAAGGAAAATTGTCGTTTGTCGGACCGCGCCCTGAAAGACCGGAATTTGTAGAAATTTTACAAAAAGAAATTCCTTATTATAATTTAAGACATTTAGTAAAGCCGGGAATTACTGGCTGGGCACAGCTTAATTATCCTTATGCTTCTTCAATTGAAGACTCTTTTGAAAAACTACAATACGATTTGTTTTATTTAAAACACAAGGGTTTTCTTTTTGACTTAAGCATTATTTTAAAAACTTTAAGATCATTCATCCAAAATCCTCAGAAAACTTAACTTTAAGATGGGTTAGTTTTTTTACGCTTTATCAAAAATTCTTTTAAAAAGATCAATCCTCCGATTATTAAAATAACTATCTGCTTTATTCTTAAAACTAACATTAAAGATAAGCTATAAGCTTGTTCAATACCTAAGGCAGAACCAGCTAAAAAGGCTCCGCTTTCTCCAAATCCAATCCCGCCAAAAACTGGCACGCTGTTAAAATAACTTATTCCCAAATAAAAAACTAAGGTTGTTAAAAAATTATGGGGAATCCC
Source organism: Minisyncoccota bacterium (assembly GCA_035451285.1). Lineage (GTDB taxonomy): Bacteria > Patescibacteriota > Minisyncoccia > UBA6257 > Brennerbacteraceae > DAOTOJ01. Next base: position 3,391 of record DAOTOJ010000004.1, read on the forward strand.
TAAAAACCATAAAGCTAATTCAATTTGTAAAATTTCCCAATAAAAACCAAGAATGCTTAAAATTATTGCTAAAATTAAATATTTCCTCGATTCTTTTACAAAGAAAGAAACTCCGTAATCAAATAAATGAAGGTTTTCAATTGTTTTTTCTTCCATTGGAATAAGCTTTGAAACAAATTTTGAAAACCAGCCGCGTTTTAAAAAACGGGAGGCTAAAAAAATAGAAACTAAAATCAGTAAAACAAAAATAGCTATCAGCCACCAAGAAATTTTAGTTATCCCTTTGGTAAGAACATAAACTAATAAAACAAAAGCTCCTAAAAAATTGGTAAAAAATACTATTAAATAATCAAAAAAAACAGTAGCATAAGAAGCTGGAGTAGATATCCCTTTATCTTTTAATTTATTGGCTTTATAGGTTTCTCCTGAAATTTCAAAAGAAGGAATAATTAAAGAAATCAAAGAGCTTTGAAAAGAAACTTTTAGTAATTCTGAAAATTTTAAGTTATAGCCAAAACCCTTTAAAATTGTTTTAAGTCTAAAACAAGCAATTGTTAAAACAATCGGGGCAAAAGAAACTAAAGCTATAAAATATAAGGGTTTAATTTGGGAAATGACTGAAGAAATTGCTTGAAAATCAGAAAACCAGCTTAAAACAAAAAAAAGCGCTAAGCCAATAATTGCCAAAACAGCAAAAATAACTAAATTGGCTGTTTTAGTTTTAAAAAACTCAATAATTTTTTTTAGGGCTTTATTAAAAACTTCTAATATTTTCTTTAACATAATTTAAAAATTCCGGATAATCATTCAAAGATAGCCAATACCACCATTCTACTCCCCAAAAATAAATTTTTGGAGCATGGGTTTCTTTAGCAAACAAAATGCTTTCTTTGAATTTTTTAAAATCGAACTCTTTAAATTGCTCTTCTATGGGAATATTTTTTAAGGGTTTATCAAGCCATGGTTCTAACTGAACCTCAGTAAGCATCACTTCTTTATTAAAAATATTTTCAAAAAATTTAGCTTTATTTTGATAAAAATAAGGAGTTAAAGGATAAGTCAAGCTAATTTTAAAAATCGGAGTTGACAGGTAAAAACGGCGATACAAAGATACTCCAACTTTATCGCCAAAAATGAAACTTTTTAACCAAGTTTCCATTTCTCCGCTTGAAGTAATAATTATTGGATGATTGGGGTCAAGATTCTTAACTAAATTTATTTCGTTGCGCAGCTCCCTAGTGCTTAATAAGTTATTATTAAAACAATCTCCAAAATTATAAAAAGGCTCATTTTCTACTTGCCAAAATTCCAAATTTGAATAATTTTTATAACGAGAAACTACTTGAATCAAGTAGTCAGTAAGTTCTTTTTCTAAATTTTGAGAGTTAGATGGAGTTAGCCATTGGGGAATATGACATTCTGGCCAGCGAGGAACCTTTTTGCCAATAATTAAAGTTGTTTTGATATCTTTTTCTTGGGCTTTATTCATTAAAAAATCGATTTCACTAAAATCAAAAGCTTCGTTTTGTTTTTCAATTCTATCCCAATAAGTAATAATTCTTAGCCGTTCTGGATTTAAATCATTTAAAATATCTTCATAAGCAACCAAGGGATCCAATCCCAAGTCTTCAGCTTGTTTGGTAGAATAAACAATGCCAAATGAAGAATCTTCGGTTTGTGAAATTAAATTTAAAGGAAATGGGGCGTTAAAAATAAACCACATTAAAACAGCCAAAAAACTGCTTAGCAAGGACAAATAAAATTTCATAACAACAATTATAACAAAACTTTTTCAAAAATTAATCTTCAACTTTTATTAAATCAGAATTAATAACCATTCTCAATCTATTAGTTCTAACTGGCCAACAGCTCATTAAAATTAAATGAGATTTGTTGTCATATTCTTCAACTTTAAAATCAAGAGGCACGACTATGTTTTTTTCCGAAACCCGGTAATAATATTTTTTATTTTGGTAAATTACTATAAATTCATCGCCAATTTCTAATTTTTCAAGCAAAGCAAAAACATTGCCGTAATTGCCATTATACCAAGGATAAGCAGAAGAATGCCCTAAAATAATTGCTGTGCCAGGTTTGCCAATTTCAGCTGAATTTTTATAATGAATAACTCCTTTCTCTAAATAAGAAAGAAGTTCCTTGTTGTCTATGGTTTGGGGAAAAACAATCGGAGCATTAACATTGATTTTGGGAATAATAACCCGCGCTTCAGTTTGTTCGTTTTGAGGCGCTTGAGATATTAAATAATCTACTTCAGCTGAAGAAAGACTTGTTCTGTTTTGATCAACCTTAGAAAACCAATTAGTAATTTGCCAGTTAATTTGGGCTATTAAAGCTCGGCCATCAAAAATTATCAAAATTATTGGAAAAATAATTAAAAAATAGCCAATGGCATTTCTTAAAAATTCCAAAATATCATAAAGAAAAGATTCTTCTTTCATTTTGCATCTTGCTAAAAAATTTCTAAATTAAAACCCAAAATCTCTGAAGCATTTGGCAAATAAATCATCAATAAGGTTATAGTGATAGCAATTAAAATTCCCGACACTAATTTTACTGAAAAAGTAGAGGTTTTACCAGAAATTCCCAAAACTAAAGTAGTAATTAAATAAGCTAAAAAGATTATTAAAAGATTCTGCGAATTAATTATTAAATTCCAAATAGAGGTAAAAGCATTGGGATTATTTATTAAAACATTTTGAGGATTAATAGAAGAAATAAAAGAATCGTCAGAAGAAAAAGCTATTGGCAATGTTGAAGTTGAAATAGCAACTAAGGGGGTGGAAGAGGACTCAGTTGAAATCAATGGAGTGGGAGTTAATTCTTGGGTTATTAAAACCTCTCCAGTTGATTCTTTTATAGTAGTTTCTATTGGGCTTGGAGTTAAGCTTTCAACTGGAATATTAGTTTCCTCTTGAGCTATAACTCTTGGAGAAATATTGGGAGTTGAAGTAACAGCTGCTGCTTCAGGATAAACGACTAACAATGGCTGAGGACTAGGAGTTTCTTTAGGAGTTCCAAAAACTTGAACAACTAAAGTTGTTTCATAACCTTCGATATTACCGCTTACTACCGCTATTCCTACTTCCTCATAGTTTTGATTTAATAGATTGGCTCGATGGGAAGGAGAATTAAGCCAAGCATTTACTACTTGCGAGGAATCAATAAAATCAATTGCTAAATTTTCTCCAGCGTATTTATAATTATAATTATTTTTTATAAACCAATACCAGGGAGTTAAACCTTCTGGAGAATTATGCGCAAAATATTTTTTATTCAGCATATCGCTTGCCTTTTCTTTGGCAATTTCGTTCAATAAAGGATTCACCTTTAACTCATTTAAGCCGTTTTGTTTTCGAAACTCGTTTGTCAAGCTCAAAATTACATTACTATTAACTTCTGCGAAAAAATCAGTTGTCGGAACATAATAAATTATTGCTAGTGGTATAACTTTTATTAAAATAGCTATAAGAATATAGCTAATAATAGCTTTTTTTCTTAAAGAAAATGGGTAAAAATCATTTTCTTGAGTTGGCAAAAAAAAGTTTTTTAGCTTTTTTGAAAAATTTTGTTTTTTCTGATTCATATTAATATAATATTATACCACAAAATTACAAAAAAATCAATAGAATTACAATAAATCAGTGTTTATTGTTCTTTTAATTTTCTGGTCTGCAGTAAAAGGAGAAGTCCCAGTACTTTTTATTCGGAATTTATCCCCAATGCCAGAAGGAGTAGTTGTTGATATATCATCAGAGCCGCAACAAGAAGCCTCATTATTAAAATTTGGAGCAGAAATGCTTTCTGCCCTAATAAATTCATACATTTGCCATTCAACTCCTGCGTCAGCAGCATAAAAAGCTTTAACTGAATCAATGGTTAGTCTTGATTGCCTTAAGCCCAAAAGAAAAGACATTTGGGAAGAAACAGCTAAAGCAAAAATACCAGCCATCAAAACAACCACTAAAATCATTACTTGAGATTTAAAATATTTTTGATAATTCATAAATAATTTTATTATTAGTTAATTTTTAAGAAGTTTACTCTGGAAAAATAATTTTTCTTTGGGTAATTGAAGTCTGTAAAGTAAAAGAAAACGGAGAAAATTTTTCGCTTTCAGTTTTTGAAGCTGGTTCAATTTTTATAATAAAAGTAACTCGCGGCTGACAAGAGGAATCATTGTTTGGACAATGAAGAATAACCTTGAAATCGCTAACCCTTAAGCGGCTATCTGTTAAAGGATAAGCTGTTGAGTTTACTGATCTTTGAATTACGCCATTATCCAACCAGTAGCTAACTTCTTGGTTATCTTGATTGATAAAAGAAAAACTTCCTTTCGATTGTATTTGGTAATCAGTTCCTTCTTTTATTTCTCCAGTCATTGATTGCAAAACAAATCTTAAATTATTTTGAGCATTAATAAAACCAGCAATAGCCCGATAGCTTCTGGAAATATTAATAAAAATTGGAATTAAAAGAGTAATGGCTATTGAAAAAATAAATAGCGAAACTAAAATTTCTGGTAAAGTAAAAGCTTTTTTAAATTTTAAATTTTTATTCCTCATAATTTTCCTTCAAACCAATTGTACAAATGATCTTCAACCACAATATCAGAATCTTGACCCCTAGTTGTCCATTTAACTATTGATTGAACTCTAATTTCATCATCGTTAACTTTTTCTGTTTTAATTGTTCTTTTAAAGACAGTATTGCTGCCACTACCATACTGAAATCCATTATCCTCTGAGTATTTCAAAAAAACATTGGATTCTCCTGAGCAAGGTCTAGAAGCGCCTTTATAATCAATTTCTAAACAATTACCAATAATTTTGTTATCAAAAGCATCTCCATTTTTAAAATTCTCGTTTCTTTTCTGGGTTATTAATTCAATTCCTTCCTGAGCTAAATAACTAGCAACCAAATAATTGTGGCTATAACTTAAATTAGCTAAAACTGTATTAACTAAAGATATTAAGCTGGTAAAAACAATGGCAATCATTGAAATTGCCACCATTAATTCCACCAAGCTAAATCCTTTATAAAATTTTAACATTTTTTTAATTTTATTTGTCTTGCCAACCATAAAAATTTATTAAAAAGATATTCCTCCAAAGGAATTCACCTTAATCTCTAGTTTATTATTAGGATCGTTTTTTATTTGCAAAGTAATAACCCCTTCTTGGAAAGAAGCTGGGGCGCTGCCATTGCAAAAAACAGCTTCTCCCTGAGGCGGTAAAAACACAATAGAATTAAATGTTTGCTGAAGGTTTAAATCAAAAATCGGTTTTAAAACTTTTTTGTTTTCAGGAAGATTAAAAGCAAGCGGCAAATCAGAACACACATTGGAACAATCAGAAGTATTTAAATTTACAACTAATTCATATCGATCTTGATCTGAAAAAAATCTTATCCCATATCCGCAAGGAATAACCCCTTTACCGCTTTGAGTTAAATATTCATTTGCTAAATAAGAATTGTCTTGCGCTCTTTTTAAATCGTTAACGATTAAATCTCCTTGGGCTTGAAGCTCGCTTTGATATTGGCTTATTTTTGAAAAATTAACAACCAAAGAAGAAATAATAGCAACAATCGCTAAAGAAACAAGCATTTCAATTGTTGTAAAACCTTTTAAAGGTTTTTTATTTGTATGTTTATAAAAAAACATTAGGGAAAATTAAAAGATAATTATTAATAATTATATCAGAAAAAAGAAAAGCAATAAAAGCTCCTAAAGCCAAAAACGGGGCGAAAGGAACAATGTCCTTTAAGGTTTTTCTTTTAAAAATTATTAAAATTAAGGAAACAATCGTCCCTAAAACAAAAGATAAAAATAAAACTATCAAAATATCAGGCCACAAAAAAATCAAACTTAAAGCTAAAATTAATAAAACATCTCCTAAGCCCATTGCTTTGCCTTTTGAAAAAATATAAGCAAAACCAATTGTAAAAATTCCCGGCAAAAGTGCCATTAGTAATTTTAGAAATATATTTTGAGGAGTAAATAATAAATAATTTAAAACTCCTGAAAAATTTAAGCCGTAATCCGGCAAAAAATTTATTTTTTGCAAATAAAAATAATAAAAATTTAAAATTAGCGAGGTTAAAAATAAAACGTAAACCGCGCCAGCTGGAATTAAATAATACTTAAAATCATAAACTGCTATTAAAATTAATAAAGAAAAAATAATTTGAAATAAAATTATCAAAATTAAAACCTTAATACCTGGCAAAAAACCTGTAAAATAAAAAATTTTAGAAAATTTCCAAACCACAGCCAAAAAAGATAAGCCAGTTAAAAATTCAACTATTGGATATTGCCAAGATAATTTATGGTGGCAAGAACGGCATTTTCCATTCTGAATAACAAAACTTATTAAAGGAATAAGCTCGTACCAAGCTAACTCTTTTTGACAATAATGACAACGCGATCTGCCAGACAGTTCTTTAATTACCGAGGTTTCTTTTTCCGGAGTTAATCTAAAAATTACAACATTTAAAAAGCTTCCAATAGAAATTCCTATTAGAAAGCTAATTAAAAAAAACATAAATACAAAAGATTATAGTCCTATACAATAATAGGGATTAGTAGATGTATCCGAGCAGTCTAAACCATTCTGAGTTCCATCTAAATCATTATCTAAGGCTGAATTTTCTCCATCTTCTAAACGAGCCCTTAGGGTATAGTGCAAACCGTCAGACGATTTTGCATAAGAATAGCAATATTGGTCTCTATTTAGAGGATCTTTTGGCAATTGACCACCAAGAGCTGTTTGCAAAGTATTCCAGGTACTTTGGCAACTATTAGCGCTTGCAGGATATTGGCTATTTTTATTAAAATAAATCTCTAAGCCATTTTGTAAATTTCTTAAATCAGCTATTCTTCTAGTATCTCTTCCTTGAGCTCTTACTCCAGAAAGGCCAACTAAAACCATTGCTGATAAAAGACCAATAACTGTAATAACCACTAAAAGTTCTATTAATGTAAAACCTTTAAAAAATTTTGACATATTTTTATTTTTAATTTAAATTTATTAATTAAAATAATTATAAGTCCTTTTATTTTAAAAATCAAGGTCTTTAATAAAATATTAAAATTGCTGAGCTATTTGATAAATTGGCATAATCACTCCAGCAACTAATAAGCCAACTAAAATCCCCAAGAAAACAATTAGAATTGGCTGGATTATTTCTGTTAAGCTTCCTGCTAATTCATCCACTTCTCGAGAATAATTTTTAGCAATTTTATCTAAAATTTGATCCAAAGTTCCGGTTCTCTCTCCAACTGCCATCATCTGAGACACAACTGGAGGAAAAAATTCTGGATAATTCATAATTAAGGTTGACATATTGCTACCCTCTTTTATTCCTTGGGCTATTTTTAATATGGTATCTTCATAAAAATTATTGCCAATAACATTAGCTGAAATTTCCAAAGCTGAAACAATCGGAATTCCTCCTTTAATTAAAACCGATAAAGTTTCAGCAAATCTTGAAATATAAAGCTTTTTTAAAAAATTGCCAATAACAGGAAAGTTTAAAAAAAGAGTAGAAGCTAAACCTTGAGCTTCTTCTGATTTAAAATAATTAACAACTACAATAGCTATGACCGATATGGCAGCTATTATACCCAGATAATAGTTTTTTAAAAAATTACCGACTCCAAACATAATTCTTGAGATAGTCGGAAGCTCATCTGGAGTTATGCCACTTTCAGTAATTACTCCTTCAAGTTGGGGGATAACAACTACTACCATAATAATCATTACTACCAAAAACATAACTAATACAAAAATAGGATAAATCATCGCATTTCTAACTTTAGAATTTAATTTATCTTGAGATTCGTAATAATCAGCTAAATAGCTTAAAGAAGAATCAAGCCTGCCAGTTAACTCCGAAGCTTTTATCATATTAACAAAAAAATCAGAAAAAACAGCCGGGTATTTTGATAAAGCATCTGAAAAAGATAAGCCAGCTTCAATATCGCTACTAATTTGAATTGTTATAGACTTTAAAGTTGAATTAGCTGTCTGGCTAGCTAAAGCGTTTAAACTTTCAATAAGTGGAATTTGAGCTTCCATTAAAATTGATAATTGCCTGGTATAAGCTGATAATTCTTTTAAGCTTACTCTTTCAAAAAAAGATAGAGCTTTGGCGTATTTTTTTTCTTCTGATTTTCTTTCTAATTTTAAAACCACCAATCCTGCTTGTTGTAAAATGGAAACAGCGCTTTCTTCGCTTAAAGCATCTAAATTGCCACTAATTATTTCTCCATCTTTATTTTTAGCTGTATAAGTATATAACATACTTTATTTCTATTTAAGATAATTATTTAATTCTGAAGGATTTAAAGAATAAAGATAGGCATTTTCAGTTGTTATTTCTCTTCTTCTGACCAAGTCAGCTAACGACCTATTTAAGGAGATCATTCCTTCTTCTAAAGAAGTTTCAATAACTAAATCAAGCTGATAAACTTTATCTTCTCTTATTAAATTTCTAACAGCACTATTGGCCAAAAGAATTTCAGTTGCTGGAATTCTACCCCCTTCAATTCTAGGAATCAATCTTTGAGAAATAATCCCTACTAAAGTTGAAGCTAATTGAAATCTTGCTTGGCCTTGTTGGGAAGCTGGAAAGCTATCAATAATTCTATCAATTGTTTGCGAAGCATTATTAGTATGCAAAGTCGAAAAAACAAAGTGCCCTGTTTCAGCTGCTGTTAAAGCAATTGCCATTGTTTCCGGATCTCTCATTTCTCCAATCATAATTATATCAGGATCTTGGCGCAGGACAGAACGCAAAGCATTATGAAAAGTCAAAGTATCCATTCCAACCTCTCTTTGATCTATCAAAGCTTTGTCTTGTTCAAAAATATATTCAATAGGATCTTCAATGGTAATTATATGATCAAAACGGCTATGATTTATTTCATCTATTAGAGCCGCTAAAGTGGTTGATTTGCCGTGTCCAGCTGGACCAACAGCCAAAAAGAATCCTTGAGATAATTTTGCTATTTGATGAAGGATTTTGGGAAGATTTAATTCTTCGATACCCTTTATTTCTATAGGAATTAATCTTAAAGAAATAGCTGGATAACCTCTCTGATAGTAAACATTCGAACGGCAACGAATCTTGTCCTTATAGGAATAACCAAAATCTATTTCCTTTTGTTTTAAAAACTTATCTTTTTGTTCTGGTGTTAAAAGAGCATCTACAAAATTTACTAAATCATCTTTTGTTAGAATAGGTTCCTTAGCAAGTTGCAATAAATTGCCATCAATTCTTAAAGTTGGTTTTTTACCAACTCCCAAATGCAAATCAGATGCTCCTTGGGCTTGAGCTAATTCTAAATAATTTCCTAATTTTGCTTGATAATTGGTATCCATAATTTTAATTTAATCACCATAATTTTAATTAATCATTATTAATCATTAGAAGCTGTTTCCCTAATCACTTCTGAAAATGGAATAATCCCCTCTAATAAATGAAGAATTGCTTCAGCTCTTAAATCAATCATTTTTTGATTTTGGGCTTCTTCCAAAATACTTGATTCTCCACTATTTTGTAAAATTATTTTTTCTAAATTGCTAGTCATTTGCAACACTTCGTAAATTCCAGTTCTTCCTAAAAATCCTTTGTTTTTACAAACCTCACAGCCAACTGGCTCATAAATTGTATAAGGTTTTGAGTAATTTAAAGTTTTTCTAAACTCTATTGGTAAATTAGCTAAAGCTTGGTCAATTAATTTTTCTTGTTCCGAATTAGCTTTAACTGCTTTTTTACAATTATTACAAAGTTTTCTAACCAATCTTTGGGAAACAATAATGTTTAAAGTTGGGGGAATCAAGAATTTCTGAACTCCTAAATCAATTAATCTGGGAATTGCCCCTATAGCATTATTGGTATGCAAAGTAGAAAGCATAATATGGCCAGTCAAAGCTGAATGAACTGCTAACTCTGCTGTTTCTGAATCTCTAATTTCTCCAACCATAATTATATCAGGATCTTGCCTTAAAATTGAACGAAGACCAGAAGCAAAAGTGTAGCCAATTTCCGGAAGAACTTGTGATTGATTAACGCCTGAAATAAAATATTCAATAGGGTCTTCTAAAGTTACTACATTAGTGCTATCTTGGCTTAAAATTTGAAGAATAGCGTAAAGAGTGGTTGTTTTCCCAGAACCAGTTGGGCCGGTAACTAAAATCATTCCAAAAGGTTTTTTCATTGCTTGCTTTATTTTTTCTAAATTTAAACTAGAGACTCCTAAATCGTCAATTGTCTTTAAACCAATTGAAGGGTCTAAAATTCTAATTGCCACTTTTTCATCATTAGCTGTTGGAAAAGTTGAAACCCTAAAATCAATTTGTTTGCCGCTGATTAAAGCTGAAAAACGACCATCTTGAGGAATTCTTGTTTCATCAATTTTTAAATTTGATAAAATCTTAACCCTCGTTAAAACTGAAGGGTGGATTTCTTTAGGTAAAAACAAAACTGAAGCTAAATCTCCGTCAATTCGATACCTTACTCTCAATCTATTTCTTTCTGGCTCAATATGAATATCAGAAGCCCGTTGATTAACTGCGTTTCTAATAATATCAGAAACTAATTTAATAATTGGAGCTTCTTCAGAAGAAGAAACAACAGATTGGTCTAAATCAATAATTGATTTTTGGCGAGTTGTTCTTACTTGGCCTTCTACTTGCTGTTTTATTTGGGATAACGCTAAAGTTACTTCTTCGCCAAAAGTGGTATAGCTTTTCAAATATCTTAAAAAATCAGAATATTTGATAACAAAAACCTTTAAGCTTAATCCTAATCCTTGGGCAATAAATTTCAAAGCATTTTGAGCTTCGCTACTACTTGGATTAACCATTCCAACATACAAGAATTTATCATCTTTCCCAAAAGAAATCATTTGATAATATTTAGCTGATTCTTGGGGAATAATTAATAGGATTTCTCTGGGAATAATTTCTTTTTCTTCAAAAATTTTCATCGGCAAATTAAAAAAATCACTTTTAAGTTTTAAAAGATCGTCTTCTGAAATAAGATTCCTTTCTAATAAAATAGTTTCGGTATTTACCCTTCTAACATTCGCTTCATTAAGAATTTTTTGGGCATTATCTTGAGAAAGTTTATTTTGAGAAACTAGAATTTGAACCGGATCAAAATTGGCCATAATTATTATTGAAAAGGATTTGGTTTACCAAGTGGAGGTATTTGTAAAGGAATTGGGCCAAATTCTTTAAGAATAGAAAAATTAGAATGATTAATTATGCTATTGATATCTAAATCAACTTCCTGAAGCTGGTTTAAACCAGAATCAGAGGGAAAAATTTTGTTAAATAATTCAGCTGCTGGAGCAGTATTGGGTCTAGTAAATATAAAATAAGCCAAAATTACCAAAAGGACTACCACAACTAAAGCTATAATAAGCCAAATTGAAATCCCGCTTCTTTTTTTCTTAAAAACTGGGGGTTGAGTTTGTTTAAATTGAGATGGGGTTACTTCCATATTTTTTATAAATTTTATTTTTATTAAGGTAGGGTAAACTGGGGTTTATTAATATAGTAAGTATTTAAAGAAAGATTAATATTAAAATCTTGAAAACCTTGAGAAGATTCTCTAAATTCTTCTTGGGTAATTGGATTCATACTTATCGATTGCAAATCAGTTAATCTTTGCTCTTGCTCAACGTTAGAAATAAAATTTTTAAAATCTGAATAAGTTGCTTTGATGTTTAACTCAATTGTAATGATTTGGGGCAAATTATTAGAGGCCATAAAACTTTCTGGTTGAGAAGTTTCTGGGGTTTGGTTTTGGGACAAAGTAGTAAAAGACATTTGAATAATTTCAACATTAGATTCTTGCGCCAAAGCCTCGACTATCGCCACTATTTCAGACATCTTCATTGAAGAAGGAAGGGTGGCGTCTATTAAAGATATTTGCTGATTAATGTCATTGGAATAAGAAAGTTGTTCTCTAAATTTAGTGATTAGTTGATTAAGATAATCTAAAACCGTTTCTCTTTCTGCTAATTTTACCCTTGCTTCTTGAACATTATTCCACTCATTTAATCCTAGGGAAAAAAATAAATAAATACTAGCCCCAAATAAAACTATAATTATTAAAAAACTTAAGTATATTAAAGTGGTATTTTTCATAATTGATTAGCTAATAAAAAATTATTATCAAGCGTTATTTCAAATTTAAAGTCATAGCCGTCGCCAGCTTTGGCTATATCACTAATTTTTACTTCTTTGATGCCAGTGATATTTCCAAAAGCAGCTGCTTGGGTAGCAATATCTTCTAAAGATGGGGAATTGCCGTTTAAACTAAGTTTATTATTATTAGAATCAAAGGATAGAGAATTAAAAATTATTTTAGGATTGGTGTTTTGTTCTAAAGTTGAAAAAATTATCGAAGAATAAACGTGTTGCGGCAAAAGACTTCTTAAAGTTTTTATTTGCTTGTCTAATGTTAAAACCCTTTCTACTTCAGAGGCAGATAAGGTAGCTACTGTATCTTGGATTTCTCTATCTAAATTTTCGATTTGTGATTCAGTAACTGATTTATAACCAGCTAAAAACAAATAAAAACCCAAGGCAGCTAAAAAAGTAATTAAAGAAAAAATAATTAAATTAGTTGGTAAAGTTGGAGCCGAAGAAATTTTTTGAGTTGGCGTTTTTTTAGAGGACCTAATATTGAAATTAGCAAAGGGATTTGTTTCTGCCATAATTTTTATTTATTGATATTAATATTATTACAAAAATAATAAAAAAAATAAAGTCAAGTCAAGAAAAAATCTTTAAAGCTGCTCCGGCTGCAATTGAAAAAGAAGCTCCACTTTTTTGAATAATTGGATAAATAGTTGGGTCATATTTTATCTTCGAAAAGGGATTAGCTATTTGAGTTTCTAAATTAAATTCTTTTTGAAAATAATCTTTAATGCCATAAGGCAAAATTCCTCCTCCAGACAAAATTATTTTTTTTATTTCACGACTGCTTTGATTATAATAACTTGCCATTATTTTCCTAGCTTCATTAATTATCACGTCTAAATAAGGAATAATCAAGGCTGGCAAATATTGTTGATCTGAAGAAATCATTAATCCCCGATTTCTTTTTAATTCTTCGGCTGCTAACGGAGAAAGATTTAATCCCCTAGAGACAGAAATTGTAAAATCATTGCCAGCGGTATCAATCGAGTAATTCATTCGAAGCTCTCTTTTATCAACAACGCTAAAAGTGCTGGCACGAGAACCTACGTCAATAATCAAGGTTGTTAAATCATCATTAACTACTGACCTAGCTAAAGATAAAGATTCAAGCTCCATAGCCTTTAAATACACGCCTGATAATTGGGCAATTCTAGAATACCTTTTTATTACATCGCTAGGAATAGCCATTAATAGAACTTCTGTTTTTTCTGAAAAAGATTGACCCAAGGGAGTCAAAACCTGCCAATCAAGCATTACTTCGCTTAAAGGAATTGGGATATACTGACGCGCTTGATAAGGAATTGTTTGATTAATTTCCTTAGGTGAAAGTTTTGGTAAATCCATAATGGTAGTAAACGAAGAAAAAACTGGCAAAGAAAATACCGCTTGTTTAGCTTTAACTTTCATTTTTTCTAAAACCTTTTTCAGTAGAGAAGCTGTGGCGTCTTCCATTATTTTTAACGATGAATCTTGCAAAATAGCATTTTCTCTTTCTAAGTGTCCGAAATTTTCTAAAATTCCATAATTTTGCAAAACAAATTCTCCAGCTTGTCGACTAATCTCTACAACTTTAATTGAAGTGGTACCAATATCAATACCCAAACATCCTTGAGAAGGTAAAACAAAATCTTTTATTTTTGTTAAAATATTGCTAGAGGGATTCATATTCATATTATAATTATTATTATAGCAAAATAAAAAAAATAAAAAAGTGAAGAGTTTTAAAAAATCAACTGATTTTATTTTAGATTTATTTTTCCCAGTATCATGCTTAAACTGCAACCTAGCAAAAAATAAACTAACTAATCCCCAAGGATATCTTTGCTTAAATTGCTTTAAAAAAATTGAAATAAATAGTTGGGCTTTTTGCCCGAAGTGCAATAAAAAATTAATTAATTTACAACCCTGCCAAACCCATAAAAATAATCCTCTAAAAATTTTAGGAGCTGCTACTTTTTATGAAAATAAGTTAGTTAAAAAAATTATTTGGGAATATAAATATAATTTTATTGAACCATTAGTTGATCCTTTAAATGAAATTTTAAAAAAATATTATTTAGCTGTTTTTGAACCAGAATTAACTAACAAACAACCTTTAGTAACTTTTATCCCACTTTATCCAGCAAGATATCGCTGGCGCGGTTTCAATCAATCAGAGGTTTTAGCTAAAAAATTCGCCCTTGATTTAAATTTAGAATTTTACGAAACTTTAAAAAGAAAAAAATTCAAAAAACCACAAATGGAAATCAAAAGCTATCAAGCTAGATTTGAAAACATTAAAAATTCTTTTGAAATTATTAAGGCTAATCAAATCAAAAATAAGGATATTATTTTAATTGACGATATTTCTACCACTGGAGCAACCTTAATAGAAGCAGCTAAAGTTTTAAAGCAAAATGGAGCTAAAAAAGTTTATGGCTTAGTAGTTGCTAAAGGATAATTCGATTTTTCTAAGAGCAAAAAATTAATAATCAAAATTAGTACTATTACCATTAAAAAATTTTTTTATTAATATTTAACGAACTAAGTTTTTGAAATGAGATCAAAATTTAAATTGCTCTCCAAATTTGCCAATTACTGGCAATGGTTTTTGTTCCCCTTTAGAAACATTCATAATTCCAATAACCATTAGAACAAGTAGGCCAAGATTAAATAATCTAGATATTATCCAGAGTCGCCAAGGAAGAATAGAGTTAATTATTCCGACAATAACTCCACTAATAAATAATACCAATCCTTGTTTTACATGAAATTTAACAAATGGGTTATTCTTAGATTCTGTTAAAAGAGGAATGAAAAAAATAATATAAGCCACAATTGCCATTCTAATATCTTTTTCTTTAGCCGTTGGTTGTGAAGATTTATTTTCTTCTTTTTTTTCTTGTTGGGTAATATTTTCTTTTGTCATATATTTAAATATATTATTAATTAAATAACCTTAAAAATAACTGATTCTAAATCAGAATACAACATTTTTTCAGTTTTACAAACTTTTTAATAAAATCTCTCATCTGAAAAAACGTTTTCTAAAACCTTTAATTATTTTTTTGACTTTTGGAATCTTTTGACCATAGGAGATGAGTACTCCGAGGGCAAAGATAGTAAAACCAATTCCAGCAATAGGAATACCAATAACAATGGGAATTAGAATTACTCCTAAAGCAGTTAAAATTAAGCCTATCGTTAAATAACGATTTTTTTCGGGAGCAAAAAGCCACTGAAAAATTTCTTTCATTTAACTTAAATTTTAGTTGGCCTGCTAGTTCCTAAATCTTTTTTAAGTTTATCGCCGATTTTTACCTCGTCATAAAATTCTTTAGCCACACTAACTTCATGCATCTTACCATCATCCAGTCTTACTTTTAAAATATAATCAATGATTGTTTTGTTGTTGTCATCCGTCCATTCAGACTGCTCTTTGTCAACTACTTCTCCTGACCAAGAAATTCTTCTCTCGCGAGTTATATATTTCATTCCAAAAATAAAGAACAATACTATTATTACAATAAATATCAAAAGAAAAATCATATTTTTATTTTTAATTAAAAAATTTTTAAGGCGCAGTAGTAATTGTTTCAATAAACCACTTATCTCCTTCTTTTATTAGAGTAATGAAACGGGTATTTCTACCCTGATCATAACCATAATAAGGTATCGAAGCATCTTTGGAAGATTCGTCCATCATCATATCTAAAACAACTTTATATTCACGCCTTTGGTCTGTCCAGTTGTTTTTCATTACTGGCTCAACTAAAAGAACTTTAACTGACTTCATCGCTTCAAATTGTTCTTGCCACATTTTTTTCATTTCTTCGGAACTGATATTTTGCAAAGAAAGCATTTTCAACGCATCTTTAACTTTTCCTTGATCTATTAAATTAGAAAAAGAATTAATCAATTCTTCATCCTCAGGCAAAGGAACTCCACCCGAATCCTCTTGGGTAAAGCTTTGATCCTCAGCCGGCTGGGAGGTTGTTCCTGTATTAGAAAAATCAATATTTATCTTGTTAATCTTGCCGGTTTGCAAATAATTAACTAAATTGGCTGAAAATTCAACTGCCACTTCCTCGCTTGTTACTTTGCGAAAATGCATACTTCTCAGACTAAAAAAATCAATGCCTAAAAAATAATCGTCTGTAATTTTTAAAATTATCTCGCCAACATACCCATTTTTTTCCATAACAATAAAATGCTCGGTATTGATTTTAGGATTGGTTTTTACTTCTTTGCCCAAGATCTCTGCATTTTTTCTCTGCTCTTCATAACTAAAAGGGCCGCTACTAAAATTACCGCTGCTTAAGCTTAAAAAATCATTGTCTGAAAAATAGTACTGGCAAATGCTAAAGGGGGCTTCGAAAATACTTTCTACGCGCTCCACTTTTTCTCCCAAAATCCCCTCAACCGCCGCAGAAGAAATTTGGTCGCAAACAGCTTTGTTTGGGTCTAATTTTATTGCTTTTTGCAAAATCTGCGGTTGATTTTTTAATTGGAAAGAAGCAGGAACTTTTGAAGAATTAATTTTTTGATAAACAAAAATTCCTCCGCCTATGACTAAAGCACCGATTAAAATATAAAGAATAATTTTCTTCATAAATTTTTATTCTAATTTAACTATTTTGTGTCAGCCATTTTCTTTTTTCTATTACCTCCCATTTTATTTTATTGGTTTAATAGTTGCGATAGATCTTGAAACCGAACATCTTTTGGTGCTATGAATAAACTATCATCTAAATCTATATTCTTACAATCTGGTTGATATTTTACTTTAATCTCTTTAAGATACTCATCAGGATTTTCAATTTCTGTCCCTTGTTGATTTTTTGCTTCTTCTACTGACATAAAAATCCCTTGTTTTTCCTTGTCGCTCCATTGATAAACCTTATTATCCGCATAAAGAGAAATATTGGTATCACCACCCTCTAAAGTAATTTCTGTTCTCATCTTGCCATTTTTAACATAAGTAATAACTTTTAAACCCTCTTCAATAGTATAAACGCATTGATAGCTACCCTCTAAAGAAAGAGAATCTAAAGAGTTAATTTGGGATTCTTCGGAGGAAATTGATTCTTCATCTAACATTGATTCTTCTGCTAGTTGGGTGGGCGAGATAATTTCTTCTCCTTGTTTTGATTTTGAAGAAATCAAAACAACACCACCTATTATTATAATAACTACAATCAAAATTATAACTAAATTTTTTTTCATATCTTATTAAATTTTAATATTAAATTTATTTTTAACTTAACTATCGACCATTAACGTTAAGTTTTCTATTAATCAAGTTTTTTTTGATATTTCACGTTATTAGTCTATGAAACTTATAATTAATTGTCAAATAGGACCAAAAAATAGGAGCTTATGCTTATTTATTACTACTACTAACTCATAGTAATAGCTAAATAAGAATATTCAAATATCTGTCTTGCTTATTGCTATACGTCTTGAATCCAGACGCAAACTAATAACTTTTTCACATCGCTTCTCTAGTAGTTGCGGAAAGTACAGGATTCGGCTACAAGTAAATTTTCTAAAGAAAATTTCTCGCAGCCCGCCGCTCGCGGTGCTCGTTTTTTAAACTCGCACACCCTCGTCGCTTCGAATCCTGACACAAACCAATAAATTGGTTTGTTTACCTTCCTTATTCGCTTTACTTATTGCGGAGGGTACAGGATTCGAACCTGTAAGGGCTTGCACCCACGGCTTTTCGAGAGCCGCGCAATACCATTCTGCCAACCCTCCTTAATACATTAATATAGTACAAGTGTCCCTGGGAGGAATTGAACCTCCATTAGCGCCTTAGGAGTGCGCTGTTCTATCCGTTGAACTACAGGGACGATTTATTTATTGAAATATATTATAAATTATAATAAGATAAAAATAAATTAAATGGGCCGGTAGCTTAGTTGGTAGAGCGCATGCATGGCATGCATGAGGTCGTGGGTTCGAATCCCATCCGGTCCACTATTATTATAAAAATTATGAAAATTACTAAAGTAATCAAGAAAATTTCAAGCTCGCTTGTTAGAATTGTTAAAATTGAACCCCAAAACAATGATTACTTTGAAGAATTAGAAACTGGCTCGGGATTTTTTGTCGATAATTGCGGAACAATTGCTACTAATAGCCATGTAGTTGAAAAAAACAATTATTGGATTAAGTGGCAAGATAAAAAATATTTTGCCCAGATTTTAGCTACTGATAAAATTTCAGATATAGCCATCTTAAAAATCGAAGAAAAAAATACTCCCTTTATAAAATTAGGAGATTCTAATAAAATAAAATTAGGAGAGGAGGTAATTGCTTTGGGAAATGTTCTGGGATTGGGTCCAACTGTTTCCAAAGGCATAATTTCCGGAATTTCAAAAAATATTTATGCCCTAAATGAACCAGATGAAAAAACAATTGAACTAAGGGGGGTAATTCAAACCGATGCCGCAATTAATCCTGGAAATTCTGGAGGCCCTTTGGTAAATTTAAAAGGCGAAGCTATTGGAATTAATGCTGCTACAATTGCTGGTTATGAAAATATCGGTTTTGCTATTCCAATTAATAATTTTAAAAAAGATTATTATCAAATAAAAAAATTCGGCAAGTTAGTTGAACCGTATTTAGGTATTAAATATATTGTTTTAGACGAAAAATTAAAAAATTTTTATAATTTAGACTTAAATTATGGCGCTTACATTATAAAAGAGCCGTTTGAAAATTACGGAGTAATACCCAACAGCCCTGCTGATTTAGCTGGCTTAAAAGAAGGAGATATTATAACTTATTGCAACAATCAAAAAATAACGACTGATAAAACTTTAAAAGATATTTTGAAAACAGTTCAAATTGGAAAAAAGGTAAAATTAAGGGTTTTAAGAGAAAATAAAGAATTTGAAACAGAAATCGTTTTACAAAGCAAAAATGATTGATTTTTAGAAAAAGATAATTTATACTTAATTAATTAATTAAAAATTATGGACAACGAAGCTTATTGCGTAAAGTGCAAAACCAAAAGAAAAATGGTTGATGCCCAAGAAGTTGAGATCAATGGTAAGGGCGGAAAAAGAAGAGCTTTAACTGGAAAATGCGAGGTTTGCGGCACTAAAATGTTTAAAATTTTGGGTAAAAAATAAATTTATCCAAACTTAAAAATAAAATAAATTTGTTTCCCAAAACAAATTTATTTTATTTTATAGGGCCTATAGTTCAATGGTAGAACGCCGCCTTTGCAAGGCGGAGGTAGCAGTCCGATTCTGCTTAGGTCCACCAAATAAGTTTTAAATTTCATGAAGTTCAACTTCAAATCTTTTTAAAACAAATTGGCGTCTTTATAGTGCAAAGTTAAAATATCGAAATGGACCATGTAAAATAGACACAATTCCACAGGATAATTTTTGTATTTTACGCTTGAAATGTTTTCTATATGGAATTGACTATAGTATAATATTTTAATGATCAAAGACTTTTATGAACTAAAATTAACTGATCCAGATTATCCAAAATTATTAAAAGAAATAACTAATCCCCCTTCAAAACTTTATATTAAAGGAACTCTTTTAAAAGATGAGTTGTGTTTGGCTGTTGTAGGGACAAGAAAACCAACTTCTTATGGCATTGAAGCTTGTAAATATTTCACTAGAGAATTAGCTAATTTAGGATTTACAATTGTTAGTGGCTTAGCTTTGGGAATTGATTCTATTAGCCATCAAATAGCTTTGGAAAATAATTGCCGGACTATAGCTGTTTTAGGAAGCGGCTTAAATAAAATATCGCCGTCAAGCAACAGTAATTTAGCTTTGAAAATAGCAAAACAAGGAGCTATAATTTCTGAATTTGAACCCGATGAAGAGGCTTTGCCATATAATTTTCCCCAAAGGAATCGAATTATTGCCGGATTAGCTATTGGAACTCTAGTTATTGAAGCCAGTGAAAAATCGGGAGCTTTAATAACTGCCCGCTTAGCAACAGAAAATAACCGCGAAGTTTTTGCTGTGCCTGGCTCTATTTTTTCCATTTATTCCAAAGGAACTAATAAATTAATAGCCCAAGGAGCAAAGCTTGTTTCATCACCTATTGATATTTTAGAAGAATTTTATTGGCTTAAAGAAAAAATAAAAGAAAAAACAATTCAAGATTTATCAGTTGATGAGATAAAAATTTTAGAATCTTTAACAGAGCCTAAAACAATTGAAGAGCTTTCCCTATTGACAAATTTAGAAATAGGAGTATTAAAGTCTATTTTAACTGAAATGGAATTAAAAAATTTAATTTTAAAAAGATTAGACGGCTTATTTCAAAAAACAAATGACTAAGGATAATAAATTAATTATTGTCGAATCGCCTACCAAAGCTAAAACAATTTCTTCTTTTTTAAAGGGTTTTAACATTTTGCCATCTTATGGCCATGTTAGAGATTTGCCAAAAAGCAAGTTAGGTATTGATGTTGATAATAATTTCGAAGTAAGTTACGTTATTATTCCTAAAGCTAAAGAAAATTTAAAAAAAATAGAAAAACAAGCTCAAAAAGCAACTGAAATTATTCTAGCTACAGATGAAGATCGCGAAGGAGAAGCTATTGCTTGGCATCTTTTGCAAGCTTTAAATTTAGATGAGGATAAAACCAAAAGAATTGTATTTCATGAAATTACTAAACCAGCAATCGAAGAAGCTTTAAAAAATCCTCGAGGAATAAAAATCGAATTAGTTAACGCCCAACAAGCTCGAAGAATTTTAGATAGATTAGTTGGCTATAAACTTTCTCCATTTTTATGGAGAAAAATAAAATATGGCTTATCAGCAGGCAGGGTGCAATCAGCTGCTTTAAGATTGATCTGCGAAAAAGAAAAAGAAATTGAAGATTTTATTTCGCAAGAATATTGGACAATTTCAACGATTTTAGAAAAAGATAATCAATCTTTTGAGGCCCAGCTATTTAAAATTAATAATCAAACTTTAGATAAGCTTGAAATAAAAAACGAAAAGCAAGCTAAAGAAATTTCTCAAAAATTAAAGCAAGCTGATTTTTCAGTTTTTGATTTAAATCAAAAAACAGTTTTTAATTCACCTTTACCACCATTTACCACTAGTACTTTACAACAAGGATCTTGGCAAAAACTTCATTTTTCTTCAAAACAAACAATGATGTTAGCCCAACAGTTATACGAGGAAGGCTTAATCACTTATATGAGAACCGATTCAGTAAATATTTCCAAAGAAGCTATTCTAATGGTTAGAAAATTTATTGAGCAAGAATTTGGTAAAAATTATCTCCCAGAAACTAGTAATATTTTTAAAACTAAATCGAAATTATCTCAAGAGGCCCACGAAGCAATTAGACCAACAGATGTTAATAAAACTCCTTTAAAATTAAAAAATAAGCTTGGTAGTCAGCAATTAAAACTTTATGAACTAATTTGGAAAAGATTTGTAGCGTGCCAAATGTCTAAAGCTACTTTAAAACAAACAACCATTATTGTTAAAGCTCAAAACAAAGACGATTATTTTTTAAAAGCTACCGGAGAAATTATTGTGTTTGACGGATTTCTGAAAATTTTTCCCAAAAAACAAGAAACTATTTTACCAATCGTTGAAAAAGATGATCAGTTAAAACTTTTAGAAATTAAAACTCTACAGCATTTTACTGAACCGCCAGCAAGATACAATGATGCTTCATTAGTCAAAAAACTCGAAGAATTAGGAATTGGCAGGCCTTCAACTTATGCCTCAATTATTTCTACTTTGCTTTTAAGAAATTATATTGAAAGAAACTCTTCCAAGGCCTTTGTCCCAACTATGCTTGGAAAATTAGTCAATGATTTACTAACTAAACATTTTAAAGATATAGTAGATTATGAATTTACTGCGACTATCGAAAATGATTTGGATAAAATTGCCCAAGGAGAAAAAAATTGGCGAGAAGTCGTTAAAAATTTTTACGAACCATTCAATAAAAATTTAGAGCAAAAAGAAAAAGAAGTTTCAAGGCGCGAAGCAACTGAAAAAGAATCAGATGAAATTTGCGAAAAATGCGGCAGTAAAATGGTTATTAAATATGGCAAATATGGTCCATTCTTAGCTTGCTCTAATTATCCTAATTGTTCAAATATCAAAAAAATCCCAAAACCAAGTACTGAACTCGATATCCCCTGTCCTAAATGCGGCAAAACTCAAAATGGCAAAGTGGTTGTTAGAAAAACCAAAAGTAAAAAAAGAATTTTTTATGGTTGTTCTCGTTGGCCAAAATGTGATTTTATGAGTTGGAAACCACCAGGTCAGTAAAAAATTACTCAAAAAATTATCTCGCTAAAATATGTTATAATTATAATCTTATAATTATAAGATTATAATAACTTACCTAAGATTGTTTTTATGGAAACAGATACTTCAAAATTAAAACAAACATTTTTTAATATTCTTTATCAAAATGAATTGTTGTACGATTTTGAATTAATAAAAAATGTTTATAATTTTTCGCAAAAAGTCCATCGAGATCAAAAAAGAAAATCAGGAGAAGACTATTTTAACCATCCTTTAAGAGTAGCTATTACCACCGCTTCTTTAAAAATGGACAATTCTACTATCTGCGCTTCCCTACTTCATGATACCGTAGAAGATTGCCATATTTCCTATAATGAACTTCTCATCAACTTTGGAGAAGAAATAACGCGTTTGGTGAATGGCGTCAGTAATTTAGGAAAAATAAAATATTTAGAACCTAAAACACAAGATGAAAAATTAAAATTTAAAAAAGCTGAAAACTTAAGAAAAACATTTTTAGCTTTATCTAAAGATTTAAGAGTAGCTATTATTAAATTGGCGGATAGGCTAGATAATGTTAAAACCTTAGATGCTTTGCCCCAAGATAAACAAATTAAAATAGCTCAAGAAACTTTAGAGATTTTTGCTCCCTTAGCCCATCGTTTGGGTCTTTTTAAAATAGCTCGGGAGTTAGAAGATTATTCTTTTAGATATCAAAATCCAGAGGCTTATAAAAAAACTGAAAAATTGTTTGAAGGGGAATTTAAAAATATCGAAAAATATTTAAAAGATATTGTTAAGTATATTGGAAGAGAATTAAAAAATAATGGGGCAAGTTTTTTGGAAATCGAATATCGAGTAAAAACAATTTATAGTCTTTGGAAAAAGCTTGAAAGATACAATGGGGACCTATCGCAAATTCACGATATTTTAGCTTTAAGAATCATAACCGACACTGTTGAGAATTGCTATAAAATTTTGGGTATAGTTCATAAATTATTTACCCCTTTGCCAAATAGCTTTGATGATTACATTGCTCGCCCTAAACCAAATGGTTATCAGGCCCTTCATACCGATGTTTATCTAAAAAACAATCAGATAATTGAAATTCAAATAAAAACAAAAGAAATGCATGAAAATGCGGAAAATGGAATTGCAGCTCATTGGTATTATCAAAACATCAGAAACTTAAAAACTTCTCCAACTTACAAAAATAAAGGAGCCATCAAAACGCCACCAATTCCCAAAGAATATCTTTGGGTAAAACAAATAAAGGAATGGCAAAACTATTTTCCAAATTCTTTAGATTTTATTGAATCTTTAAAAGCAGATTATTTTGAAGATAGAATTTTTGTTTTAACTCCTAAGGGAGAAGCCATAGATTTACCAAGAGGATCAACGCCCATTGATTTTGCCTATAAAATCCATACTGATATTGGAAACCAAGCAGTTGGTGCAAAAATTAATGGCAAATTTGTAACTTTAGATCAAGAGCTTCAGTCTGGAGATGTAGTTGAAATTTTGATTCAAAAAGGCAAAAAACCATCTCCTAAATGGTTAGAGTTTGCTAAAACTAATTTAGCAAAAAATAAAATAAGAGAAATTTTGGAAGGAAAAAATAAATCATTATTTAAAATAATGCCTAGATATAACAAAATCGAATTAACCATAAAAGTAAAAGATCGAATGGGATTAATTAAAGACATTTCTTCGGTTTTAACTAAAAATCAAATAAATATCGAAAGTATAAATTTCGATAAAAGCAATTTAATGCTAAAAACTATAATTAAAACAGCTAATAAAAACGAATTACCTAAAATAATATCTAAGATTTCTCGAATTAAAGGTATTGAAACAATTGTTTATAAGGAAAAATTATAGTTATTTTGATTTTGATCTTGATTATTGTTTAAATCATTTTTCAATAATTCATCTAAATCACTGTCTTTAAAATTTTCATCTACTGAATTTGTTTGGCAAATTTTATTAATAATTTCTGATAGTTCTTGAGGAGAATTAAAATTAATAGCAATAATTCCACGCTCTCCTCTTTTTCTTAGAAAAACCCTGGTTTTTAAAGTCTCCTCTAATTTTTCTTCAGCTTCTTTTAAAAGTGGATCTAATTCTAAATATTGAGACGTAGAAGATTGAAATTGGGGCGCTTGGTTATAATTTTCTTTAACAATTTGCTTAAAAACTTCTTCTGTTTGCCTAACTGTTAAATTATTAGCAATAATTCTACCAAGTAAAACTCTTTGTTTATCAATTGTTGATAACTGCAAAATAATTCTAGCGTGTCCTTCTGTTATTTTTCTTTCTTCTAATGCTTTTTGAACTTCTAGGGGCAATTGTAATAATCTTAAAGTATTAGCAACAACTTCCCGAGATTTACCAACCCTCAAAGCTACTTCTCTTTGAGATAAACCAAACTTATCAATTAATTGGGCAAAACCTCGAGCTTTTTCCAAGGGATTCAAATCTTCTCTTTGAATATTCTCAATTAAACCAATTTCCAATTTCTCTTGTTCTTCGACATTTTCTTTAATTAAAGCCGGAACAGTTGATAAACCAGCTAGTTTAGCAGCCATCAGCCTTCTTTCTCCAGCTAATAATTGATAACTAACATCTGTTCCAAATTCAGTTGACTCTTCAATTCTAGTAACTATCAAAGGCTCTAAAATTCCATACTCTTTAATTGAATCAGCTAATTCTTTTAAATATTCTTCATTAAAATCCTTTCGTGGCTGATAGGGATTCGGCTTAATTTTATCAACTTCTAAATAAAAAATAGAATTGCTTTCCATAATCTTAATCTTTTAATTAAGATTATATATTGAAAAATAAAAAAATAAAAGTTAAACTGTTTTTATTTCAAGCTCAGGTGGCGGAATTGGCAGACGCGATGGACTCAAAATCCATTGATCGTAAGATCATGGGAGTTCGACTCTCCCCCTGAGCACTACTTTAAGTTTTTATTCAAAAAATCTTCGATTAATTTTTCGGTTTGGTAATGATTTTCAACTTGCAAAGTTTTAATGCCGGTTTTTTTAACCAAATAGTCATTTCCTCCTTTAAATAAAGCATCACCTATAAATAATAAATCTTGTTTTTTAAGGTTCCAAAACTTCATAACTTGATTAACCCCATAAGCTTTATTAATTCCATTTTTAGTAATGTCTATTGAAGTTAAACCACCTAAAGTAATCGTAAATGACGGCAAGTATTTTTTTAATTTTATAGCAATTTGCTTTCTTAATTTATTATTTTTTTTATTCCATAATTGCTTTTTTCTCAAAGGCGCTAATTGGCCCAAAGCTGAAAAAGTAATTTGGCTTTGCCTGTCATCAAATATTTTCCCATAAGTTTTCGAAGGCTTTTGATAATTTAATTCTTGAAAAACTTTATTAAAAGCTTGATAAATTTGCTGCTTTTCTTTATTGGTTAAAAATTTTTGATAAACTTTGCGCCAATGGTTATTTTGATAATAGTACATACTTGCTCCAGAAGTTGGCAAAATCAAAAGATTATTAAAATATTTAGAGCAATATAAATACCTTAAAAATTGATTCTGAAATTGTTGATAATTACCACCTCCAATTACTGCCACTTTTCTAATATTTAAAAGTCGACAAAAAAGTTTAGCTGTTTTAATAGTTAAATTTCTTCTGCTTTTAGTTAAAGTTCCATCTAAATCAAAAATAATAACTTTAGTTTTTTTAGTTATTGGCATTTTTTTAAATATTTTAAAAGATCCCTTAAAGAAATAGTTGCTACCCCAATTACCGAATCCCCCCCTCCATAATACATAAATAAAATATCGTTTAAAACAACTGTTCCGCAAGGAAATACTACATTTGGCACTTGGCCTTCTTTTTCATATTTTTCCTGCGGTTCAAATAAAGGATAATCAGTTCTGGAAATTATCTCTAAGGGATTATCCAAATCTAGTAAAACAGCTCCTACTCTATAAATTCCATTATCTGAAACTCCATGATAAAGCATAAGCCAACCATCTTTAGTTTTAATTGGCGGAGCTGCTGCTCCTATTTTTTTGCTATCCCACCAACCTTTTCGAGGGCCAAACCAACGATATTCATTAAGATAAATTCCCTTTGAAAAATTAAGAGTTTTGGGAAATCCTAAATCAATATCTTCTCCTGCTCTATGAACAACCCAATAAGTACCATTTATCTTTTCTGGAAAAATACAGGCGTCTTTATCGTCAAATTCTGGAGAAGAAATTAAAACCGGTTTTTCCCAGTTCCAATTTTGAGACAAAAAATCTTTAGTGGCTATCGAAGTCAAAGCAACCCTAGGAAGATTTTTGCCATTATAGGCTGTATAGCACATATAAATTCTACTGCCAATTTTTGTTAATCTCGGATCTTCGCAACCAGAATTTCCATTAGGAATCTGTTTTTGCTCAAAATCTTCTCGTGGAACATAAATCGGATTTTGATAATTATAATCAATATCAAAACCATTAGTCGTGGTAGCATAACCCATAACCGAAGTATTATCCATTGACATTGCTCGATAAATTAAATGAACTTTATTATTTAATAAAATTGCTCCTGGATTAAAAACAGCTTTTGCCTGCCAAGCATTTTGAGGTTGGGGGGTTAAAATAGGATTTTTATCGTATCTTTGGAAAGTCTTAAAATTAGTTGCCTCTTTTTTCGTTAATTTTGAAAGCAAAGAGGAAAGTTTAATAGTTGCTAGACAACAAACGGTATCAGCTGCTCCATAATAAAGATAAACTTCATCGTTTTTGATTAAAGCTCCTGATGGAAAAACAACATTAGAAACCAATCCAATTCTTTCGTAATATTCTTCTGGTGTTAAAATAGGATAATCGGTTTGGGAAATAATTTTTGTTGGATTGTTCAAATCTAAAAGCAAGACTTTAATTCCAAACAGAGGTTCGCCTTTAAAATAATTTTCAATATAACTATAAAAAACTAACCAACCATCTTTAGTTTTAATAGGGGCCGGACCAGTTTCAATATGGTCCAAAGAATTAACTTTTAAATCAAGAGAGTGTTTATTGAAATTTTTATACCATTTGTTCCAATATCTTTTAGAATAAAGTTCTTCTTCGCTATCAAAAGAAGCTAAACAAATTTTTGACGGAGGTAAATCAGTATTAACTGTTATTATTGACCAAATCTTACCATTTATTCTTTCTGGAAAAAGAGACATTCCCTTGGCATTAAAGGGTGTAATTAAATGTTTTTCTTTAATAGTTTTTAAATCATCGGAAATAGCTAAACCAATCTTTATTCCTTGGGGATTAAAGGGGTATTGAGACAAGGCTGTATAAAAAATATAATATCTGTTATTGAATTTAGTAACCCTTGGATCTTCGCAGCCAAATCTTTCCCAGTCTTCTTCAGCAACTATAAATCTTGAACGGTTATTAAAATGTATGCCATCTTTGCTTTTGGCAATTCCAATGCTTGAAACGTACATTTTTCTATTAGCTAAAGTATGAAAGTGTGGCAAAGATAAGGCTCGATAAATAAGAAAAATTGAATTTTCTTTTTTGATAGCCGAACCATTAAAAACCGCCTCAGCTTCCCATGAATTTTTTGAGTTAGGTATTAAAATGGGGTTTTCTTCAAATCTTTTGACAATCATTTCTGTTTTTTAACAATTTCTTTCTTTGTTAATTGGGGAACTTCGTGCTTTATTAGTTTGCCCAAAAATTCTTCAAAATCTGCATAAGCCACGCAAACATAACTATCACTTCCTCCATAATAAACCAATAGATTATCATCCTTAATAACTGCTCCTGACGCATAAACTATCCCTGGCTTATAACCATTATTTTCATAATCAGCATCTGGTTCTAAAACCGGTTTATTAGCTCGGGCTATTATTTGGGTTGGGTTATTTAAATCTAAAAGCATTGCCCCAACTTTGTATTTATTAAATTCTTCTTTTTCTAAAGCATGGTAAAAAATCAACCAACCATATTTTGTTTTTAAAGGAATTGGGCCAACTCCTTTAAGCCAGCTTTCCCATTGGTTTTTACCTGATTTAATTTGCCCGTTATAATAACTTTTTAAATAATTGCTATTTCTAAACTCTAAATCATCAAGGTAGGTTATTGAAATTTCTGGACTAAGGCTATGCAAAATTGCGTATTTATTTTTTATTTTTTCTGGGAAAATAACCCAATTTTTATGAATTTCGTTTGGCGGAGAAATTAATTTTGGTTTTTTCCATTTCCAATTTTTATTTAAAAAATCATTAAGTTTTATTGAGGTTAAACCAATCCTAATGCCATTATCTAAAGCAGTATAAACCAAATATAGGTTATCTTCATTATCAACTCTTACAATTCGGGGATCTTCTGCTCCTTTGAAACTTCCACCTGAAAAATAAGACAAAGAATTCAAGATTTTGCTAGTAATATCGTAATTATTTGGGCTATAATGCTCATAAACTGGAAAATTCAACCTTTCGCTTATTTTAAAACCATCATCTGAAGCAGCGTATCCAAATCTTGAAACTCCGTCGTTTCCAATTGCCCGATAAAGAAAATGAATTTTGTTGTCTAAATTAATTGCCGCTGGATTAAAAGTTTGCCAGGCCTCCCAATTATTTTCTTCGCGTGGAGAAATAATCGGATTATCTTGAGGCTTTATAAAAAATTGAGTTGTTTCTTTTTCTATCCCTGATTTAATTCTTGATGTCTTTTTAATTACCCGAGGTCTTTTGTTGAGCGATTTACTAGTTCGAGATTTAACTATTAATTTAGAAGAACTTTTTGATTTTTTATTTAACTTAGAAACGGTTCTTTTCTTTTTTAAGCTATTGTTAGTTTTAGCTATTTTTTTTATTTTCTCCATTAAAATCGAAAAAATCGAACTAATTAAATTAATTATAAAAAAAAATAAATAAAATGCAAGAGTTGAAATTTTTATTAAAAATATGCTATAATATTTTTTAATTAATTAAAAAATATGGCAGAAGAAAACGAAAATAAAGAACAGAAACAAACCGAAAAAGGTTTAGCTGTTTTAAGTTATTTAGGGATTTTGTTTTTAGTCCCTTGGCTTGCTGAGAAAAATAATAAATTTAGCCAGTTTCATGCAAAACAAGGTTTAATTTTGTTTTTGCTTGAAATAGCAAGCTATTTACTACTTCTTATTCCAGTTGCCGGTTGGATAATCGCCCCTATAGTTTGGATATTATGTGTAGTTTTGTTGGTAATTGGAATAATAAATGTAATAAACGGTAAAGAAAAAGAATTGCCAGTAATAGGCCAATTGGTTAAAAAAATAAAATTCTAAATAGCTAAAATTTAGAAATAAAAAATCGGCTTTTAGCCGATTTTTTATTTCTAATTTATTGATTTTTAGATATCTTATAAAGCTCTAAAACATTTTTAAAAAGTAAAGCCACAGTCATTGGCCCAATTCCCTTAGGAACAGGAGTAATTAAAGAAGCTTTATTTTTCAAAGATTCGAAATCGCTGTCTCCACAAATTTTTTGATCTTTAATATTAAAACCAGTATCAACTAAAATTACTCCTTCCTTTATAAAATCTTCTTTAATAATCTCCGGTTCTCCTAATCCTGAAATTATAATATCAGCGCTTTTTAAAACATCTTGATAAGCAGAATACCAATCATTAAAAGAAAAAGTAATTGCTCCATTTTTAGCCAGCCAAATTAAAACTGGAAGGCCAATTAGTCTACCGGCACCCAAAACAACTGCTAATTTATTAGCTACTTCAATATTGTATTTTCTAAAAATATAATCTATAGCGCCAACAACTGGGGGGAATATAGAATTATTTTGATAATAGAAATTATTAAAAGCTGCGTCAGATAAAAGATCAACATCTTTAAAGATAGAAATCGAATTAAATAATTTAGGAGTATCTAAATGTGAAGGTAGGGGGAGCTGAATAATTATACCCAAAACATCTTGATTACTATTTAATTTTTCAACTTCAATAATTAATTCTTTTAAAGAGATATTTCTATCAAAATTTAAGGTTTTTAAAATTAAACCCAATTGAGAAGCTAGCTTTTCTTTTTGTCTAATAAATCTACTGATTTCTTCGGTACCATCTACTGTAATCGCTGCTACTTGTTTACCAATTATCTCCTTAAAAACCGGATCGTTTTTAATCTGGTTTTTAATTTCTTCTGATAGCTGAATTCCATCAATAATCATATTAGAAAAGTGGGTACGGATGGGATCGGACCATCGACCTCGTCTTTATCAGAGACGCGCTCTACCACTGAGCTACGTACCCAATATAAAGTTTTTTAATTCTAATACAAAAATTTAAAAAAATAAAGATAATAAAATTTATTCTAAAGACGACGTAGTAGTAATAGTTGGTGTTGATTCTAAAATTGGAGTTGGAGTTAAAGTTAATTCTGGGGTTAAATTTAAATTTTCTTTACCAGTTTCTTGTTCATTGGGATTTGGAGAAATAAATAACAGATTGTAATTAAAATCATTCCAAAATTCATCTAATAGTCTTGGATTGCTTTGGGCTTTATTAATATTAAAATGAACGACATTTGTAGGAACGGTTAAAGTTGAAGAAGAAATATTTCTAATCGTTCTAATAGAAAAAATAAATACTAAACAAGTAACAGTCAATAGAAAAATAACAAAAAATATCGCTAACATAACATAGGTTTTATTTTTTTTAGCAATTAAACCAAAACTTTTATTTTTTATATTTTGCGCCATAATTATCTAGTATAAATTTTGCCAGCTGTATTTATTTGGTAATTAGAATTGCTAACATTATTTACATCAATAGCTGAAAATTCAATAAAAAATGGGAGCTTTTCGATGTCTTGCAAAAATCTTAAAAAATTGTCTAAACTTCCAGATAAAGCCAAATTAAATCCTACGTTTTTAATTTCTTCTTCTTGTCCTTGAAATTCTGAACCAAATGAAAAGTTCTCTGATAAATTATAGGTTAAACTTTTATCTCTAATAATCGTTGCTAAATTAATTAGCGAATCTTTATTAGGAAATATTTTAGTTAATCTTTCTAAATATTTTTGAGCTTGTTGTTGTTCATTTGTTAAAGTTGAAAAGACATCAAGTGCTTGTTGAGTAGCTAGGGTTTGAATTTTTATATCATTAATTTTTTGAGAAAGATCTTCAATTTGAAAAATAAAAAAAATACTCAAAATTAAAAACATCAGAACCAAACCTCCATAAACTAATAATTGTTTCTGTCTTTGTTTTTTAAACTCAAAAAAGAAATACTGATTATCATTCATAAATTATTGTAGTTCTATTTGAGAAATTATTTGTTCAAATAAAGGACGAAAATCTTCCCAATAATTTTGGGACGCTATAAATTTAAAATAATAAACTTGCGACTTTTCAGGAATTATAGTTATTAAATCATAAAAATGCATTCCATTAGATTCCAAAAATTCAATTAATTTTGCTTCGTATTTCCCAATTAGTCTTTCTTCTTCTCCTTGAACTAGAGCAGAACTTGATTGAATTTTTACGTTATCAATGATTTCTTGAAGAATTTGAGAAGAAGAAGCGGTGTTTAAGGATAAAGGTGTAGTAGTCGCTGTGGTAGTTGCTGAAGCAATTGATAAAGGCGCAACTGAAATACTTAGAAAAACTTCCATCCCATAAGCATCGCTATTAAAAACAATATTAGTGGTAGCGTCAGCTGGTAAGGTAAATGGAAGATCTGACACTGAAATAAAAAGTTCTATTGGGGTAAAGCCTATGGGATAATCCATTCTTAAAATACCTAAATTATCGTTTCTATAGGGAATTGAATTTAAACTTATAGGACTCGGCGATGGCGTCATTGAAACGATGATTTCAGCTGGTTGAGATTGGGTAGTTTCCTTTACGCCAATTGGCAGAGAATAATCGTTTAAAGCAAAAAGAATTAAAAAAGTGATTCCTGCTCCAAGTATAAAACTCACAACAATTTTTACAATATCAGACATATTCCTTAGCTTTACTAAAGGCTGCACACTACTTTGAGTTTGGGAAACTTGACTAAAATCTAGAGCCGAAAAACCTTCTGGCTGTTGAAATTCTTGAGGCTGCAATGGGTTTTGAAAAGTTTCTTCTTTCAAATTTTGCGGTTCATATTGATTTTGTTTCAAGGGTGGCTCAAAAATATCTTGATCTTGATTAGCTAAATTATTTTCAACCGGTTGTTCTTCTTTTAAAGGTTGCAAATTTTCAAATGATTGTACTTTAAATGGTTGAATAGGTTGAGGCCGTTGATCTTCTTGAGAAATTTCTGGAGTAAATGACGGTTGAGAACCTAAATCTTGTACGCTACCAGCTGGCTGTTCTTTTAATTCTTGGGAAAATTGAAAAGCTGGTTGCTGAGTTTGAGAAGTTGGCTGTTGGTTTGTTAAATCTTGTTTAATCTCAAAAACTGGTTCAGAAACAGTTGGCTCAATTGAAGCTGTTGCTAAATTAAAAGCGCTATCAATATCAGCTTTCAGCCAGCCATTTTTAAGTAATTGATCCTCAATTTCAGATCTATTAACCCCTCTTTCTAATTGTGATTTTATAAAATTTATTAATTCTTGGTTAACCATAATTTTTAAATTAATTAATAATCTTATTGTAAATTATTTTTTAAAAAAGTAAAGTCAAGTCCTAAATTTAAATTTTTTATTTTGATTTAGAAACAAAAGGATTGTCTTTTAGATAAAAACGCCATAATCTTTTAGACCAATACTTGCCAGCATAATCTATACCGATTCTTTTTGACTTTTGGATCTCGTTTTTAAAAATTTTGTTGCCCCAATCCTCAAGCCAAATCCTTCTGGAAATTGTCAGATCTTCGCCGTAAAAAGATTTATCAAGCTTAAAATACTTGCAAACTTTTCCTGGCCCATTAGTTAAATTTTTTATTCCTGATGTTAAATTTTCAAAATTTCTTATCCCATTTGCTTTTAAAATCGAGGTTGGTTCAACCCCCCTAATTAAGATACATTCAGGCTTATTTTCTAAAGAGGTAACAATATTTAATTGCCAATGCATTCCATAAACCAAATAAATATAAATATGTCCGCCTATAAAATATTCAACCTTATTTCTTTTGGTCTTTTTTCCTAAATAAGCATGAGAAGCTTTGTCTTGAGGACCAAGATAAGCTTCTACTTCTACAATTTTCCCAATAATTTTTTGATTTGCTGTTTTTCTTATTAAATATTTTCCTAAAAGATCTTGAGCAACTACCAATGTGTCTCTAATGTAAAAATCTCTAGTAAGTTTTTTAGATTTCATTTTGAATTTTTAAATCAAATCTTTTCTAATTTTGTTTTTGATTTCTTCTATTTTTTTAAACATATAAAATAAATTATGAATAGTCAAAAGCCTCATTGCTAAAAATTCAGAAATTCTAAATAAATAAGAGAGATATTGCCTTGAAAAATTTTGGCAAGTATAGCAATTGCAATCTCTGTCAATCGGTTTTAAATCGTTAAGGTAAATTGATTTATTAAGATTTAATTTTTTGTTTTTATAAAAAGCATAGCCATGACGAGCATAACGAGCTGGAGCAACACAATCAAAAGAATCAATTCCCAGTTTAATTAAAGGTTCTAAATCGTTGGGATGGCCAATGCCTAACATATGCTTTGGTTTTTCTTGCGGCAAAACTTCTAAAACCCACTGAGCTATTTTAAGCATTTCTCTTTGATCTTTGCCAACTGGCCCACCAATTCCAAAGCCATTAAAATCTAAAGAAGAAATAAATTTAGCGCTTTCAACTCTTAAATCTTTCCACAGGCCACCTTGAACTACTCCAAACAATAAAAAATCTTTTCTGGTTTTTGATTTTAAACTTTGAATAGCCCAATTATGAGTTCTAATTAAAGACTCCTTGGTATAATTATAATCCGAAAATGGAGAAGTACATTCATCTAAGGCAAAACCTAAATCACTGTCTAAATTTTCCTGAATTTCTATTGATTTTTGAGGTGTTAATTTATGCCACGAACCATCTAAATGCGATTGGAATTCGACTCCCCAAGAATAAATTTTAGCTAACTTTTTATTTGGATTTTGTTTTTGAATTTTGATTTCTGGGTCAGCAAACCAATTAGCGTATTTGCCGATATTGTGTTCAATTCCTAATCCCAAACTAAAAACTTGAAATCCTCCGCTATCAGTAATTATTGGATAATTCCAATTTAAAAATTTATGAAGCCCTCCTTGCTTTTTAATAAATCTATCTCCTGGCTTCAAATATAAATGATAAGTGTTCATTAATAAGGCTTTAAAACCAATGCCCAAAACTTCTTGATTAGTCAAAGTTTTAATAACTCCTTTGGTAGCAACTGGTAAAAATACTGGAGTTTCGATGTCCCCAGAAGCAGTATGGATTATTCCAATTCTGGCTTTTGATTTTTTGCTTTTTCTAATTATTTCAAAACCTAATTTTTTACCCATAGCAATATTTTAAAAATCTTAGCTATCAATATAGCAAATTTTTTAAGAATATGATATAAATTATTAATCGGGATGTAGTATAACGGTTTAGTATACATGCTTTGGGAGCATGCGGTCCGGGTTCGATTCCCGGCATCCCGACAAAATTAAACGCTAAAAAACACTAAAAAGTGTAATAAATTAAATAGTTACACGTCATTACTATTAGAAGCAAAATAGAAATTTTTCGCCACCGATATCCAATTTTGGCAGGTGGCTTTTTATTTTTTAAAATATTTACAATTTAATCATTAAAAATTGAAATTTGTTCGTTATCTAATCATCAAATTTTTTTGAACTCATGTCTATAAAAGTGATAGGCCCCTTGGGTTCCGGCTTTTTCTTGCTCAATTTTTCAAATTCTTCATCATTTAAAGTTGGCTCTAATCCGCCAATAATTTTTATCCATCCCCTACCACTATATCTTAAAATATAAATTTCGCCGTTCGAATTTGAAATAATCACCTCAACTAAATATTTCTTATATTTTCTTTTGACTTTAATTGTTTGATCTTTATCTTGGTAGGTAATTATTTGATAAGACCCAACAAAACTTTCAGATGCTTTTCCCTCTTTAAGCATCCTCAGGGCTTTATTTCCAAATTTGTTAGCTTGTTTTTCAATTTCAACAGAAGTTATTTTTTTAGGTTTATCAACTTGATTAGAAATTGTTTCAAGATTAGATTTTTCTAATTTAGTTTCTGGACTCTCGACTTGAGATTCGTGTTTATGTTGAGGGTCTTCAAATCCAGGCAAATATGGTTGTTTTTCAATTGGCATAGTTTTAATTTTAATTACTATTAAAGTATAGCTTAAAATTTTTTGATTAGCAAAATTTAAAAATAAAACTATTTCTCTATTGACTTTTTAAATAGAAAATGATATAATATATTATTACAATCCAATTTAACTAAAAGGAGGTTACGATGGATACATTAATATGGTTATTATCCGGTTTTACTGTGGGGAGTTTAATTTTTTCTTTTCTATTAAGAAAAGAAAAAATTAAAATCGTAATAATAGTCCTTACTGCGATTTGGGTGCTAGCATTTTTTGTAAAATTTGCAATGTATCTCAATTCCGTCACACCTCCTCCACCGCCAGAATTAACTGTATTAGGAGGAGTAGTCAGTTTTCTAGGAATAACTATTTTAGTTTCAGAGCTTTTTAAAAAAAGAGATTAAAATAGTTATTAATTTAAATGCCGCGAAAAATCTCGCGGCTTTTTATTTTTTAAAAATCTTACTTCTTTAGCTTTTCTAGAGTTCTAGGGTTTTATAAATAATTTTCTAATTCTTTTTCGAATAGAGCTTGAGATCTTAAACCAATAAACTCGGCAATTACTTTGCCATTTTTAAAAAGCTTCATATTTGGAATACTTTCAATTTGATAGTCTTCGGCTACTGCTTGATTTTGTGGCAAATCAATATTTATTTTTTTAATTTCCAGTTTATCTTGATATTTTTGGGAAACATTTTCTAAAATAGGAGCCATCATTAAACAAGGCTGACACCAAGGGGCCCAAAAATCAACTAACACCGGCAAATTATTTTCTAAAACTTCCTTTTGAAAATCTGATTTTGAAATTTCTTTTGTCATATTTTTTAAATTTTAATTTTCTTTTAAATATTTATCAGCTTTTAAAGCAGCAATTGCTCCGCCAGAAGTAGCGGTTACGATTTGCTTATAAGCTTTATCTTTAATATCGCCGCTAGCAAAAACTCCAGCTATTGAAGTCTCTACATCATTTTTGGTAGTTATATAGCCATCCTCATCAAGTTCAAGCTGCCCTTGTAAAATTTGAGTATTGGGAATATGGCCAATTGCTAAAAACAAACCATCAACTTTTAAAAGTTTAGAACTTTGATTTTGATTATTTTTTATTTTCAAGGCTTCAATTTTTTCTTCGCCAATTATTTCTTCAATTTCGCTATTATATAAAATTTCTATTTTAGGATTATTCAAAACTTTTTTTTGCATTGAAACTGCGGCCCTAAAGGAATCTCGACGATGAATCAGATAAACTTTGCTTGCAAAATTTGTTAAAAAGCTTGCTTCTTCCATAGCGCTGTCTCCTCCTCCGACAACTGCCACTTCTTTATTTTTAAATAAAGCTCCGTCACACACGGCACAAGCTGAAACTCCCTTGCCCCATAATTTTTCTTCGCCTGTAACATTTAATTTTCGAGGATTAGCTCCTAAAGCCAAAATCACTGTTTTTGCTTGGTATTCTTTTTCAAAAGTATAAACTTTTTTAATTTTTTCTTGCAATTCAACTTTTAAAGCATCTTCAAAAACTATCTGAGCATTGAATTTTTGTGCTTGAGCAATCATTTTTTCAATAAGCTCTGATCCTTTAATCCCTTCTGGGAATCCAGGATAATTTTCAATAACCGTAGTATCCATTAATTGTCCACCATATTTTACTCCGGCTATTACTAAGGTTTTAAGTTCAGCCCTCCCAGCATAAATTGCGGCTGTTAAACCAGCTGGACCTGAACCAATAATAACAACATCATAAATATCCTCCATAGAATTTAAATTTAATTAACAACTTGTAAAACTTGTTTGATAAACTTTTTTTTAGCTGGATTTAATCGATAAAATTTTTTACGACCAATTTTTTTTGATTTAATCAAACCTTGATTTTCTAAAATTTTAAGATGATAAGACAACAGGCTTTTTTTAATATTTAGAATTTCAATTAAGTCGCAACCAGCGTAACTATTTTTACAACTCTCCAAATTTTTTAAAATTAAAAGTTTTTGTTTATCAAAAAGCCACAAATTTTTAAACATCATTGTTTAATCTATTTTGAACTATTTTAACAATGAAATATAGAAAGTCAAGTATTAAAATTTTTTAAAATTTATTTTGTCAAATATTAAATTTTTGCTATAATAAAATATCCCTCCGTAGTTCAATGGACAGAATAGGGGACTTCTAATCCCTAGATGGGGGTTCGATTCCTCCCGGAGGGACTAAATATCTAATTTATCCCCTATTTTTATTCCTGATTTTTTTATTTCGCCACTATTTAATTCAATTACTTTATCTGCTTGAACTTTTGAAGTAAAACTTTGAGGATAAGTTTCTAAAGTTATGTTTTCTAAAAGATCAACAACCTCATTGTCTCTAATAAAAATAAAATCTAAAGGGAAATTCATATCTTTCATCCAAAAATAATAAAAATCTGGTTTATCAAAAACAAACATCATTCCTTCGTTAACTGACATTAATTCAATGTTTGACAAACCATTAGCTCGCTTCTCATTATTATCAGCAATAACTAATAAATAATTATATTTTCCTAAATTTAAATTTATTTTTTGATAATCCATAAATTTTTCTACTACTTTAACGTTTATAAAATCATCAATTCTAGTTGGATAAATCTCATAAAAAACTTGGTTATCATTATTTAAAGTTATCTTAACTAATTCCCCAATTCTTGTTTTATAACTCCAGTTTTGATCAAAAACTAAATTTCCTAAAGAATAAAAAATATATTTGCCATTATATTTCTCAATTGGTTGAACATGGTGTGGGTGATGGCCAATTATTAAATCAGCGCCACTGTTAATTGATAAATGGGCAATTTCTTTTTGATAATTATTTGGTTCGTCTTGGTATTCTTCTCCCCAATGGTAATTAATTATCAAAAAATCAACTTTATTTTTTAAATTTTCAATTTTAGAAGCTAGTTCTTCGTTAGTAATATTATTCCAAGTTAAATTATAAGACAATAAACCAATTTTTTTATCTTTAATGGTTGTAATTTTTTCTTGGCCATTATTGATTATTTCAATATTCTGGTTTTGTAAATATTTATTAGTAGAATCATACCCCTTATTTCCATAATCTAAATAATGATTATTAGCAAATGACACATAGTTTATCCCTGCTTGCTTTAAAACTTCGGCAAATTTTTCTTCAGCACAAAAAGTCATTGTAGAATTATTTAAAACCGGACAATTCTCAACTAACGGAGATTCTAAATTAATCATTGAAATATCAGAACTTTTAAAAAATTTTTCTAAATTAATAAATGGAATAAAATAATTGTCAGCTTGCTTTAAAAGATAATTTATTTTTCTAGAAAGCATTACGTCTCCGCCAAAAACTAAGGTAATTAAAGAATCATCAGTAAAATTTAAAGAATTTTGAGGATTAAAATCTTCTTTAAATAAATTTTCATCAAAAGCTGCTTGACCTAAAACTTTAAAATTGGTTTGCGAATTATTAATGGCTGAAACTTGAAAAACACTTAAGACTCCTAAAACTATAAAAATAATTATTAAAAATTTCTCTTTCATAACTTTATGATATAATAATAAAAGCTTTTAAACAATATGCGGTGGCTGTAGTTCAGCTGGCTAGAACGTCGGGTTGTGGCCCCGAAGGTCGGCGGTTCGAATCCGCCCAGCCACCCAATGAATTTCTCAGATTGATTTTATTATTCAAAATGAACTTTAGTATTTGCATTCCAACTTTAAACGAAGAAAAATATCTCCCGTTGCTACTTAATTGTTTACTAAATCAAGATTACCAAAATTTTGAAGTTATCATTTCTGACGGCGGGTCAGTTGACAAAACACTCGAGGTTGCTAAAAAATATCAAAATAGCTTAAATTTAAAAATTTTAAAAAATTCGCAAAAAGGCGTTTCTTTTCAAAGAAATTCCGCAGCTTCTTTAAGCAAATTTGATAATTTAATTTTTTTAGATGCTGATACCCAAATCCAAAAAGATTTCTTATTAACTATTAAAAATTATTTACAAAAGCATCCGGAGATTGGCGCCTTGACTTCTTACAATATTCCAATTTCAAATAATTTAATAGATAAAATAGTTTTTTGGTTTTTTAATGTTTTTATCCTAAACACTTTTCAAAAAATTAGTCCAATAGCTGTTGGAACTTTTATTTATGCTAAAAAAGAGGCTTTTAATAAAATTGGAGGATTTGATAATAATCTTACTTATGGCGAAGATGTAAATCTTGTAAAAAGAATTGCCAAAGCTGGCTATAAATTCAAAGTGCTTAAAAAACCTCCTATTTATTTTTCTGTTAGACGTTTAAAAGAAGAAGGAAGAATAAAATTTTTTGCTAAATCAATTTATTTGGGGATTTTTTATGTTTTAAGAGATAAAAAATTTTCAAATTCTAAAATAAAATACGAATTTGGAAAACATCAATAAGAAATTGCTGCAATACTAAAACAACGTTAATTATTAAATATTTTAAATGTTGAAATTATATGTTATTATTAAATTAAGGACGCGTAGCTCAGTTGGCTAGAGCGTTCGCTTGACGTGCGAAAGGTCACAGGT
>DAOTOJ010000005.1:0-26622 GCA_035451285.1 Minisyncoccota bacterium
TCAAAATGAGAATCAATGTAGGAAATTTCAAAATCCCAACCAGTAAATTCTGTTAAGTGGCGCGAGGTAAAAGAAGGTTCAGCCCTAAAAACCGGGCCAAAAGTAAAAACTTTTTCAAAACCAGCTGACATTGCCATTTGCTTATAAAATTGAGGAGATTGAGCTAAATAGGCTTTTCTATCGAAATATTTAACCTCAAAAACTTCTGATCCCCCTTCGCTGCTGGTACTCATTAAAGATGGGGTATAAATTTGGATAAAGCCGTTTTGATTAAAATAATTTCTAAATCCTTTTTCTAATTCTGTCCAAACCTGAAAAATTTTTAAGTTTCGAGGATTCCTTAAATCTAAAAAACGCCAATCTAGACGTTTAGTTTGGTCAACTTCTTCTGCTCCTTTTTCAGAAACTATAGGAATTGGCAATTCACCATTCGCCAATGACAAAATTTCAATTTCTATTGGATTTATTTCAAAACCATTAGGGGCTTGCTTTTCTTCCTTAACAATTCCTTGAATTTTAACAACTGACTCAGTTATTATTTTTTTTGCTATTTCAAAATTTTGATTATCTTTAGTAATAACAACTTGAACAGTTCCGGTTCGATCTCTTATTAATAAAAATTTTAAATTTCCATGGTCCCTGATAGTTTGAACAAAACCAGCTATTATCACTTCTTTATTAAGGTAATTTTTTAAATCTTTAATTGGAATTTTGTTTATCATATTTAAAATTATACAATAAAAACAACTAAATAAACAATAATAATATAAAATTAAAAAAATCAAAATGCCAAATGACAATTTAAAATCTTTTAATTTTTGCGATTTTATATTTTGATATTCAGATCTTAAACTTTAATGTTACTTTATCTCGTGTTGCCTTATATTTTTTACTCTTAGTTTTATTGTAGTTTTAAAGTAATTTAATTATTCTACTAATTTAGTCTACTATTATAACGATCGTTATAATAGTAGACTAATATTTTTTTACAATCATTAATTTAGTTATCCGTATGGTTATCCATATAATAATCTCTCAAACCTAAAATTAACTCTGTGGAATTGCACTTTATTCCACGGAATTCAAATTCAATAATTTAAAGATCTAATTTGTTAATTTTTAGAGTGTTGTCTTTGATAATCAATTGGATTGTCTTGTCTTTTAAAGTGGTAAAAATTTGGGAATTAATTTTTTCTAAATTAGCCAAAACCTCTTGGGTTGGAAAACCATAACTGTTATTGCCAACTGGAATAACCGCCACTAAGGGCTTGGTTTTTTCTAAAAAATTTAAAGACGTTGAATTTTTTGAACCATGATGAGCAACTTGTAAAAAATCAACGCCTGGTAAATCAGAAATTAAAAGATTTTCAACTTTTGAAGAAATATCTCCGGTAAATAATGCCTCGAAATCAAAATAATCTAAAAATAAAACCAACGAAGAATCGTTTAGCTCTTTGGTTTTTAATTTGGTATTTATTGGCAAAGAATTTGTTGGCCAAAGCACAAAAATATTTAAATTATCAAAATTAATATTTTCTCCGCGTCTGGCATAAACAATTGGAATATTATTTTGAGAAACTAAAGAAAGAAAGTCTTTAAAAC
Organism: Minisyncoccota bacterium; assembly: GCA_035451285.1. Taxonomy (GTDB): domain Bacteria; phylum Patescibacteriota; class Minisyncoccia; order UBA6257; family Brennerbacteraceae; genus DAOTOJ01. Next base: position 1,603 of record DAOTOJ010000005.1, read on the forward strand.
CTTGAGAGTCTTCTTCTACTCCGTTTAAAATTAGAGCTCTTATTTGGTATCTTTTTAAAATCTCGCTTATTCCCCCATAATGATCTGAATTAGGATGAGAAATAAAAACCAAATCTAATTTTCTATTATAAATTGGAATAAATCTATCAAGTAAATTAGCTGTTTTATAATTTGGACCAGCATCAATTAAAATATTCAAATTTTTATAAGTTATTAAATTAGCCTCTCCTTGGCCTACATTTAAAGCATAAACTTTTAATTGATTTTGACTAATTATTTCAAAAACTATCTGATAAGCTAAAATATTAGCTATTATTAAAAATCCCAAAAAATAGAATTTAAATTTGTTGATAATTTCCATAAATTTTTTTATCTTTAAACATAAAAATGGCTAATAATAAATAATAAGCAATCACCAAAGAAATATTGGGCCAAAAACCAGTAATTGCTGAAAACTTCAAACTCCCAAAAAATTCAATTACTTTTAAAATAAAATTTAAAATTACCGAATTAAAACCAGCTAAAATTAAAGCTAAACCCTGAGAAACAAAATAAACAATAATAGTTAAAAAAGTAAGAGAAGTTACAATTGGAATTAAAGGAATAGCGAATAAGTTAGCTAAAATTCCCACTAAAGACATTGTTCCAAAATTATAAAGAATTAATGGTAAAACCATAAAGTAACATCCCAAAGTTTCTGATAAGGTTTTAGAAACTACTGCTAAGTTATCTTTAAAATGAAATTTATTAGCTAAAATCGGCGCTAAATAAAATAAACCAAAAGTAGCTAAAAATGATAGTTGCAAACTTAAATCAAAAATAGCAGAAGGCGTAAAACTCAAAATCAAAAACAAAGAAAAAACTAGAGAAATTTTAAAATTATTGGGCCTGAAAACAAGCTGGGAAATAACTATTAAAAAATACATCAGCCAAGCTCGCAGGGCTGAAACTGGCAAGCCAATAAAAATAACAAAAAATAAGGTTAAAAATATCGAAAGAACTAAGCTTAATTTTCGATTAACAGTTAAAGCCCTTAAAAAATTATTTAAGAAAGAGGCAATTAAAGTTATATTAAAACCAGAAACTGCTATTAAGTGGGAAGTTGAGGTTTTTTGAAAAAAGGAATAAAGCAGGGAATCAAACTTGGTATTTGTTGAACCAATTACTAAACCTTTGGCAAAAGAAGCCATAGGTTCAGGATAAATTTTAGCGATAATTTCTGAAACTTTTTCTTTCAAATTTATAAAAATATTTAAATTTTCAAAATTCAACGAAAAATTAAAAGTTAATCTTAAAGATGCTAAAAGCAGAGCAAATAAAATAGTTAAAATTAAAAATTTATATTTCTCATTTTTAAAAATAATTGCCAAAACAAAAAGAATAATAGAAAAAATTATAATTTCGAAAAGTTTAATATTGAAAATTTGAAAAAATATCAAAAAAAGAACAAAGCTCAATAAAAACCAGAAAAAATATTCTGAAGGAATTAAGTTGCTTTCTTTATTAGAAACCAACTCTGGTGACATCAAAATTAAATTTTAGCGAATAATTTTATCTTATTTTCTAATATTTTCTCTATTTCCAATTGTGATTTTTCTAAAAGCCTATAAGGAGCAATTTCCTGGGGCATCCCCTTTAAAGACTCTTCGAGATTTCTTCTCCAAGCAATTCTTAAATCGGTATTGATATGAACAATACTAATACCATTATCAATTGCTTTTAAAATTTTTTCATCTTCAATAGATGAGGCGCCATGTAGCACTAAATATTTCGAAGTAGCTTCTTTTAATTCCTTAATTCGTTGAAAATTTAAGTTTTCTTTGTAACCTTTAACTATTCCGTGAATATTACCAACTGCTGGCCCTATTAAATCAACCCCGGTTTCAATTACAAATTTTTGAGCCTCTTTGGGCTTAATCATTTGGGATTCTTCAATTACTGCGCCAATTGGAATTTCGTCTTTAACAGTTGAACCAACCCCTAAATAACCAAGTTCTCCTTCTATTAAAATTTCTTTATTAATTTCTTTAATTATTTTAACTGCCTCTGTAGTTTTTTTAATATTGCTTGTAAGATCTAATTCGCCAGCATCAAATAAAATCGAATCAAAATTATTTAAAGCCGCTAATTTTACCATTTCTAAATCCTTAAAATGATCAGCATTTAAAAATATTTTTAAGTTTTTTTGCTGATAAAATTTTACGAGTTGGCTGATATTTTCAATTCCAAAAAAATTAGCCTCACTTTGGGAAACTCCAATAATAACTGGCAAGTCAAGTTTAGCACTTACTTTAATAATTGAATTAAAAACTTCAATAGTTGAAACATTAAAATGCCCTAAAGCAATTTTTTGCTGTTCTGCTTTTTGTAAATAATCTTGTAAATTCATCTTAAAGTATTTTAGCAATTTTAATTTAAAAATTAAAAAACTATTTTGCCCTTTAAAATATTTTCTTTAAGAAACCTATCTAAATTATCCCCCCTGTAAAGAGTAAAAATTTTATTCCACAAGGCTTCCCGCTGATGATAGCTATGTTTTAAAAGTTTTTCCTTATCAGCTAAATTCATGCTAACATCAATTAAATTAAAACTAATTAAAACATCTTCACCTATTTCATCTTCAAAATAAGAACCAAGCCAATCAGTATCTTTCCAAAAACCAAAATTACTATTTAAATTGCTAATAAGCTTTTGCGCTTTAGACCAATGAAGAGCTTCGGGATTAATATGGGGAAGCATTAATCGTTGTTCATAAGGATCGTCTTTTTCTAAATATCTTTGGATAATTAACCATTCATTTGGTTTTAAACTTAGTTCTACTTCTGGAACATCGCCTCTTAAAAGCGAAATTAATTTCGAAGAAAAATCAGCATCTTGAAAATGCCTAAAAAACAGATCGCTATAAAACAAAACCTCATAAAAATAGTGAAGAGCTAAAGAAAAAATTTTCATAAGTTGCCCATCTTGATTAAAACTAGTAGGAATAATAAAAACTAAACCAACTTCTTTCAGGTGACTTAAATTATGATATTTTTTCTCAATAAAGCTTTTAGCTAAAAAGCTTAATCTTTTATTCAATGGTTTAGCAACGATTTCCCGTTTTTCAAAATCATCTTTAGTTAAAGATTCATATTGCTTAAAAAACTCATTATTAAGCCAATTGGGGTCTTCAGCAAACCTTAAACAAGCATAAATATCAAACAAATCTTCTTTTTCCAAAAGCTCATTGACATTACGGTAGCCCAGTTGAGAAATCAAATTTAAAGGGGGAGTATTTTTTAAAAAAGAAATCAGCTTGTCTGTTTTTAAAAAAAACCCCTCTTGATTATAAAAACGACTTGCTACAAAATCTAAAATTTTTTGGCAGTCTTCCTCTTTTGAAAAATCAATCCCTTTAAAAAACTCTCTTAAAAATTTCTCATCGTTTTTAAGTTTTTCTTCTAAAGATAGTTCAATTTCTCCAGCTTTAGAATTAAAACTTAACCCCAAAAAATTTAATTGATTTTGAATCTTGGAATTTAATTCTAAAACTAGCTTATCAATTAAATTAGTTTTTGAAGAATCAAAACTATCTAGATTTTTAATAATATCCTGGTCGGTTTTTAGAATTTTGGAAATCAATTTATAACCTTCCATAATTATAATTATAATTTTTTAATTTCAATTTTTAAATTGTTCCATCTATTATTTTTTTCAAATTGAGTTTTGGTTAAAATCCCAACTTTAGCTCCTAATGACTCAACAACTGAAGTAGAATTAGCGCTAGCTAATCTTAAAGCATAGTTAATATTTGAGACATTACATTTGCCTTTTAAACAATCTTCATTTTTTATCATTAAACCAGCAACAAAAGCTGAACCAAAAGCATCGCCAGCCCCAGTTCGATCAATTATTTTTTTATTTTTAAAAATTCCAGCTTTCCACAAATGATAAGAATCAGAAATTTCTACGCCGTTTTTGCCATCAGTCAAAATTAAAATTCCTTTTATTGATTTATCCAGAGTTTTAAAAATTTTATCTGAACTTTTTAATGAAATGCCAGTTAAATAACTTCCTTCTTGTTTGTTTAAAATAACTACATCGCAAATTTTCAAAATTGGCTCTAATTTTTTTAATCCTAAAGAAATTTGAGCTTTGGAAGGATTTAAAGCAATTTTAGTCCCTGCTTTTTTATAATAAAAAATAAGCTTTTTGATAGTTTCGAAATTAATATTTCCGGGAGCTAAATAAAGCCATTTAGCTTGGTGCTTTTGATAAGGAATTTCAGCTAAAGTTAAGTCTTGAGCGGCTCCTCTTTTTACTAAAATTACTCTTTCCCCACTTTCATTAACTAACACAGTGGAGTAAGCTGTTGGTAGTTTTTTGTTTAAAGAGACATTTAAATCTACTTTTTCTTTTTTAAGTTCATTGATTATAAAATCAGCAAAGGGATCTTGACCTACTTCAAAAACCGCTAAGGTTTTAAAACCAAGTCTTTTAAAAGTCACAGCACAATTAGTCGCCCCTCCCCCTGAAGAAATATTAAAATCAGCTACTTCAATTTTTTCTCCTAAGGGGAAGGTTAAAAATTTTTGAGAGGCTTTTAAATTTTTAACTTTTAAAAAAACATCTAAACTCGCAGTTCCTATAGTAATAACATCATACATAATTTATTAAACATCTAATTCTTTAGCGAAAATAGCATTGGTTTGAATAAATTTCTTTCTTGGCAAAACTTCGTCGCCCATTAAAATATCAAAAGTTTTGTCAGCTTCAATTGCGTCTTCGATTGTTACTTGTTTTAAAATTCTGCCTTGAGGATTCATAGTTGTTTCCCATAATTGCTCAGGATTCATTTCTCCCAAACCTTTGTATCTTTGAATAGTAATTCCTTTAATTTTTTCAGTATCTATATTATCTATATTTTCTTCTTCGCTTTCTTTCACGTTCTCGCTTTCTTGAGTTATTTCTGGTTCACTCTCGTCTGTAGTTTTCGATTTTTCGGTTTTTAGTTTTTGAAGCTCTTTAATAATAAGATCGCGTTCCTCATCACTATAAGCGTACTTAATAATTTTCCCCTTTTGAATTTTATAAAGCGGAGGCTGGGCAATATATAAATGCCCTCTTTCAATTAATTCTTCAAAATATCTAAAAAACAAAGTCAGTAATAGAGTTCTAATATGAAGTCCGTCCACATCAGCATCGGTCATAATTATTATTTTATTATATCTTAGTTTATCGGGATTAAATTCAGAAGAAATAGCAGTTCCTAAAGCTATAATTAAGGACTTAATTTCTTCATTAGCTAAAGCTTTATCCAATCTTGCTTTTTCGATATTTAATGGTTTTCCTCTTAAGGGTAGAATTGCCTGGAACCTTCTATCTCTTCCTTGTTTAGCGCTTCCCCCGGCACTATCTCCCTCAACAATAAATAATTCTGCTTCTTCCATATTTTTTGTTTGGCAATCAGCTAATTTTCCGGGAAGAGAAGAACCTTCTAAAATTCCTTTTCTTAAAACAGATTCTTTAGCTGCTTTAGCTGCTAATCTTGCTTTAGCTGCTAAAGTTATTTTAGAAATAATTTCTCTAGCATCATTAGGATTTTTTTCTAAAAATTCTTTAAAAGCGGTTGACATTACTGATTCTACTGCTGTTCGAGCTTCCGGATTCCCAAGCTTTGCTTTTGTTTGACCTTCAAACTCTGGAGAAGGATGCTTTAAAGAAATTACTGCTACCAAGCCTTCTCTAACGTCATCACCAGTAAAAGTTTGAAGATCGCCATTGCTTTTTAGCAAATTATTTTCTTTAGCATAATCATTTAAAACTTTTGTTAACCCGCTTCTAAAACCAGTCAAATGCATTCCACCTTCTCCAGTTTTAATATTGTTGACGAAAGAAACTTCTAAAGCTTCGATATCGCTAATATAACATAAGGCAATTTCGATTTTCATAGTATCAATATCTTTTTGGGTATAAAAAATATTTTGAGAAATCAATTCTTTATCTTCTATTAAATTTTTAAGATAAGCTAAAATTCCACCTTCGAAATAAAAATTGTAAACATTATTTTTCTTTTCTCGTTCATCTTTGATTTTTATAAAAGTCTTAGGAACTAGGTAAGCTTGTTCCCTCAAATGGTCGATTATTTTTTTCCATTCAAATTTTATTTCTGGAAAAATTTCAGGATCCGGTTCGAAAATAATAGTTGTGCCGGTTTCGGTTGTTTTTTCTCCTCTTTTTAAAGGAGTTATTGCCTTACCTTTTGAATATTCTTGGGTCCAAACATAACCATCTTTTTTTACTTCGGCTTTTAACCATTTAGAAAGAGCATTAACTACCGAGACCCCAACTCCATGAAGGCCACCTGAAATTTTGTAAGATTTGCCGCCAAATTTTCCACCAGCATGCAAAGTGCATAAAACTGTTTCTAGGGCTGATTTTTTTGTTTGGGGGTGAATATCAACTGGAATCCCTCGCCCATCATCTTTAACCATAACTTGATTATTTTCTAAAAGTTTTATTTCAATATTTGAAGCAAAACCATTTAAAGCTTCATCCAAAGAATTATCTACTACTTCCCAGATTAGATGATGAAGGCCTTCTAAAGAAGTTGAACCAATATACATTCCCGGCCTTTTTCTTACCGGTTCTAAACCTTCTAAAACATAAATGTCTTTTGCTGAATAGTCATTATTTGGGGTTGCTTTACTTATCATAATTATCTTATTTCAATATTTAATTTATTTAGATTATTAGCAATCTTTGCCATTTCTTGTTCAACTTCTTCTTCGGTCAAAGTCCTAGTTTCATCAAAAAATTCCAGATGAAAAGAGTAACTTTTTCGATTATCAATTTTTATTGAATCAAATAATTTTATTTCTCTTAAAAGTTTTGAGGAATTTTTGATAATTTTTTTAACCCGTGAAAAGGTCAAATTTTGGGGCATCCAGATCGATAAATCCCTTTTAACTTTAGGAAATTTTAAAAGCGGAACAAATAATTTCAAAGAAACACAATGCTTTACCAATTCTTCTAAGTTTAATTCGAAATAAGCCGCTTTAGTTTTCAAATCATAAATTTTCTGATAGTTATTGGAAATATTTCCTAAAATTCCAAGTTCTTTATTATTAATCAAAATTTTTAGAAATTCTTCAAATCTTTCGTCAGTGCCGTTTTTAAAAGCAAAATTTTGAATATTAAAAATTTCAAATAATTTTTCCACATAACCTTTCAGCTGTAAAAAATTATTTTCTTGATTTTTGCTTACAATTGCGCCAGCTAAATATAAAGTTTCAATTGGTAGGTTATTTTCCTTTTTAAAAATTTTTCCTGTTTCAAAAATTTTAAATTCATTAAAATTTTTTAAGTTAAGCGAGATATTTTCCAAAATTTTAATTAATAAATTTGGCCTTAAATAATTAAAACCAAAAGAAGCTGGAGTGGTTAATTTAATTAAATTATTTTTATTAAGATTCCAGTTTGTTAAATCTTCTTCTTTAATAAAAGAATAGCTTGCAATTTCATCAAAGCCAAAATCTCGAGAAAAAATTTCAGCAATTTTTAATTTAAATTCCACAATTTTAGGAACCTCGGGATATTTGATAGAAGTAATTGGAATAGATGAAACAACGTTATTTAAACCCTTTAATCTGATAAGCTCTTCGCTTACATCTTCAACCGTTTCTAAATCCCTTCTAAAACTTTTAATTTCAACTAAATAATTATTATTTTTAATGGTTATTTTATTGGCAACAGTTTTTAAATATTTTTCAAATTCAGATTTTTTAAAATCAAAACCAGCTATTTTTGAAATTTTTGATGGTAATACCGAAATTACTTTGGGTTTTTCTTTTAGATTGTAAACATCGATAAAATCTTTACAAATTTTAATTGGCGGTTGGCTTATTTCGTTTAATAAAGTTAAAAATCTTTTTAGGGCAAAAATTGTTAACTCCGGATCCAAATTATTTTCAAATCTTAAAGAAGCATCGGTTTTTAAATTAAGAACCTTAGATGTTTCTCTAATATTTAGTGGTTCAAAATTAGCTGCTTCAATAACAATATTTTTAGTATTATTATCTATCTCTGAACCAATACCACCCTTAATTCCAGCTAAAGCCAAAGGTTTTTCGAAATCACTAATTAGTAATTCGTTGCCAGTTAACGAATAATTAATATTTTCTAAGGTGGTTATCTTTTCTCCCTTTTTTGCCAATCTTACAATTATTGTTTTTTTATTTTTAAAATCAGCTAATTTATTAAAGTCAAAAGCATGAAGCGGCTGGCCAGTTTCTAACATCACATAATTTGTTAAATCAACGATATTATTTATTGGTCTTATCCCACAGCTTATTAATCTTTTTTTAAGCCACTTTGGAGATTCTTTAACTTTAATATTAAAAACTAAAGCTGCACTATAACGCCTTGCCAATTTTTTCTCTTGGGTTTCAACTTTTAGATAATTTTTAATTCTTTCTTGAGATTTAGGATAAGTAATTTGAGGTTCATTTAATTTTAAATTTAAAATATTAGAAATTTCTCTGGCAATTCCTAGGTGGCAGTAAGCATCTATCCGATTGGTTGGAACCTTAATTTCTAAAATATCTTTATTTTTTGGCAAAAGCTCGGTTTCAAAAGCATATAAATTTAAAATCTCAACCAGTTTTTCAATCGGTAATTTTAAATCCAAATAATTTTTAAGCCAATTATAAGAAAATTTCATATTAGAATTTAAACTGTCTAATAAAACGCAGATCTCCGCTATTAAATAACCGAATGTCGTTAATTTGATATTTAGTCATTAAAAGCCTTTCATAACCAATTCCAAAAGCAAACCCTTGATATTTATTAGGATCATAACCAGCCATTTTGAAAACTTTGGGATGAACCATGCCAGCTCCTAAAATCTCAAGCCAGCCAGATCCTCCGCAAACTTTGCAATTTTTATCTTTTCCGAAACAACCAATACAGGAAACATCTACTTCTAAGCCTGGCTCAACAAATGGGAAATAAGAAGGTAGAAATTTTGTTTTAACTTTAGTTTCAAAAAATTTAGACAAAAATTCCTCTAAAACGTATTTAAGGTTAGCTAAAGAAACATCGCTACCGGTCATCATTCCTTCAACTTGGGTAAATTGAAAATCATGACGGGCATCAGTTGATTCGTTGCGATAAGCTTTGCCATCTACTACAATCATTCTAAATGGTGGCTGATGGGTCTTTAGATATCTAATTTGAACTGGTGAAGTATGGGTTCTTAAAAGAAATTTCTTATTAGCTGGATAAAGTTTAGTATTTTTTGATGGCTTTTCTAAATCTAACCAAAAAGTATCCATTTCATCTCTAGCTGGATGCCAAGAAGGAATATTCAAGGCGTCAAAATTATAATATTCACTTTCTATTTCTGGCCCAATAGCAATATCGAATCCCAAGCCTTTAAAAATTTCAATAATTTCTTTTTCTAAATGTGTTAAAAGGTTTAAATGCCCCAATTCTACTTCAATGCCATCTTGGGTAATATCAAAAGATTCTGTTTTTTTTCTAAAAATAAGTTCTTGATATTTTTTATCAAAAGCTAATTCTAATTTTTTTCGTAAATCATTAGCAAGTAATCCTTGTCTTCTTTTTTCTTCTTGGGAAAGAACGCTTAGGGTTTTTAAGTATTGCGACAACTGCGACTTTCTTCCTAAAAATTTTATTTTCCAGTTTTTTAATTGATCTTCGTTAGAAATTTCAAGAAGTTCTGATTGGGCTTGTTTTTGATATTTCTCAAAATCCATAATTCTAATAATTGATTTGGTCAAAATCTTCCAAATTAATTTTTAAATTTTTTAAATTAGTTTCTAACTTTTTAAAACTTTGCCCTAAATTAAAATAAATATTTAAATAAATATCAGCTAAACCGCCAGTAGCATTCTTAATGTTTTTGCCTAAAATAATAAAATTTTTAGTATTTCTATCGGAATTTTTAAATCGCTCTTCATAGCTTGAAAAATTCTCAAATTTTAAACCTAAAAGCTTAAGAGTTTTCTTCCCTTTAACAAATTTTTGAAAACCGATTTTATTAATTTCGGATAAGGGAATTTCAAAGCTTTCATTTTTACGAAGCTTAAAAATTATTTTTTGAGAAGTAATTAAAACTTGAGGCTTAAAAGAAATAATCAAATAAAGGTAGCCCAAAATAATTACTGCGGAAAAAATAATCAGTCCTATTTTTAAAGGCAAAATCAATGGCAAATAAATAGTAGTTATTAAAATTAAAATTCCAATAATTAAATATAAAAAATTAAAAAGATTATTGGAATTAGGAGCTAAAACAATTTTTTTATCTGAATCCATAAAATAATAAACTTTAATTAATTAGTTTATCATAAATTAGGCTTAAAAACAATAAAAAAACTTGCTTTAAAAATAAAAAAATGTTACAATAAAAATGCGGGATAGAGAAGTGGTCATCTCGCGAGGCTCATAACCTCGAGATCGCAGGTCCGAATCCTGCTCCCGCAACAAACTTAAAAAGTTTTTAAATACTCTTCAAATTTTTTCATTAAAATCTTGGTTTTTTTGCCAACTCTGCCGTTGCCAATTTTAAATTGCGAAACCTTAACAATTGGCATAATCCCTTTAATCGTTGAAGTTATAAAAGCTTCATCAGCTTCTTTTAGTTCTCGAAGAACAACCTCTCTTTCTTGAACTTTAAAACCAGAGTGGCGGGCTAAATTTAGAACAGTTTCTCTGGTTATTCCTTTCAAAATTCCGGATTTTGGGGTTATTAATTTATCGTCTTTAAAAAGAAAAAAGTTGGCAAAAGTTGTCTCTAAAAGATAATTATTCTTATAATAAAGAACCTCTAAACAATTTTTAAATTCTTTTAAAAAAGAAACAGCCAAAGAATAATTAAGAGTTTTAACTTCCGGCAATTCTCTTTGATATTCTTTCAAACCTAAACAAGCCCCATTTTGATAATATTTTTTAGGATAAGGAAGGAATTTGGTGGCCACAATTAAAAGGGTATTTCCTGAGAAGAAAAAAGGATTTTTAGACACTCCGCCAGTTAAAATAATTCGCAGTTCGCTTTCTTTAAATTTATTTTTGGAAATAATTTCTGAGACAGCTTTTTTAATTTTAGCTTTATTATAAGAATGGTTAATTTTCAAAATTTTGGCATTAGCCAATAATCTATCTAAATGCTTATCTAATTCTATTGGTTTTGATTTATAGGTTCTAACAACTTCAAAAATTCCATAAGCTCTTAAAAATCCGGCATCAAATGGGGAAATTTTTACTTTTTTTTCTGGTAAAATTTTGCCATTTAAATAAAAATAGGTCATTTATTTTTAGTTATTTTTTGCGCAATTTTAAATAATTCTTGATTATTAATCTTTTTAGTTTTCTTATTCCACCAGTCACTAAATTCCAATTTATCGTTTTTATAACGGGGAATAAGATGAAAATGAAAATGAAAAACAGATTGTCCGGCAATTTCCCCAGAAGAATTAATTAAATTTATTCCTTGGGCTTTTAAGGAAATTTTTAAAATTTTAGCTAATTTTTGAGCATCAATCATTAAGGCTTTAAAATCATCTGGAGAAATATCAAAGATATTTTCAGCATGTTTTTTAGGAATTATCAAAGAGTGCCCTATAGTTAAAGGATTAATATCTAAAAAAGCTAAATTTTTTGATGTTTCATAAACTTTAATAACTGGAATTTCATTTTTAATAATTTTGCAAAAAATACATTGTTGTTTTATTGTCATATTTTTATTCTTAATTACCAATTATAAGAACTAACTAACTCATTATCATTATATATCAAACCAATTCCATTAGTTGAAGTGATTTTTTTACTCCCTGTAAAAACTTTAATACCCTGATTTTGCAATTCTTGAATTTTTGCTAAATAATTAGAATTTACCCAATAAAAATAAGAATTAGCGGAAACAAAGTCATTGCTTCCCCAAGATTTAAGACTATCCTCATTGCCAGAACTTTTAATTTTCTTTACTAATTTGTAATCATCTAAATTTAATTCAAAATTATTGGAATTATAAAGTTTGACATAATCATCATCAATGCTATTTTCCGAGCTATATTGAACTTCAATAATTTGAGGGTGACTAAAATTAATTGGACTTATGGTTGGACTTAGAGTTGGACTTAGGGTTGGGCTTGGAGTTGGACTCAATATTAAAGATGGTGATGGAGTAAGTATTGGTGTTGGGCTAACAGTTGGAATTAAATCAGGAGTTGGAATAGATGTCGGGATTAATAGAGGGCTTGGAGTTACTTGCTTAATTTCCAAAGGAACAATAAAGCCAGAAACCAGTGAATTGTGGGAATTTGGTAAAGAAATTATAAAATCATTTTTATTATTATCAGTATCATTAACTGATCTTCTGCTTAAAGCATATCCTTTTAAAGGGCATGGAGCTGGCTGAGATTCAAATTGTGGAGCTTTTTCGCAACCAATTAAATCAACTATTCTTTTTGAAGAATCAACCAAATAAATGCTGTTAGAATTAGCTATTGAATAGCTTGATCCTGAAAAAACTAAATCTGAATTTATTTCTTGGGAGATTAAAGGATTAGAAATTAAAAAATAAGAATTGGGCTTAATAATTCCCGTAAATTTTTTAGAAGAAACTAAAACTGAATCGCTTTCCCCTGCTTTCTTTCTTAATGACCAATCAGCTAAATTAACTTCAAAATTATTGGGATTAAAAAGTTCAATAAACTCAAATTTTGAATCGTCCTCCTTTTCAAAAAGAACCTGAGAAATTAAAATTTTTTTAAATGGCTGAATATCAGAATTAGAGTTTGAAGATTCTTCAGAAAAAATTTCATCGCCTTTTAGATCTACCGAAAAAGATAAAGAACTAGTTGGGGAAATAACTAAAGTGGTTGAAGAAATTATTGGTTTTTGGGTATTGATAACAAGTGACTCTTTTTCTGCTATTTCATCTTCATTATCAGTAGCTGAAAAAATATCCTTTATTCCGGCAAATAAAGATTTAGTATCTTGCTTATTAGTTAAGGGAGAATTTAAAGCTTGATTTTGGATATTAGTATTTTTTTCTAAATTTTTTGGAATTTCTTTTGTTCCGCTAGTTAAGGGTTTATTTAAAGTAGTCTCGATTTGCGACAAATCAATAACCTGGGAATTGTCTAAATCTAAATTCAAAAATATTAAAGCTGAAATTAAAAAAACTAAAATTAAACCAGCTAAAACAAGAAAACTTATTTTAGAAAAACCACTAAAAGTTTTCCAAAGCATAATTTATTATATAAAATAAATTTTTAAAATTCTATTTTAAATATTTTTCAATAGCTTGGTTATGCTCTTCAAGGGTTTTAGAATAAATAATTTCTCCCTCTGGAGTTGATAAATAATACCAATAATCATTAGAAGTGGGATTAAAAACGTCTTCAATTGCATCTAAACCTGGATTAGAAATTGCTGAAGGAGGCAATCCTTTATTAAGATAAGAATTATAAGGGGATTTAATTTCCAAATCAGATTTTGATAATAATCCACCTTGAGGTTGCCAATCAGGATTAATAATTTTCCAAGCATAAATTATAGTAGCATCAACTTGTAAAGGCATTTCTTTTTCTAATCTTCTAACTAAAATATCAGTTATCATTTTTCGATCCTCGCTAATTTTAGCCTCTTTTTCAACAATTGAAGCTAAAATTATATTAAAAACAATTGAGTCTGGGCTATTTTGAATTTCAATTGGCAAAGATTGATAAACTTTTGATTCAAAATTTTTTAGCATTTTATCAATAATTTCAAAAGCTGTTGTTTTTTGAGAAAATCTATAAGTGTCTGGAAAAAGAAAACCTTCTAAAGAGGTGACGGAATCAGACTTTAAAAATGGATAATCAAAAAGGGTTGGCTTTTGGGCTAAATCAATTATTTCTCCCTTTTTTATTAAACCAGCTTGCGACAATTTTTGATCAATATCGAAAACAGTATAACCTTCGGGAATAGTAATAGTAATATCTTGAGGACCAGTAATGAAAATTTGAGCAAATTCTGTTAGTGAATAGTCGCCAATTAAAACATAACTTCCCTCTTTTAATTGCGACGCTTTTCCAGAAACAATTAAATAAATTTTAAAAGCTGGCGATAAGTTTGAAGGCAAAATCTGTTCTTTAACCAATTTATCAGTTATTTCCAAAAAACCTTCATTTTTATTAATTACTATAATTTTTTCTGGCTCAATTTTAAAACTTTGGTTGATATTAGAAAAAACAAAAAACAGCCAGATAGCTATTGGAATTAAAATTGTTAAAAACATTATTAAAAAGCCAATTTTTTCTCTTTTTTGGTATATTTTTAATTCTTCGTCTGTTAAATTAAGCATTTTGAGTATTTTTAATTATATTAAAGACTATTCCTAACCCCAAAAATAAAGCTAATAAGTTTGAACCGCCATAACTTACAAATGGCAAACTAATTCCAATAACTGGCAAAAATGCTAAATTCATTCCAATATTAATAAAAACCTGCAAAAAAATTATTATCAAATAACCCATTGAAAAAAGTTTCACAAAATTATTATTATTATTCAAAGATAATTGGGCTAATCTTTGAAAGATTATTGCAAAACAAATAATAATTGTCAAAACCCCAATAAATCCAAATTCTTCAGCAATTGCTGAAAAGATAAAATCGGTATGAGCTGCTGGTAAAAATCCAAGTTGGGCTTGGGTACTTTTAGAAAAACCTTTACCTAATAACCCTCCTGAAGAAATTGCAATTAATGCTTGGCTTTGGTTATAAGATATGCCGTAAGGATCAATTTCTGGAAAAATAATTGAAATTATTCTGTCTTTATGAACTTGGTCTAAAAGAAAAAACCAACTAATGATAAAAATAATTAAAAATATCAAAATAATTGTAAGTATTTGGCTTATTTTAGCTCCGGCTAAGATAAGCATCAAAAACCAAATTCCAAGAAGTAGAAGAGCTGAACCATAATCTCTTTGTAAACCAACTAATAATAAAAATGGCAAAACTATTAAAAATGATTTTAAAACATACTTATTTTGCCTAATATTTAAATTGTTATCAGCGAAATAACGACTTAAGAATAAAATTAAAATTATTTTAGCGAATTCAACAGGCTGAATTGAAAAACTTCCAAAATTAAGCCAAGCGCGGTTTCCACCTATTTCTCTTCCAAAAATTAAAGTCGAAGTTAAAAGTAAAATTTCTAAACCATAAAAAATATTGATTAGCTGATAATCGCTGGCTAAGGATCTAAAGTCTATTAAGGATACTAAAAATAAAACAATAAAACCGCTAATTATCCAAATAATTTGGTGATGAAAAAAGATGAAATTATTCTGATTGTAAATTGTAAAAGAATAAAGAGTAATTAAACTTATTAAACACAAAATTAATATCGGGGCTAAAAGCCACCAATCAATGTTTTTTGAATTATAGGCCATATTCCCTCATAAAATTAACATCATTTAACAAATTGGTATTTAAAAACAACTCAAAATTTTTAGTATCTTCTGGCAATGGTTTAAGCCAAAAAATTCTAAATTCTGAACTTCTTTTTGAGGGAAGGGAGTATAGGTTTGTTAAACCAACGGCGACTATTTTATTATATGAATCATAAAGTACTGCCTGAATTTCTACATTTTTAACATCAAAATTAGAATTATTATAAACAATGCCGGTAATTTCAGCTGAACCTAGCTCAGGTGGTGTTAGTTTCCGAAAATTGGCATTCTGAATAAAGAACTCTTCTTCTTTAACATAAGGCCTTAATTTATTCCAAACAATTGTCGAAGTATTTATTTTAAAATCTATCGTCGAAACATTAGAAGGAGTAAATTTAGCTAATTCCATAATCCATTTTGTTTCTCCTGGCAAAAGATACGATTTACCATATAACGATCCCGGAATAACTCTGCCACTTTCATCCAAAAAATCTATTTGATAATCAAAGTCTTTTATTCCCCAATCAGCATTAGGATTTTTAATTTTAATTGCTACGTCAATATTGTTGCCTTCTTTATCTATAAAATAAATTTTGTTTAAAGTTACCGGATAAAGTAAGGTTTGCAATTCGCAGGGAGCGCAAACTCCTCCACAATCAACCTTTTCTTCGTTTTGATTTTTTAAACCGTCAAAACAAGTTGGCTGATAAATAGAATTAAAAATCAAATAAATTATCCCAAAAATTATAGCTAAATATCCGGCTCCAATTATTATTTTTTTAAACAGTCTTTTCATAAAAAAGTTATTAAACTTAAAATATTATACAAAATTATTAAAAAAATAAAAAGCCAGCAAACCCTACTTTCCCCCATAAGGAGTATCATCGGGGCTTAATACTTTCACTTCCGAGTTCGAAATGGGATCGGGTGGTACATATTAAGCTAAATCACTGGCTTTTGTTTTTTAAATATCTTTAAACAGGTGTTCGCAATTTCGAGTTTTAGTACGTCTTGGCTAAAAACATTACTGTTCTTACACCTAACGCCTATCAAGCTAGTAGTCTACTAGCACTCTTAACGATACCTTATCTTAAGAATGGCTTCGTGCTTAGATGCTTTCAGCTCTTATCCAAACCGCACATAGCTACCTGACGATTCCCTTAGCAGGAAAGCCAGTACACCAGAGGTGCGTCCATCCAGGTCCTTGCGTACTATGGACAGCTTCTTTCAAGTATCGAACGCCTACGGCAGATAGAGACCAACCTGTCTCACGACGGTTTGAACCCAGCTCACGTACCACTTTAATGGGAGAACCGCCCAACCCTTGGGACCTTCTCCAGCCCCAGGATGTGGTGAGCCGACATCGAGGTGCCGAGCGAGGTCGTCGATGTGGACTCTCGGACCTCACCAGCCTGTTATCCCCGGGGTAGCTTTTGTCCGTTGTCTTTAGCCTTTCTATTAAGAGCTATCGGGTCACTAAGTTCTGCTTTCGCATCTGCGCGAGTTGTCACTCTTGCAGTTAAGCCAGCTTTTGCCTTTACACTTTCACTCCGATTTCCATCCGGAGCAAGCTGACCTTAATAAACTCCTCCGTTACTTTTTAGGAGGATTGCGCCCCACAAAAACTGTCCGCCAAGCACTGTCATTAAAAGTTTTTTCCTTTTAAATTAGTTTTAAAAATTAGGAAGATGGGTGTTTCATTGTCGGCTCCTTCTAGCCCGAAAGCTAGAATTCATCGCCTCCCCACTACACTACGCAACCTAACCCCTAAAACAATACCAGGCTACAGTAAAGCTCCCGGGGTCTTCTCGTCTTGCCGCAGGTACCCGGCGTCTTCACCGGATTCGCATTTTCACCGAGCTAGTCCCTGAGACAGTTTTCCAGTCGTTGGACCTTTCATGCGCGTCAGAACTTACCTGACAAGGAATTGCGCTACCTTTGGACCGTTATAGTTACAGCCGACATTGACGAGGGCTTCGACCAGTCAGCTCGAAATAAAATATTTCTCACCGCCGGTTTTAACCTTCTCGCATCGGTCAGGTTTCACCCCCTATACGTCATCTTACGATTTTGCAGGGAGCTGTGTTTTTGGTAAACAGTCGCCAGAAAAACTTTAGCTGCGCCCTGTTAATGGTTCCGCTTGCGCGGAATTTAACAGGGAGGGCATCTTGCGAACTTACGCCCAGCTTGTTTGCCGAGTTCCTTAGGGACCAATCACTCGTTGGCCTTAGGCTTCTCGCCTCACCCACCTGTGTCGGTTTTGGTACGGTTTCAATTCCTCTAAGTTTAGAAGCTTTTCTCGAAAGCATGCTCGATGAACTTCGCCCTAATTACAGAGCTTCGCTTTTTTCCTTAGACTTGGAATTTAATCCAGCGTGCCGGATTTGCCAAACACGCGTCCTCAGTAAAAGACATTAATCTAATAAAATGCTTCATCTACTATACTTTGTCCCTCCCTCACAAGGAACTGAAGTGCTGGAATATTAACCAGCTGTCCATCACTTGCGCCTTTCGGCATCAGCTTAGGACCGACTAACCCTACTCCGATTGTCGTTGAGTAGGAAACCTTGGGTTTTCGGCCTCCTGATATTTCATCAGGATTGTAGGTTACTCATGCCAACATTTTCTCTTCTATACGCTCCACAGCGTTTTACAACTACTGCTTCAGTGCATATAGAATGCTCCTCTACCATATCAATCCAAAGATTGATATCTTCAGTTTCGGTATTTGACTTAGCCCCGTTTCATTTTTAGCGCAACCAACCAAGTTTTGCAAAATGCAAAACTTCTGATAGTGAGTTGTTACACACTCTTTAAAGGATGGCTACTTCTGAGCCAACCTCCTATCTGTCTGTGGTTGATTACTACCTTAAACACTTAGTCAAAATTTAGGGACCTTAACTGGAAGTCCGGGTTCTTTCCCTTTCGAGCATGGAGCTTAGCCCCCACACTCTGACTAGTTGCCAACTTTTTTACCATTCGGAGTTTAACTGAGGCAGCGAGATTTCTCCCTATCTGTCTCAACTAGTGCTCTACCTGCAAAAAAGTTACGGCAACCGCTAGCCCTAAAGCTATTTCGAGGAGAACCAGCTATTCCCAAGCGCGATTAGCTTTTCACTTCTACCCTCAGATCATCCCAGAGTATTGCACGGCTCACGGGTTCGGACCTCCTCTTGTATTTCTACAAGATTCATCCTGTCCAAGGGTAGCTCGCTTGGCTTCGGGTCATTACTTATCGCTTTAAGCATTTGTTTCAAGCTTCAAAACAAATACTTTTCGCACTATTCATACTCGCTTTCGCTATACCTCCGTCATCTTAGATGACTTAGATAAAGCGATAAGTATTACTCGTTGGCTCATTCTTCAATAGGCACCCCATCACCCTTGCGGGCTCTGGGTCCTTGTAGGCAAAATGGTTTCAGGTTCTATTTCACTCCCCTCTCCGGGGTTCTTTTCACCTTTCCCTCACGGTACTAGTTCACTATCGGTGTAGAAGAGTATTTAGTCTTAGCAGAATAGTTCTGCCAGATTCTTTCGACCTACTCATTTGTCGAAATACTCGGGTATCAAAATCATTCTTTATTTAATTTAAAATACAAGGCTTTCACTTTCTTTGGCCAGCCTTTTCAGACTGTTCTTCTATTAAATTAAGAATGAATATTTTTGACCCCACAACCCCTATTTGTGCATAGCACAAATAAGTTTAGACTGTTCCTTTTTCGCTCGCCGCTACTAAAGGAATGGGCAAAACATTTTTAATATTATCCGCTGCCAGCTTTCTAGCCGTAAAGATTTATGGCTAAAAGCTGACTGCTGAAATGCTTGAAACATTAAAATTAAAAAAGTTTTGCATCTTTTTCTTTTCCTCTAGGTACTGAGATGTTTCACTTCCCTAGGTTTGCTCTTTATCTTAAATGATAAAGCACTAAACATTGAGTTGTTTAGTAGGTTTCCCCATTCGGAAATCCCCGGATCATAGCCTGCTACACGGCTTCCCGAGGCTTATCGCAGTTACGCCACGTCCTTCATCGCCTCTCCTACCCAAGGCATCCACCATCTGCCCTTAAATTATTGCGAACACCTGTTTAAAGATATTCTTTATATATATTTTGTCAAAGACCAAACATTTCTAAAATAAAAAACCGCTTTTGAGAAAGCGGCTTTAAAACAATAAAAATTGCTCTTAAGTTTTCCGCTTTCTCAAAATGTTTATTCTCATAAATGTCTAATAAAATATAGCAAAAATTTTTAAAAAGTCAAGAGTTTTTAGTTAGTGGTTAATAAATCAAAATTTTTTAGATAACTAATTTGTTACTCTGCCAAACTTTTCAATTTTATAATTTTTAAGCCATTGAGCTTTATTTAAATCTTCAAGATGTGATTTGTATTTTGATCTAGTATGAAAAACAATTGGAAGTTTTGGATATTGCATTTTATAAACCAAAGCTACGTGGTCTATTCTTGATTCTCTTTTTTTAGTAAAAAAAATTAAATCTCCCATTTTTAAATTAGAAAATTTAATGCTTTGGCAAACTATGACTTGCCAATTTGCTTTTCTTGGAAGCCAAATTCCTTGTGTTTCGTAAAATATTTTTTGAATTAGACCAGAACAATCAAAACCATGCTGAATTGATTTCCCGCCAGTAGTATAAGGAATTCCTTTCAAGCTATTAATTAAATCGTTAAGATTTTGTAGTTTTTTCGGCTTAATAAATTTTTTGGTTTTTAGTTTTTTGACATCTTTTAAATTTTTAATCCAACCTAAGGCTTTGGGTGCTAAATTATCAAAACTATGCAAACTAGCTATAGCATAAAAATTAAAACCAGTTGGTTTAAAAATTCTTAAAATTTCATTTTTGATAAAATCATTTATTAAACTAATAAATTGCTTATTAGGTTTTTCTCCTAAAATATTTCGATATTCTTCTTCTGAAGGATGGGTTAAAGCTGTAATAACTTCTTTATCCACAACATAAAAATTGCCAATTGAATCATCGTTTTCAAAAGAAGTTATTTCGAAATTTTTATTATTAATTTTTTCGGTTTTTAAAATCAGCCTGGCTTCTCGGGCTAAATTTTCAGTCATAAAAACTAATTTGGTTTTTTTAGCGGTTTTAAAAATTTCATACCAAAAAAAATCGCGATATCTGATCTTTTGATTAAGGATAAATTTTTGAAGTTTATCTAGCTCTGACATACTAGCTAAAATTCTTCTTCGATAATCTCAACGGGAGGAATTAATTTTTCATCAGTTGGCAAAACAAAATAAAAAGTTGAACCTCTTTTCTCTATGGAATTTGCCCAAATTTCTCCTCCATGCCTTCTAATAATGTTTTTTGAAATATAAAGACCTAAACCAGAACCACTAGTTTCTTTTTTCAAAGTATCTTGAGACCTAAAGAATTTAGTAAATAATTTTGGCAAATCGTTTTTATTGATTCCAATTCCGGTATCTTCAACCGCCACTTGAACAAATGGCTTGTCTTTTAATTGTTCAACTTTGATTCTAACTTCCCCATTTTCAACATTATATTTTATAGCATTCTCAATTAAATTTTGAAGAACTACTGAAATTTTACTTTTATCCATTAACAATAAAGGTAAATTAACGTTTGGTTTATTAAAGATAATTTTAACTTTATATTGTTGAGCCATTTGCTGATGGGCTAATACTACTTCCTCAATAACTTTTATTAAATCAGCTCTTTCAAAAACATAACCGAATTTTCCTTCTTCAATTTTGGAAACATCTAATAGATCATTAACTAATTCTATTAATTTACCGGTATTATCACTTATTTGTTTTAAGCCGTCTAATTGTTGAGGATTTAATTCGCCTAATTCTTGATTTAAAAGCATTTCACTGGTCCACTTAATACCAGATAAAGGAGTTCTTAATTGGTGAGCAGCTATGGTAATAAATTCTGATTTGCTCCTTGAAAGTTCAATTTCCCTTGAACGATCTCTAATGATTTTAGCAAAACCAATTTGCTTATTGTTTTCATCAAAAATTAAAGTAGTAGTTACTTCCAAATATAATTCTCGAGGTTCTTTAAAATTTATTCTAACAACTTGGGGGTATGACGAACCTTCGCTTTTTTTAATAACTACTGGAGCTAAAGAAGGAAAAATTATTTGAACTAGTAATGCCAATTTTGGATTTTGGGCCAATTCCGGAGTAATTACTTTATTTAAAACTTCTTCTTCCCGCAAAGAAGTAATAACTTGAGCTGCTTTATTCATTGATAAAATTTTAAAATCTTTATCATAAGTAATAACTCCTTCCGAAAGATTATCAAAAACATACTTATTTCTTTTTTTCTCAAAATCCAAAACAAATCTGGTTTTTGCCAAAGAATAAGAATGAATAGCTATTTGAATAGCGAAAACTATTAAGAAAATAGCAAAAATTAAGGCTATTATAAACTTTAAATTCAAAAACAAAACAACAATCAAAACTATTGAAAAAACCGAAAAAGCAATAAAAATTCTTGTCTCTTTAAGTTTTAAAAAATTTAAAAAATCATTCATAATTTATAAATCAGACCAACGTTTGCCTTTGGTGATATGAGCTTTTATTGGAACATCGCATTTATAAACTTGTTCCATTTCGTTTTTAATCTTGTCTTTTATATTATCTAACAATTTATCATTGATTTCAAATATCAATTCATCATGCACTTGGATCAATAGTTTAATATTTAAGGGGTCATTAATTATAAATTTCTGATAAATACTAATCATTGCTTTTTTTATTAAATCAGCTGCCAATCCTTGAATAGTAAAATTTACAGCCATTCTTTCGGTTCTGTCTCCTCTTCCTTCTTGAATAAAATCAGCAAAATATCTTTTTCTGCCTAAAGCAGTTTGAAGATAGCCAATATCTTTTAAAACCCTTTTAACTTCTTCCAAGTAAAGAGCAACTCCCTTAAAATTATTAAAATAATTGTCAATAAATTGCTCAGCTTCTTTTTCTGAAATTTTAGCGCTGTAAGCTAAAGATCTTTTTCCCATGCCGTAAATAATCCCAAAATTTAAAGTTTTAGCTTTGGATCTTTGTTCTGGGGTGACTTTTTCTTGATCAATATTCCAAATTAGAGAAGCAGTTAATCTATGAATGTCTTCGTTATTTAAAAAAGCATTAACTAATTTTTCATCTTTGGAAAGATGAGCTAATAATCTTAATTCAATTTGAGAATAATCAAAAGAAACTAAAGAAAAACCATTATGGGCAATAAACATGTCTCTAATTAATTTTGAAAGCTCACCTCGTTTGGGAATATTCTGCAAATTTGGAAATTCGCTTGCTAATCTGCCGGTAATAGTTCCGGTTTGGATAAAAGTAGTATGAATTAAATTATCTTTATCCAAATATTTTTTTAGACCGTTTAAATAAGTGCTGTTTAACTTTTCTAATTCGCGCCATTTTAAAATCAAATCAATAATTTCAAAATCTCGTAATTTTTCAAGAGCTTTAAAATCAGTTGAAAAATAGCCACTTTTTAATTTTCTAATTTTTGAAGTTGGCAATTTTAATCTGTCAAACAAAATTTCTGATAATTGTTTTGGAGAATTTAAATTAAATTCAATTCCAGCTTTAGCAAATATCTGTTTTTTAATTTCTAAAGATTTGTCAGCTAAAATTTTTTGAGCTTTTTTAAAAGAATTTAAATCAACCAAAATTCCGTTTTGCTCCATTGAAGCTAAAACTGGAATAAGGGGTTCTTCAAGATTTTCATAAAATTGAAAAATATTTTCGCTTTTAGCTTTGTCTATGATTTTTTGAGCTATGGTTTCTAAATAAGGTGCGCTTTGTAGCGCAAGCTCTTCTTCAGTGGCTTTTGATAAATCCAATTTAAAATATTTTTTCATCAAATCAGCTAAGCTAAAATTTCTAAAATTTGGATGTATTAGCCATTCTAAAATTGACAAGTCAGCAACATTTTTAAAAATTTGGTTTTGAAAAACTGGATAAAAATTTTTAATAAAATTTTTAAAATCAAAACCAATTTTAATAATTTCCTGATTTTTGAAAATATCCAAAAGTTCTTGAATCTCGTTATTATTATTGGATTCTAAACTATAAATTTGAAAATCAGTTAATAAATAATTTTTTTCTAAACCCAAAAAGTAAATCTTTTTGTTTTCAGTTATTTTGTTTTTCAATTGAGACCAATTTTCTGAATTTAAAAGCGTGATTTTAAAACCTTGCTTTTTGTTAAAACCTAGATCTAAGCTATTTTGCTCTTCAGGTTTTAATCTTTTAATCAATGAAAAGAAATTTGCCTGTTTAAAAAAATCTAAAACTTCGTTAGAAGTTAAAATTTCTTTATTGAATTTTTCTGGTTTTATTTCAATTTCTAAATCGGTTTTAATAGTTGCCAAATCTTTGGCTAAAAAAACCTGTTCTTTGCTTTCTTTTAAAGTTTGTTTTAATTTATCGCCTAATTCAAGCTTATCTAAATTCTTAAAAATATTGTCAATTGTTTGATAATTAACAATTAATTTCTGGGCATTTTTTTCTCCCAAGCCTTTAACTTTGGGAATATTATCCGAAGCATCACCAATTAAGGCTTTATAGTCAGGAAGATATTTGGGATCAAAACCATATTTTTCTTTAGCTTTTTCTTTATCATAAATTATGGTTTGCGATATTCCTTTTATCATAGTATAAACTTTAACGTTCTCTTTGGTTAGCTGCAAAAGATCGTTATCGCCAGTTAAAACTATTACTTCGTTTTTATCATCAAGTTTATTTATCAATGAACCAATTAAATCATCCCCTTCAAAACCTCCGGCTTCAATTATTGGAATTTTTACCAACTTTAAAAATTCTTTTACTTTTTCAACTTGAGATGAAAAATCAGGAGTTGCTTTAGGGCGATTAGCATGATAGAGGTGATACAATTTATGCCTAAAAGTTTCAACTGGACTGTCAAAAACCGCGATAATTGAATCAGGGTTAATATCTTTTTGGGCTTTTAAAAACATTGAACAAAAACCATACAAAGCTCCCACTGGTTCATTATTTTTATCTCGTAAATCAGGCAAAGCATGATAAACTCGATGAATTAAAGCCAAGCTGTCAATTATTAAAATTTTCATATTGGAAATTTAAAAATTATTTTCCGCTGGTTCAAAGATAAATGCTTAAATTCAATTGAAATCGAATCTTTTGGCAAAATATCTTGGGCTTTTTCTGCCCATTCCAGTACCACAATGTTTGACGGATCTTTTAAAATTTCTTCAAAACCTAAATCAAGCAAATCTTTTTTAGTTATTCTCCATAAATCAAAATGATAAAAACTTTTAACTTCTCTAAAAAGCAAATCAAATTTTTTCATAATCACAAAACTTGGACTATTGATTTGAGCTTTGATTTTCAATCCTTCGCTCATTCCCTGAATAAAAGTAGTTTTGCCAGAACCCAACTCGCCTGTTAAAGAAATAACTAAAGCTTTATCTAAAGGCAAAATTTTTAAGATTTGACTTACAAAATATTTTCCAAGTTTTTTTGTTTCTTTAGAAGAATTAGAAATAAATTCAACTTTTTTCATTTCTAAAATAATATCACAATTAG
>DAOTOJ010000006.1:0-26005 GCA_035451285.1 Minisyncoccota bacterium
CTGGTGGGCGATTGAGGGCTCGAACCTCAGGCCTCTTGCGTGTAAAGCAAGCGCTCTAACCAACTGAGCTAATCGCCCTCTGGACTAATTTAATAAAAAATTATATCATAGTAATATGAAAAACTATAGTAAGGTTGGAAATAGAAGTTGTAAGCCAGCTTACCGTACTAGCAGCAGATTTAGAAATAAAAAATATTTAGAAATTAACAAAAGAAAAATAATCTCAAATAAAAAACATGGTGATTAATTATTACGGTTTATCTTATTTTAAAATTGAAACCAAAAATGCAATTTTAGCCCTGAATCCATTTTCAAAAGACGAAGAACTTAAAATTGAAAAAGTTCCTAAATTTAAAGCAGATATTTGTTTAATAAGTAAAGATGATAAAAGATTTAATAATTTTAAAGTTCTTGAGGGAAACCCCCTGATTTTAAAAGAACCAGGAGAATATGAAATAAAGGACATTTTTATTAAAGGGATAACCGATTTTCGCTTGGATTCTTTAAATACAATTTTTGAGATAAAAGCTGAAGGAATAACTCTTTTAAATTTAGGGGTTTTCAAAAATCCAAAATTAACTGACGAGATTATTTCGAAGATTTCGGAATTAGATGTTTTAATTATTTCAATTGGCAAAGAAACCCTAGACAGTAAAGAAGCAGTTTCAATAATTAATAGTTTGGAACCTAAAATTATTATTCCGATAAGTTTATCAAGCGGTTTAAAAGAAAAAACCGAAGAGCTTAGCAATTTTATAAAAGAAATTTCTTTAAAGGTAGAAACCCTAGATAGATTAAGTATCAAAAAAAATGATTTAAGCATTGACGAACAAAAAATTGTAATTTTAAACCATTAATTAATGAATAAATTTTTTGAAAATTTAAGAAATAAACCAAAAGAAACCAAAGAGTTAATCTCTAGGGCGATCTTGATTATTGCCATAATTTTTGTTATTTTTGTAGCCAGTTTATCGCTCAGGCCAATTTTATCTGGCCAAGATTTTGAATCACAGAAATTAGGGAATAGAGCAACCCAATTTGTTAGTAGCTCATTTTCTAATTTAAAAGAGAGCGCTGGCAAAGCGTTTGATAATTTAAATAGTTCGTCCCAAAACAAGAATTTTTCTAATTTTAAAAATAATTTTTTAAATTTTTTTAAATTTAGTAATTCTCCAGAATTTAAACCGTTGCCCCAAGAAACGAATCCAATTACTCTGCCAATAGTAGAATAAAAATTAATGAATAAAAAACAACAACCAAAAGAACCTCAAAATATTGAAAAAATAGAACAAACTGAGATTGCTCAAGAAATGAGAGAGTCTTATTTGGCTTATGCCTTATCGGTTATTATTTCTAGAGCTATTCCAGATGTTAGAGATGGTTTGAAGCCAGTGCAACGTAGAATTCTTTATTCAATGTATGAATCAGGCCTTCATTATAATTCTAAAACCGTAAAATCAGCCAGAATTGTTGGTGATACTTTAGGGAAATATCATCCCCATGGAGATGTTGCAGTTTACGATGCTTTGGTAAGAATGGCCCAACCTTTTTCCTTACGCTATCCTTTAATTATCGGTCAGGGAAATTTTGGTTCGATTGATGGAGATCCGCCAGCAGCTGAAAGGTACACTGAGGCAAAACTATCAAAAATAGCAGAGGAAATGATGCAAGATTTAGAAAAGAATACAGTAAATTTTGTGAATAATTATGATAATACTCGTTTGGAGCCAAGCGTTTTGCCAACCAAAATTCCAACTTTATTATTAAATGGTACAACCGGTATTGCTGTTGGAATGGCTACCAATATTCCTCCTCATAATTTATCAGAAGTTGTAGAGGCTTTGAAATTTTTAGTTGGTAATCCTCAAAAAGGAGTTGAGGATTTATTAAAATTTATTAAAGGACCGGATTTTCCAACCGGAGGAATTATTTATAACCAACAGGATTTATTAACTGCTTATTCTACTGGGAAAGGTTCGATAGTTATTAGGGGAAAAGCTGAAATTGAAAATAGAAAAAAAGATAAAGACGAATTTAATATCGTGATAACTGAAATTCCCTATGAAGTTAATAAAGCAAATTTAGTTTTAAGTATAGCCAATCTTGTTGAAAATAAGAAAATTGAAGGAATAAAGGATATTAGAGACGAATCAGATAAAGAAGGCTTAAGAATAGTGGTTGAGCTTAAATCAACTGTTAATCCTACTAGGGTTTTAAATCAACTTTATAAATACACCGATTTAGAGAAGAAATATCATTTTAATATGCTGGCTTTAGTTGGAGGAATTCAGCCTAAGACTTTGTCTTTAAAGGAAATTTTAGAAGAATTTTTAGCTCATCGCGAACAGGTTATAATTAATCGAACCAAATTTGATTTAGAAAAAACCAGAGAAAGAATCCATATTTTATTGGGTTTGGTCAAAGCTCTAGATCATTTAGATGAAATAATTAAAACTATTAGAGCTTCTAAAGACAGGGATTCAGCTAAAAATTCTTTAATGGCTAAATTTAAATTGACAGCTAAACAATCTGAAGCGATTTTAATAATTAGATTAGAAAGTTTGGCAAGGCTCGAAAGACAAAAGATCTATGATGAGTTAAAAGAAAAACAACAGCTTGAAAAAGAATTGGCAGAGATTTTAAAAAATCCCCAAAAGGTTAAAGAAATAATTATTAAGGAATTAGACGAAATTAAACAAAAGTATCCCGATCTAAGAAGAACTCAGATTATAAAAGAACAACTAACTCAAATTAATGAAGAGGAACTTGTTCCAGACGAAACTTCAATTATTACTTTATCTCAAAATGATTACCTAAGGAGATTGAGACCGGAAACCTTTAAGCTCCAAAAAAGAGGTGGCAAGGGAATTATTAGTTATCAAAAAGAGGATCAGATAAAAGAAATAATCTCTTCTAATAATCGCAGCCTTTTGATGCTTTTTAGTGATTTAGGGAAAATTTACTATCTAAAGACTTATGAAATTCCTTTGGCTTTAAGAACTAATCGCGGTAAGCATATTAATAATTTTTTGAATTTAGCTTCCCATGAGAAAATTGTTTCGATTGTTTCTTATCGTCAAGATGATGAAAACAAAAACGAATTTAATTATTTAGTATTAGCTACCAAAAAGGGCTTAATTAAAAAAATAAAATTAACTGATTTAATCTCTAAAATTAGAAGTGGCATAAGGGTGATTAATATTAAAAAAGATGACAGTCTTGTTTCAGCTAATTTTACCTCAGGTAAAGATGAAATACTTTTAGCAACTAAAAATGGAATGATTATCAAGTTTAAAGAATCCGACTTAAGACCCTTAGGCAGAAACAGTAGTGGGGTTAAGGGAATTAATTTGAAAAATAATGACGAATTATTAACAATGGAAGTTGTTTCTGATTACAAAACTCAAAAATTATTAATTGTGACTGCCGGGGGTTATGCCAAAATTACTTCCCTTAAAGAAATTAAAAACCAAAAAAGAGGTGGAGTCGGGATCAAAATTATTAAATTGACTGATAAAACTAAACAGTTATCTAAAATCAAAATTATTAGAGATGAAGAAGAAATGTTGGCTATTTCTCAATTGGGTCAAACAATCAGAATTAGTTTAGATAGCTTGCCAACTCTTAAGAGAACTAGTCAGGGAGTAAAAATAATGAAATTAGAGGCCAATGATTTAATTAAAAACGTTACTTTAATTTAATGAAACAAGAAATAAAAAATTTAGAAAACTCTCAAAAAGAATTAGTAGTTTCTTTAGATTTTGAAGAATTTAAAGAATTTATCGAAAGAGCCACTAATGAATTAATCAAAGAAGTGGAACTACCGGGTTTCAGAAAAGGAAAAGCGCCTAAAGAATTAGCTATAAAAAATATTAAGGAATTTGATATTTATGAAAAAGCTGCTAATTTAGCTGCTAAAAAAATTTATTTAAATTACATCGCTTCTAATAATTTAGAACCCCTAACTAGTCCTAATATTGAAGTATTAAAATTAGCGCCTAACAATGAATTTTCTTTTAAAGCAACTTTTTATGTAATACCAGAAATAGATTTAAACGGATATCAAGAGAAAATTAAGCATCTAAAAAATCAAAAAAAAGAAGTAAAGGTTGAAGAAGGCGAAATCAAAGAATCTT
This sequence comes from Minisyncoccota bacterium, assembly GCA_035451285.1. Lineage (GTDB taxonomy): Bacteria > Patescibacteriota > Minisyncoccia > UBA6257 > Brennerbacteraceae > DAOTOJ01. The sequence continues at coordinate 4,137 of DAOTOJ010000006.1, forward strand.
TAGATTGGCTTTTAAAGTCAAGAACTAAATATGAAAAATCTAATTCCAAAATTAAAATTGGCGATAAAGTTAAATTAGATTTTGAGATTAAAGAAAAAGGTTTAGTAATTGATAGTCAAAAAGATTTCGAGTTTATAACTGGCGAAAAACAAGTTTTTGAAGGTTTTGAAAAAAATATTTTAGGTTTAAAAGAAAATGAAACTAAAAATTTTTCAGTTGCAATACCTAATGACTATTGGAGTAAAGATTTAGCTGGCAAGAAAGTTGATTTTGAAATTAAAGTTAAAGAAGTATATAATGCAATTCCCCCAATATTAAATGACGAATTTGCCCAGCAGCTTGGTTCTTTTAAATCTCTGGCTGATTTAAGAAGAAATCTTGAGAGTGGTTTATTAGAAGAAAAGAAAAACGAGGAAGAAGAAAGGTTTAGGGTTTTGATTTTAAAGAAATTAGCAGAAATTATACCCATTGATCTTCCGCCGGTTTTAATAGATCGAGAAATAGAAATAATGGTTGAAGAATTAAAAAGTTCTGTTGGTAAAAATAACTTAGATTGGAATATGTACTTAAAACAAATTAATAAAACTGAGGACGATTTAAGAATTGAATTTAAAGATCGGGCAATCGAAAGAATAAAAATTGAATTAATTTTAAGAAAAATAGCCCAAGAAGAGCAAATTGAACCAACCGGGGAAGAAATTGAAGAAGAAGTTAATAAATACTTGCTTCAATTTTCAAAAGTAGAACAAGCTCAAAATAATATTAGCGAAGAAGAATTAAAAATTTATGTTAAGAACATTTTGACCAATCAAAAAGTTACTGAATTTTTAGAAAAATTAATTGACAATTAAAATTTAAAAATATGGCTAAATCTTTTGAAGAATTTTTAAAAAAACAAAAAGAATTTAATCAATTAGTTCCCATGGTAATAGACAAAACTCCTTATGGGGAACGAGCTTTTGATATTTTTTCTAGATTATTGCAAGAAGGAATAATTTTTTTAGGTGGTCCGATAACTGATGAAATTGCTAATTTAATTATTGCCCAATTGCTTTATTTAGAATACAATAATCCTGAAAAAGATGTTAAGTTTTATATTAATTCTCCTGGTGGTTCAGTTCCGGGAACTTTAGCTATCTATGATGCTATGAAATTGATTAAGCCAGATGTTCAAACAATTTGTATTGGAATGGCGGCTTCTGGAGCAGCTGTTTTATTGTCTTCTGGAACCAAGGGGAAAAGATTTGCCTTGCCTAATTCTGAAATTTTGATTCACCAGTTAATGGCTGAAGGAATTTCTGGACAAGCAACTGACATTGAAATAGTTAGTAAGCAAATTGCTAGATTAAAAAACCGTTTAAATTTAATTTTGGCAGAAAATACTAATCAACCAATTGAAAAAATAGAAAAAGATACTGACCGCGATTATTACCTAACAGCTACTGAAGCAAAAGAATATGGAGTTATTGATAGGGTTCTAAATTTTCAGAAAGGTGCTTCTTTAACCCAAAAATCAAGAACTTCGAAAAAATAATCTAAATTTTAGAAGTATAAGTTTCTATTAATTTTTTGTAAAAATAAAAGCTCTTTCGAGGCTTAATAGTTCTATTTTCGTAATCGGTTTCAATTAAACCAAATCGTGGTTCTTTCCCTTTATCCCATTCACAATTATCCATTAAAGACCAGTGGAGATATCCTAAAATTGGAATCCCTTCTTGGTAAGCTTTCAATAAGTATTCGATATGTTCTTTTAAAAATTCGTTTCTTAGAGAATCATTTTTATCTGCCAAGCCATTTTCGGTTATTAAAATTGGCTTTTGGAATTTTTTATAAAGCTTTGTAACTAATTCGTAAATTCCTTGAGGATAAATTTCCCAGCCTAAATCGGAATATTTTCTATTTTTTTCTTGACGAGTTAAAGATTTTTTTAAATTGAAAAGATTAATGTTGATTGGTTGTCTAAAATAATAATTTAAGCCAATAAAATCTAGTTTGTTTTTAATTTTATTTAAAATATTTAAATCTGAATTTTGTTCTAAAATTAAATAAGCTAAATAATTTAAAGGATTGAACCAGTTTTCAATCTCGTTATAAGATAAATTTATAGCTATGCTCACTTGGCTATTTTTGTCCTTCAAAATGTCATAGGAATTTAGGTAGATTTTAGAGAGTTTTTTTCTAATTTTTAGAAAAGACAATAACCGGTTTTTATAAAAAGGGGGCCAGTTACCAGAAAGGTAGCTCTTTAGAAGATAAACAGTTGGTTCATTAAAAACTAAATAATAATTAATTAAATCTCCAAACTCAGCTTTTACCTTTTCAATATAAGTTAAGAAATAATTAGCCGAATCTTTATTTAAAAATCCTCCTTTTTGAGAGAACCAATAAGGCAAAGTAAAATGCCATAAAGTAATTATTGGTTCAATTCCGTTTTCTTTTAGAGAATAGATAATTTCTTTATAATGATTTAAAGCTTTTTGAGAATAATTTCCTTCTTGGGGATTAATCCTAGACCATTCAATCGACATTCTGAAAGAGTTGAATTTCGCTTCTTTCATTAGGGCAATATATTTTTTATAATCTTGCCAAAAATTTGTTGCCTTACCGCATCGCTTATCAGTTTGTTTTTTGTCTAGCATTTGGTGCCAATCGGAAAAAAAACTGTCCCCCTCAATTTGATATCCGGAAGTTGCGCTGCCCCATAAAAAACTTTTTGGAAATCTCTCAATCATTGATTAAAAATTTTGTCTTTTTTCTTTCAAAAATGAAAACCACTCTTCTAAGACTTCAATTACTGTTTTGAAAGGAGTTTCTATAAAAAAATCAAAGATAAAGGCCGGCACATTTATTGAAGAAAAAGATTCAGAAAGCAATCTACCAATTTCAATAATTGGGAAGAAAAGGAACTCAATCAAAATTGAAATAACACTTTCTTTTTCTTCAATTGCCAGAGACAAACTTGCGACATTTCTTAGTCTAAAAGCAAAAAAACTAGCAATACTTAGAAATAAAATAAAAACAACTATCTCAACTATATTATAATTTAGAATATTAACCAGCAATTGATAAAACAAAAAACTAACAACTAAAATATCTAAAAAATACATTGTTCCGATTGCTATCTGTGTTGGTAAAGTTCTTTTTTGCGGAATTTTTAAAACAGCAATTTTTGAAGAACTTGGTCTAATTATTTTTTCGAAATCAATCAAAATCCTTAAAAAATTTTGTTCTTCACTTGGAAACTTAGCATAAATTGTTGATATTGCTAAAACTAAGGGTGGAATTATTAAATTGATAATTAGTGGAAGATAGTTGATGTTACTACCGCTGGAATTTTGATAGGGTAGTTCAATAATAAACAGCACCAAAATTTTAATAGCTATCATAAAAATCAAAGATCTAATAGCTGAAGTTTTTAGTTTCTCTTTAGCTTTTATATATTTTTGTTCATAAAGAGTCCTTAGTTTTTCTTCTAAAATTTCCGGATTGGTTAAAATTTCTTCTGTATTTTCCTGGTTAGTAATTATCAATTCTTTTAAGAGATTTAAAATGATAATTTTTTTTCTTATTAAATTGTCAAAATTTTTCTTTAAGGGGTTATTAATAATTGTTTTAAATTGATTTTTTGTTTCAGCAAGATTTAGGGCAAAATTTTCAAAATCAATTATTGAATTCGAAAACCACTGGGGATAATTTAATCTAAAAAGTTCAAAATTTTCCATTTCGCCATCTGCTTGTAAAAAATTACGATAAATTGATAAATAAAGCTGTTGAGAAAAGATATTATTATCTAAATCTGCTGGAATTTCTATTTTTTCTTTTAATGTCTCATAAAAATAATTTATCAAACCGCGATCTAAGCTATTATCAATAAAAATTTCAGTAATTTCTAAAGAAGCAATTGCTAAAAACCAATTCTCTGTTTCTTTAATTTCCTTAGAGGTTAAATTTGATTTTTCTTCAAAAATTTCCAAAACTCTGACATATTTTTGTAGAGTATTATTTATAATTTTAGCTTTATTTTCTGGATAAACGCCATTTTCTAAATATTTCCCCCTAATTAATTCTTGCATTAATTCCAAGCCAATTTCTTCTCCAGCAAATAAATTTAAAAGTTTTCTTTTTAAAAACCTTAAAACTGCATTTTTAAACCATAAATTTTCTTCTCGATAATCTAAAGTCTTTCGCGCTTTTTCATAAAAAAATTCTAGGCTAGTTGTTAAACGGCTAACCACCACCGGGTTTAAAACCTCCTCGGGTTTTTTCCTATTAAAAATTTCATCAAGAGAGTTTATTAATTCTTTAGTTTTCTGCGAAATTTCAAAATCCATTGCTTTATTTTATCTTAAAAATAATAAACTTGCAAAGTATTTAGCTAAATAGTTTATAATTGATTGGCAAAAACCAATCTTCTTGTTTTGTATTTAATTTATTCAAAAGAGTTGTTGTATTTTGGGTTTTTCTTGATAAAATGAATAAAATGGCTAGAAAAAAAAGAAAAAATAGAGGTTTACTAAAACCCAATTTTAATAATAATTTATTAAAACCCAAACTAGATTTAAAGCCAGTTGTTAAAAGAATAATTATTAGTTTGATTATTCTTTGTTTTGGACTAATCGTAATTTTTAGTTTCTTTGAACTTTCTGGGCCATGGGGTGAAGCAATTAATAGCTTTTTAGAAAATCTTTTTGGAATTGGAAAGCTGTTTTTCCCCATTATTTTATTTTTGGTTTCCTATTTAGTTCTTAAAAATGAGCCATCAGAAAAAAAAGATATTTCCTATCTAAAAATATTTTTAGGAGCATTTTTAATTTTTAATTCCCTACTAGCTTTAATGGATTTAGGATTTGATTATTCAATGGGATCGGTTGCTAATTTTTTGATATCTCTTAATAAATTTATAGGATTATGGCCAACGTTTTTAGTATATTTAACTACTCTAGCAATTGGTTTAGTTATTAGTTTTTGGGACACGTTTGAAGCCAAAAAAGAAAAACAAAAAACAACGCTTTCTCAAAAAGCACTAAATAAAATTGAAAAACCCCAACCCGAGTCTTTAAAACAAAAATTAGAAACTTTTGAAAAACAGCCTATTTTAGAAGCTAAACCAATCAAACAAGAAAAAGAAAAGCCGGAAATTTTTAAAAGGATTTCTTATAGTAGCTGGGAGTTCCCACCATTTGATTTACTAGAAGCTGATGGCTCTAAACCTACGGCTGAAAATATTAAGGTTAATTCTCAAATTATTCAAAGAACCTTAGCTGATTTTGGGATTTTAGTAGAAATGGGTGATGTATTAGTTGGCCCAACTGTTACCCAATATACCCTAAAGCCAGCTCAAGGCGTAAAACTTTCTAGAATTTCAGCTTTGCAAAATGATTTAGCTTTAGCTTTAGCAGCTCATCCTTTAAGAATTGAGGCTCCGATACCCGGCAAATCATTAGTTGGAATTGAAGTTCCTAATAGAATAGCCTCAATTGTAAGATTAAGGCAATTAATAGAAAATGGAGAGTTTCAAAAATCGCCTTCTCCCTTGACTTTTCCATTAGGAAGAGATGTAGCTGGTAATCCTGTTTTTTCAGATATCTCTAAGCTTCCACATCTTTTAATTGCTGGAGCAACTGGCAGTGGAAAATCAATTTTTATTCACAGTTTAATTATTTCTTTACTTTATCGCAATCCTCCGCAGCTTTTGAAGTTAATTTTAATTGATCCCAAAAGAGTTGAGCTTACTTCCTATAGTGAGATTCCTTATCTTTTAACTCCGGTTATAACCGATGGTAAAAAGGCAATTTCTGCTTTAAGATGGGCAGTAAATGAAATGGAAAGAAGATATGAAATTTTATTAGAAGCGCAAAGTAGGGACATTAATTCTTATAATCAAAAATTTAATAAAGAAAAAGAAAAATTGCTACCGCCAATTATTATTATTATTGATGAATTAGCTGATTTAATGAGTATTTATGGTAAAGAGCTTGAAGGAGTTATTATTAGACTTTCGCAAATGGCTAGAGCTACTGGAATTCATTTGATTGTTTCAACTCAAAGACCGTCAGTTGAGGTTATTACTGGTTTAATTAAAGCCAATATTACTTCCCGCGTAGCTTTTCAAGTTGCTTCCCAGGTTGATTCCAGAACAATTCTGGATTCTGCTGGAGCGGAAAAGTTATTAGGTAAAGGGGATATGCTTTTTATTTCTTCAGAACTTTCTAAGCCAAGAAGAATCCAGTCGCCATTAGTTAGCGAAAAAGAAGTTGAAAAAGTTGTTTCTTATATTAAGAAAACTGCTAAGAAATTTGCTACCGAAATTGAGACAGAATCATTGGATTTTGACGAAGAAATTTTAAGCGAAGAAATTGATTTGTTGGACGTTGAAGAAGACGAATTATATAATCAGGCTTATAAATTGGTGGTTGAAACTCAGAAAGCCTCAGCTTCCTTTTTACAAAGAAGATTGAGAATTGGTTATGCTAGGGCAGCTAGACTTCTTGATTTATTAGAATCTAGAGGGGTAATTGGGCCGATTCAAGGAGCAAAACCCAGAGAAGTTTATATCTCCAAAGAAAATAAGTTAGAGAGTAATTCGAATTTAAATAATGATTGATAATAATTTAAAAGAAAAAAATTTAAGCGAGATTTTGAAAGAAGCTAGAGAAAAAAATAATTTGTCTTTAGAAGAATTTTCTCGAAAGCTTCAAGTTTCCCAATGGATAATTCAAAACTTAGAAAATGAAGAATTTCAAAAATTGCCAGCTGACCCTTATGTTTTTTCGATTCTAAAAAAATATTCCCAGTATTTTGATTTTGACTTTGAGTTTTTAAAAGAATTATGGTTTAAATCTAAAAACAATTTTTCTAAAAGCGACACTTTGCCACCAAATCGTTTTAAAACCCAAAACTCTTTTAATATTAAAATTCATCCGGCAATTATTATTTTTATTGTTGTTTTTGTTTTTATATTAGTTCAAGTTTTTAATTTTATAAAAACCCCAGAAATTGTTTTAGAAAATATTCCTAAGGTTACAACTAGTAGTGTTCTAAATTTAACCGGTTATGTTTCTGGAGAAATTAAAAATTTGGTTATTAATGGCGAAAAGATAAATTTAGAAGATAAAAATAAATTTTCTTATGAACTAGTTTTAAAACCGGGAATTAATCTTTTAGATTTAAAAGCTACTAATTTTATTAATAAAGAAGGTCTATTAAAAACTGAGATAATTTATCAACCTAGATAAAAATGTTATAATAAATCAATTAATTAAAATTTATGACCAAAAAACAAATTAAAAAAGAATCTCAAGATTTAGAAGAAGTTATAAAAGAAATTCAAACTCGTTACGGAGAAGGAGCAATTATGAAATTAGGAGAAGTTGGAAAAGTAGACGTTGACGCTATTCCAACTGGTTCTATTTCTTTAGATATCGCTTTAGGTGTAGGTGGTGTTCCTAGGGGCAGGATAATTGAAATTTACGGCCCAGAATCATCCGGAAAAACAACTTTGGCCTTGCATATTGTAGCTCAAGCTCAAAAAAATGGAGGAAAAGCAGCCTTTATTGATGCGGAGCACGCTCTTGATCCAGAATATGCTAAAAGAATTGGGGTTAAGATAGACGACCTTATTATTTCTCAGCCAGACAGTGGAGAACAAGCTTTGGAAATCGTAGAAACTTTAGTAAAAAGCAAGGAAATTGATGTGATTATTGTTGATTCAGTTGCGGCTTTAACTCCCCAAGCTGAAATTGAAGGAGAAATGGGTGCCCAATTTATAGGATTACAGGCTAGATTAATGTCTCAAGCTCTAAGAAAATTAACTGCTATAGCTTCTAAGACTAAAACCGTTGTTATTTTTATTAATCAAATTAGAATGCAAATTGGGGTCTATGGGAATCCTGAGACAACTCCTGGAGGTAAAGCTCTTAAATTCTATTCTTCAGTAAGAATTGAGGTTAGGAGGATAGCTCAAATTAAAAAAGGAGAAGAGGTGATTGGTAATCGAATTAAAGCCAAAGTTGTTAAAAATAAAGTAGCTCCTCCATTTAAAGTTGCGGAATTTGATATTTTATATAACCAAGGAATTTCTTACGAAGGAGATTTATTAATGACAGCTTTAAAATACAACATAGTTACCAGAAGTGGTTCAACTTATTCTTTTAATTCTCAAAAATTAGGAGTTGGCTATGAAGCTTCAGTTAATTTCTTAAAAGAACATTCCGATATTTCCAGAGAGATTTTTAATACTCTTAAAAAAGCCTTAAAGCAGGTTCCTAAAACATAAGACGATATTTATAATTGTATTAGATCTTTTATATAATATTTACCTTGATTATAAGCAGTTATAACTAGTTGATTTATACTTTGAAAAATGATATTATTAAATAATTATGGTTAATAAAACTTACAAAATTGATTTTTGGATTAGAGAAACTCCAACTGGTGAGATTGATTTTATTAGTATTGATAAATTAAAGAAAAAAATTGAACAAGCCGAAGGTCAAATCCTAGAAGTTATGCCTTGCCAAAATAGAAAGTTAGCCTATAGAGTCAAGAAAATTCAAGAGGCAACTTGGGGTGAAATTATTTTTCAAATGCCATCTGAAAAATTAACGAAATTTTTGGACTCCTTGAAGTACGACCAAGAAATTTTAAGAAAAACAATTTTGGAATTTAAAGATTATTCCAAAGAACCAAACTCTAAAGTTTCGAAACGTCATTTAGAAATAGAAAAGTCTAGCGAAGAGCTTTCTAAAAAAAATAATAATGATCAAGAACAGCAAGAGGAACAAGAAATTAAATCATCGGACTTAGATTTCAAAAAATCGGAAATTTCTGAAACTAATTTCGATGAAAAATTAGACAGAATTTTAAATTTAGAAAATTTAGATAATTAAAAATTAAAACATGAATCTAAATAAAGTTTTTTTAATAGGCAGAGTAACTCGCGATATCGAATTGAAGTCTTTATCTTCTGGGCAAACTGTTGCTAATTTAGGATTAGCCACTAATAGGGTCTATATTGATAAAAATGGAGAGCGAAAAGAAGAAACTGAGTTTCATAGCGTAGTTGTTTATGGAAGGCAAGCTGAAATTTGTAAACAATACCTTAATAAGGGTAGTCTAGTATTAATTGAAGGAAGATTAAGAACTAGAAATTGGGATACTCCGTCTGGCGAAAAAAGATATATGACAGAAATAATTGCCGAAAGAATTCAACTAGGACCCAAAAGTGCTAATCAAATGCCCTTAACCAATAAAGAGCAATCCGAATCTCAAGGAATCAATAATCAACCGGAAGTTGAAGAAGAATTACCAGAACTTGATATTAATAATGATTTACCATTTTAATTAATTTTTTAAACTATAATGACTAATAAACAACATTGTTATTTTTGCGGCAGAGGAGATGTTAATTACCAAGATGTTGAAACCTTAAAAAAGTTTTTATCCCCCTCTTATAAAATAAAACCCAGAGAAAAAACTGGGTTATGTTCTAAACATCAAAGACAGTTAGCTAAGTCTGTAAAATTAGCGCGTCAATTAGCGCTTTTACCATATTTATCAGAGTAAAGAATAGGAAAACTTTAAGCTTTCAAGCTAGAAATAATATTTTTCATTATTTCTGGTTTTTCTTGGGAAAGTTGAGCTAAAATTTTTCTATCTATTAAAATACTATTTTGCTTTAAAAGATAAATAAATTTAGAATAAGTTATATTATTATTTCTTAAATAAGCATTTAATTGCACTTGCCACAATCTTCTTTTTTCTCTTTTTTTGGTTTTTCTACCAGTATATTGATGGCTATAAGCATGAAGTAAGCGTTCTTTAGCTTGTCTTTCTTTATTTTTTGAAGAACCTCTAAAACCCTTAGTTTGTTTTAAAATTTTTTCTCTTTTTTTAGTAGCAATTTTTCCTCTTTTAACTCTAGTCATATTTTTAATTAAAGATATTTTTTAGTTATTTTTTTAAAAATTGGATTTTCAATTTCGATTCGTGGTTTTCTTTTGCTTCTTCGTTCGTTTCCAGTCTCCTTAGCTTTTAAATGACCTTGTTGAGCTGACCTTCTGATAATTTTTTTATTTTTAGTAACTCTTAATCTTTTATGAGCTAAATTTAATTTTTTTTCCATATATTTTTAAGCTTTGCTAATTAAAACCATTAGATTAGAAGCGGTTTTTCTTTGATTTATAATTTTATAATTAGTTTTTAAAAGCGACAATAATTCCTCTAATTTTTTAGTTAATAATTCCTCTCTTCTTAAATCCCTTCTACCTTTGAAAAATATTATTATTTGAACATTAATTTCTTCTTGTAAAAATTTATCAATTTGTTTAGCTTTAGTTTCTAAATCGTGAATTTGGCTAGAAGTCCTAATCTTAATCGTTTTTAATTCTTCTCTTTTTCCTCCTTTGTTTTTTTGCTGGATTTTTTGTTGCTGATACTTGAATTTTGAGAAATTAATTAGTTTAACAATCGGTAAATCTGCTTGTGATATTTCAACTAAATCTAAATTTTTATCTTGAGCCAATTTTTTAGCCTCTTCAATCTGAAATATTCCTAAATTTTTACCAGTATCATCTAACAATCTTATTTTATCAGCTTTAATGGCTTCATTAACTTTAAATGTTGGTTGAATTTTTTTTTGTTTGTTCAATTTTGTTATATCGATTTTATTATCTTGATTATCAATAGAAATTATTTGGGATGTGGAGATGGTGGGATTTGAACCCACGTCCCTTAACTAAAAATTAAAGCATTCTACAAGCTTAGTTTGGTTTCTAATAAAGAAAATAGTAAAAACCAAACAAAATCTATTTTCCCTATGCCTTAATTTCGGAAATAATTTTGGCAGGATTATTTCCTATCTTGATATTTTACACCCTGAACGTTTATCAAGAATAGACGCTGGATGCTTAGGCGACAGCTAAAGCTGGCCTAAGAGAAAAAGTGTTATTGGCACTTTTAATCGATTCTGAAAGTTTTGTGAGATTTCAGAATACTCAGCTTGCTTGCTTTAATTTAAGCTAAGGTCGATTCCTATCATCCCCAAATTGATTTTTAAACTGGCGATTTATTTCCCGATTTATTTCCCGGGTTAATATTTTTCGCCTTTTTTCAAACTTCTTTTTGCCTTTAGCTAAAGCAAATTCTAATTTGATTACCTTATTTTTATTATATACTTTTAAAGGCACTAATGTCAACCCCTTTTGTTTTAAGCTGTTTTTTAGATAAATTAATTCTTTTTTATTTAATAGGACTTTTCTATCTCTTAATTCGTCGTTTAAAAACTTATTATTTTTTTGATAAGCAGAGATTTTAGCATTAATTAAAAATAATTCTTCGTCCTTAAAAACCAGATAGCTATCAACTAATCTAATTTGTTTATTTCTAATAGCTTTTACCTCATTGCCGGTTAATACTAAACCACCTTCGAATTTTTCTAAAATTTCGTAGTTAAAATAAGCCTTTTTATTTTCAGCGTAGTTTGCCATTAAGTATTTTTTAATTTCTAAAATTATTATATAATAAAATTATGAATTCAAGCGATTTGAAATTAAAATTACAAAAATTTTTAAGAATTAAAGAGGATTTTGAAGTTTTTATTCCTTCTCAAATTGAATTTGGAGACTTATCAACTAATTTAGCTTTCGTTTTGGCTCAAAAACAAAACTCTTCACCTTTTACTATTGCTCAAGATTTAACTAAAGAATTAATAACTAATAAAAATTTCTTTCAATCTTTTCAAAAGATTGAAAATAAAAACGGTTATGTTAATTTTTTCATTAATGAAAAAATTTTATTTGAAAAAACCAAAAAATCATTGATTAAAAGTAAAAAATTACCCCAAAATGTACTAATTGAATTTTCTTCGCCTAACATTGGAAAGCCTTTATCAATTGCCCATTTGCGCTCAACAATTATTGGCGATTCTCTATCAAGAATTTATGATTATTTAGGGTTTAAAGTAATTAGAGATAATCATTTGGGAGATTGGGGATTGCAAATTGGCAAACTGATTGCTGCTTTTAAAATTTATTCTAAAAAGAAATTAACTCAAGTTACTTTAAAAGATCTTTATAAATTGTATGTTAAATTTAATGAAGAAGAAAAAAAGGATTCTTCATTAACCCAATTAGCTAAGCTTGAAACTAAAAAACTTCAAGATAATGATAAAGAAAATCTTAAGATTTGGAAAGTTTTTTATCAAAAAACCTTAGTTGATTATAAAAAAATTTATAAAATTTTGAATGTTGATTTTGATTATTTTTATGGAGAAAGCCATTATCAAAAAATAGCTCAAAAATTAATAAATGATTTAGAAAAAAAGAAAAAAGCCATTAAAAGCGAAGGAGCTTTAATAATTCCCCTTGAAGAATATAATTTGCCGCCTTTAATTATTAGAAAATCAGACGGAGCTTTGCTTTATGCCTCTAATGATTTAGCAACGATTGTTTTTAGAGAAAAGAGATTCAAACCAGCAAAAGTTTTATATGTTATTGCTAGCGAACAAACCTTGTATCTTGAACAGTTATTTAAAGCGGCTTTTAAATTAAAATTAACCAAAAGCGAATTAGTTCATATTAAGTTTGGAATGCTTTTGGGGGAAAACAAAAAGAAACTTTCAACTAGAGGGGGAAGAATCGTTGATTTAGAGGAAGTTATAAATTTAGCAATCGAAAAAGCTTTGGCTTTTGTTTTAAAGAAAAATTCTAAAATGTCTAAAAAACAAGCTCTTAAAATAGCGCAAGTTATTGGAATCGGAGCTTTAAAATATAACGATTTGTCTCAAAATAAATCCAATGATATTGTGCTTAATTGGAATAAACTTCTTTCTTTAGATTCCAATAGCTCTATTTATCTCCAATATACTTATGCTAGATTTTTAAATATTCTTAAAAAAGCCAAGTTTAAAAAACCGGCCAACGCTTTAAAAAATTTAGAAGAAGAAGATTTAATAATTTTAAGAAAATTATCACAATTTAAAGAAGTAATTAAAAATTCTCAGATAGAAAACTCTCCTAATTTAATAGCTAATTATCTTTATGCTCTGAGTGTTTTAGCAAATAATTATTATGAAAAGACCAATATTTTAAAATCAGAAACGAAATTAAAAAACCAAAGATTAACGCTTAGTTATTATTTAACCTTGGTCATTGAAACCGGTTTAGGTTTGTTAGGTATAAAAGTCTTGCCTAAAATTTAAAATAATTATATTATAACTATTTATATGTCTAAGAGTAATTCAGATAAAATATTAGATTTAGCAAAAATTGAAAAAAAGGTTTTAAATTTTTGGGAAAAAGAAAAAATTTTTGATAAACTTCAAAATAAATCTTATCCTAAAAAATTTATCTTTTACGAAGGCCCTCCAACCGCTAACGGTGCCCCTGGAATTCACCATGGATTAGCTCGGGCTTATAAAGATATTATTACTCGCCATAGAAATTTAAAAGGTTATTGGGTGTTAAGAAAAGCTGGTTGGGATACCCATGGTTTGCCAGTTGAAATTCAAGTTGAAAAACAAATAGGAGTAAAAACCAAATCAGATATCGAAAAATTTGGAGTAGCAAAATTTAACGAACTTTGCAAGAAATCTGTCTGGGAATTTAAAAATTTGTGGGATAAATTTACTAAAAGAATCGGTTATCTTCTTGATCTAAACAATCCCTATATTACTTATGAGAATTACTATATTGAATCTAATTGGTGGATTTTAAAAAAAATTTGGCAAAAAAATCTTCTTTATAAAGATTTTAAAGTTGTGCCATATTGCCCTAGATGCGAGACTTCCTTATCTTCCCATGAAGTTGCTCAGGGTTATCAAGACGTAGAAGAAACTTCAATTTATTTAAAATTTAGAGTTTTAAATTCTCAATTTGATTTGCCTACTTATTTTTTAGTTTGGACTACTACTCCTTGGACTTTGCCAGCTAATTTAGCTTTAGCTATTAATCCCGAAATTGATTATGTTTGGGCAAAAACAGAAAATGAAATCTTAGTTTTAGCTAAAAATAGATTAAGTGTTTTAAAAAATAATTACGAAATAATAAAAGAGCAACTTGGCAAACAGCTTAAAAATTTAAAATACGAGCCATTGTACTCTGATTTATTAGAGCAAAAGCCAATTAATATCGGAAACGCTTTTAAAGCTTTAGAAGCTGAATTTGCAACCGATATTGAAGGAACTGGAATTGTCCATATTGCTCCGATGTACGGCGAGGATGATTTTTCTTTGGGTAAAAAATATAATCTACCCCAATATCATACTGTTTCTAAAAATGGCAAATTTTTAGATTTTATAAAAAATTGGCAAGCAATGGATATCAGAGAAGCTAATCCCTTAATTATTGAAGATTTAAATAAGAGAGGTTTACTTTATAAAACAGAAAAAATTATTCACACTTATCCATTTTGCTGGAGATGTGATACTCCCTTATTATATTATGCCTATGATTCATGGTTTATAAAAATGAGTTCTTTAAGAGATAAATTGATTAGTAATAATGAAAAAATTAATTGGATTCCTGAAAATTTAAAATATGGTAGATTTGGCGAATGGCTGAAAGATAATAAAGACTGGAATTTATCGCGTAAAAGATATTGGGGAACTCCTTTGCCAATTTGGAAGTGTTCTAATAATCATGAATTAGCCATAGGTTCTTTAAAAGAATTATATGATTATAATTATTCAAAAACTAATTTTTATTTAATGAGACATGGAGAAGCTGATTCCAATATTAAAGGTTATAATTCTTGTTATCCCGAAAAAAAGCTAAATAATTTAACCCTAAAAGGCGAAAAACAAGTTAGAAAAACCGCCCAAGAATTGAAAGCTAAAAATATAAATTTTGATTTAATAGTTAGTTCGGATTTATTAAGGACCAAGCAAACAGCCAAAATTTTAAAAGAATATTTTCCTAAAACTAAATTGATTTTTGATAAAAATTTAAGGGAAGTAAATTTTGGTTCTCTAAATTCCAAGCCTTTAAAAATTTTTCAGGAGTTTTATAGAAAAATAATAGATCCTAATTTAAAATTTAAAACCAAAATTAATCCCCAAGCAGAAAGTTTTGAAGAAGTGTTGAAAAGAGTAACTAAAACGATTGAAAGATTAGTAACTAAATATCCCAATAAAAATATTTTGATAATTAGCCATGGTTTACCCTTAAAACTTTTAGCTTTTAAGCTCAACGGATCATTAGATTATAAACAATTTGTTTCTTTCCAGGAATTTAAAACTTCCCAAGTTAAAAATTATAGCTATGCTAATTTGCCAAAAAATAAAAATAACCTCGATTTTCATAAACCCTATATTGATCAAATAACTTTAAAGTGTCCTAAGTGCCACGAGAAAATGACTAGAGTTGAAGATTTAATAGATGTATGGTTTGACTCTGGAGCAATGCCAATTTCACAAATGCATTTTCCGTTTAATTATTTGAAAGAAGAAGAGGATCCTGTAAAAATTGATTATCAAAAATTAATGAAAAAAATTGATTATCCTTTTCCAGCTGACTATATTTCTGAAGGAATAGACCAAACTAGGGGCTGGTTCTATTCGCTTTTAGCAATTTCAACTCTTTTGGATTTGGGACCAAGTTATTTAAATGTTATTAGTTTTAATTCGGTATTAGATGAAAACGGCCAAAAAATGTCCAAATCAAAGGGGAATATAGTTGATCCTTGGGAAATGATAGATAAATATGGGGCTGATAGTTTGCGTTGGTATTTCTATACTATTAATAATCCCGGAGAATACAAAAAATTTTCCCAAAAAGATTTAGCTGGGGCAAAAGGAGAAATTCTAACTTTATTGAATATTTTGAGATTTTTTGAGTTTTATAATAAATCAAAACTGGATTTTAATAAAAAAACTACCAACCTTTCAATAATTGAAAAATGGATTAATGAAAGATTCAAAAAATTGGTCAAGGAAGTAGATGATAACTTAAATAATTATAAGGTTTTTGAAGCTGCCAGATTAATAGAGGAATTTATTAATGATTTTTCAAAATGGTATTTAAGAAGAATGAGGCAAAAATTTCAAAAACCAGCCAGTAAAAAAGAATTTGAGAATCACTCTATATTTTTAGCTAAGCTTTTAATGGACTTTTCCAAATTAATTGCTCCTTTTATTCCTTTTACAGCCGAATATTTATACCAAGAGCTTTTAAGCTTTTCAAAAAATAATAAAGGTTATCCCCAAAGCGTTCATTTATCTCAGTTTCCTAAATCAACTTCTAAGATAAATAGCCAAATTTTAGATAAAATGCAAATTGTTCGTGAAATTTCGGAAAATGTTTTGATGCTTAGGGCCCAAAATTCTTTAAAGGTTAGGCAGCCTTTAAAAATTTTGGAAATTAGATTCAAAAATAAAGATTTTTTTCTTAGTAAAGAATTTTTAGAAGTTTTAGAACAAGAATTAAATATTAAAAAAGTTAAAATAGTCTCTAAATTCAGCGCCAAACAAAAAGCAGTTGATTTTACTAATAACGATTTTGATTTAGAACTTGAAACCTATCTTGATGAAACCTTAATTCAAGAAGGAATTGTTAGGGAAATTATCAGAAATGTTCAAGAGCTTCGCCAAAAGGCGAATCTAACCCCTAAAGATAAAATAACTCTTTATCTCAATTTTCCTAAAACTTTAGATTCTTTAAAGACTCAAAAAGATTTTTTCAAAAAAGAAACTAATGCTTCTCAAATTTTATTTACTAAAATTAAAAGCAAATATCAAAACCCAGTAAAGCTAGATAATGGAGAAGAGATTTTGATTTCAATTAAATAATTAACAATCATTAATTATGATTAATATTGAAGATTTTAAAAATATTGATTTAAGAGTAGCTAGAATTTTGGAAGCTGAAAAAGTTGAAAATTCTGACAATCTTTTAAAACTTAAACTTGATTTAGGAAACGAAACCCGCCAAATTGTTTCAGGGATTAGTCGATATTATCAAACTCAAGACTTAATAAATAAAGAAATTATTATTGTTTATAATTTAGAACCAAAAACTATTAAAGGGATAGAATCTCAAGGAATGCTATTAGCAGCTAAAGATGAAAATAACCTTTGTTTATTAACTTGTGATAAAGAAATTACTCCTGGAACAAAAATATCTTAACCCTTAATTACTCCTAATGGAATAAGTTTTACAACTTTTTTAGCAAGTCCTTGTCGATCGACAACCTCGACTACTTCTGAAACATTTTTATAAGCTACAGGAGCTTCTTCTGCTAATCCTGAATAAGAGCCAGCTTCAACTGCAATGCCTTTATTAGCTAATTCTTTTTTCAAATTTTCCCCCTTGACCATTTTTTTAGCTTTAGTTCTTGACATAGTTCTTCCTGCTCCATGGCAGGTAGAACCAAAACTTTCTTGAATTGCTTTTTCTTTTCCGATTAAAACATAAGAGCTAGTACCCATTGAACCAGGAATTAAAACCGGTTGGCCAATATTTTGATATTTTTCAGGAATTTCTAAACTACCCTTACTAAAAGAGCGGGTAGCGCCTTTGCGGTGAATTAATAGTTTTAAATTATCATAAGTTTCAATTTTACCTATATTATGAGCAACATCATAAATCAAAGAAAGTTCTTGGTTTTTCCCAAAAATATTTTGCCAAGCTTTTCTTATTTCTATGGTTATTAATTGTCTATTAGCCCAAGCAAAATTGGCGCTGGCATTCATTGCTTTAAAATAATTTTGTCCTAAGCTGGAATTAAATGGCGCGCAAGCCAATTGCTGGTCAATTAATTTTATTTGATAATCATTTAAGTGTTTAAGCATCAGCGAAATATAGTCCGTTGCTACTTGATGTCCTAATCCTCGACTGCCACAATGGATCATAATAACCACTTGATTTTTAAAAAGATTTAGTTCTTGAGCCACTTGATTATCAAAAATTTCAGCTACTTTTTGAATTTCTACGAAATGATTGCCAGCGCCAATTGTTCCCAGTTGCGTTTTTCCTCTTTTTTTAGCTTTTTGTGAAACCGAACTAGAATCAGCTAATAATTTCCCAGCTGATTCGCAAAATTCTTTATCTTGCTCATTTGCCAAATCGTTGTTTAACATAAAATCAACTCCATTTTCTAAAACTTTATCTAAATCATTAAAGCTTAAATTCAGATAACCGCCTTCACCAACTCCGCTAGGAACCTCTTTATAAATTTCTTTAGTTAATTTAGGAATTTTTTCTTTAATTTCAGGTTCTATTAAATTAGAACGTAGTAGCCTTACTCCGCAATTAATATCAAAGCCTATTGCTCCTGGAGAAATAATGCCATTATCCTCAATTTTACTTGCAAATACTCCGCCAATTGGAGCTCCATAACCTTCGTGAATATCTGGCATAGCTAAAACATATTTATAAACTCCATTTAAAGTTGTCAAATTTATAAGTTGATTTAATGATTGGTCTTGAAACAATGCTTCAAGCATTGACTCTGAACTATAAACCCTAGCTGGGACTTTCATTTTTGCATCGAAATCTATTGGAATTTCCCAAAGATAATCTGTTAATTTATTTAGATTGTTTTTTGAAATATTGGTCATTATTTTAGTTATTCTAAATGAATTTCTTGCTGAAATTGAGAGAGCTTATTTTTTAATAGAGGATAATTTTTTAATTGTTTATCAGTAGCTAAAATTTGAGAAGCTTCTTTTTTAGCCAATAATACTAGTTCCTCATTTTTTAAAGCATCCATAGCTAGATCAGGAATACCCGATTGTTTTTCTCCTAAAAATTCTCCTGGTCCTCTATATTTTAAATCAAGTTGGGCTAATTTAAAACCATCAAAAATTTTAGTAAAGTAAGCCAATCTTGAAAGAGTTGTTTTAGAAACTAATTGAGGAACAAGTAAAAAGCAATAAGATTGCTTTTCTCCTCTGCCAACTCTACCTCGAAACTGATGAAGTTGCGATAATCCAAATTTTTCAGCTCCTTCAATAACCATAATAGTAGCATTAGGGATATCAATTCCGACCTCAACTACTGAAGTTGAAACTAAAATATCTATCTCCCCATTTTTAAATTGAGCCATTACTTCTTCCTTTTCAGTTGCTTTTAATTTTCCATGAAGCAAGCCAACTTTTAAATCGGGAAATATCTCTTGCGACAATATTTCGTATTCTTTTTTAACAGCTTTAGTGTCTAAATTTAAATATTGGCTAAAACTTAATTTTTCTTGTTCTTCAATTCTGGGACAAATTACAAAAACTTGTTCTTTTTCTAAAACTCTTTTTCTAATAAATTCATAAAGTTTATTTCTGTCTTTTTCAAAAACTAAATTAGAAGTAATTTTTTTTCTGCCAAAAGGCATTTCTTTTATAAAAGAAATATCTAAATCCCCCCATAATCCCAAAGCTAAAGTTCTGGGAATTGGAGTAGCGGTCATTGTCAAAAGATGAGGTATTAAATTATTGGAAGAGTTCAAAAGTTTTGCTCGTTGCTTGACTCCAAAGCGATGCTGTTCGTCAATTACTACTAATGCTAAATTTTTAAACTCTACATCTTTTTGAATCAAAGCCTGAGTTCCAATAACAATTAAAGGTTTTCCTTGGGAAATTTTTTCTAAAAGAGCCTTTCTTTTTATTTCGCCTTCCAGACCATCGGTATAAATTTTGATTTGTTTAGAAACAAATAAAGCTGCTTCTAAATTAAAGTCTTTAAAGAATTTTTTTAAAGTTTCAAAATGTTGTTGAGCCAAAATCTCAGTGGGAGCCATTAAAATTCCCTGATAAGAATTTTTAAAAGCAGTTATCAAAGCTATCAAAGCTACAATTGTTTTTCCAGATCCCACATCGCCATTTAATAATCTATTCATTGGATAATCTTTTCCTAAATCTTTAACAATTTCCCATAAAGCTTGTTTTTGGCTCTGGGTTAGTTCAAATGGTAAAGTTTTAAGAAGCTCTTTAATGAAATCAATTTCAATTGGGATTTGATAAGCTTTTAGCTCTTTATTTTCATTTCTGTTTAGCATAAGAATAAGTTGCAATAAGAAAAGTTCTTCAAATGAAAATCTTAGTTTAGCTTTTTGAGCTTGTTCTAAGCTTTGAGGAAAATGAATTTGATTCAAAGCTGTTTTTAAATCCATTAGATTGTTTCTTTTCAAAATGTCCAGAGGCAAAAAATCTTTTAGATACTTGGTTTTATTAAGTAAGGGTTTAATCAAAAATCTTAAGCCTCTTGAAGTTAAACCCTTGGTTTCAGGATAAATAGGAATAAGCCCGGCAGTATGCTTTAAATTTTCGCTATTGATATCTTCTTTAGTTAAAAATTCTCCATTTTTAGAAACAACTTCATAAACCGGAGAAGATAAAATAAATTTATTTTTTTCTTTTTTAACTTTGCCAGAAACAATAATCATTGAATCTTTGGTAATAGTTTTTGTAAGATATGGCTGATTAAACCAAATTGCTTTTAATTTGCCAGTGCGATCATAGAGAGTGGCTTCTGTTAAAAACATCTTTTTTCTAAAAGAGCGGCGGACTTGAATGTTCTCAACTTTAGCTAAAAAAGAATGAACCCCTTCAGTAGCGTCTTTAATTAAAATAATTTCGCTAAAATCTTCATAACGAGAAGGAAAGTGATATAATAAATCGCCGACTGTTTTTATTTTAAGTTTTTCTAATTTCTTTAAATAATAAGGGCCAATGCCTTTAAGTTCTTCAAGGGGTTGGCTAAAAAAATCATTCATTTAAGTCTTTATTTAATTTTTTAAAATTTATTGCTATAATTTAACAAAAGTTATGAAAAGACGTTCTTTTCTTTTATTTTTATCATTATTTATTATATTGTCTCTTATTTTAATAGATAATGCAATTGCTGTTTGTCCTGTTTGTACTTTGGCGGTAGGGGCTGGTTTAGGGCTTTCCAGATGGCTAAAAATCGATGATCTTGTTTCCGGATTATGGGTTGGAGCTTTGATTGTTTCTTTAACTTTTTGGACAGACGATTTTTTGAAAAAGAAAAAAATTAATTTTCAATTTTCGCACTTAATAATTTTAGTTATTTATCTTTTGCTGGTTATTTTACCTTTGTATTTTTCAGGAATTATTGGCCATCCTTTGAATACAATTTTAGGAATTGATAAACTTATTTTTGGGACATTTTTAGGTATTTTGTTATTTTATTTAGCTGTTTATTTAAACGATTATCTTAAATCTAAAAATAATAACCGGGTTTATTTTCCTTATCAAAAAGTAATTATTCCAGTAGCAATTTTATTAGTTACTAGTTTAATTAGTTATTTTTTATTAAAATAATTTTATAAAAATATGGCTCAAGATTTACAAAATTTAGATGATTTTTTAAAAAAGGTTGAAAATTTTAAAAATAAGGAAGTAGATTTATCCTCTGACGAAGATTTGAGTATTGCTTTAATGAACTTAATTTCAATCGAAGAACATTTCTTTTTTACAGCAGAAAAAACCGGCAAAAATAATTATTTTGATTTATTAAATGAAGTAAGGCAAATTAGAAAAGAACTAATGAAAATGATTGTTAAAGAGCCTGAAGGAGAGGAATGGTGCATTTCAAAGCACTTATTAGCATCTTCAATGAGATTAATTGAAGTTGGTACTAAAAAACTTCAAGATAATCAAAAAGACTTGGCTTATGAACTTTTTGAAAAAGCTTTTACTCTTTATAATATCTTTTGGGCAATTAACTTAAAAGTAGTGGAAATAGGAAAAGTTAAAAAAATTGATGAGGAGGCTTTAAATACCGAAGACCAAGATAAAACTTTAAGCAAAAAACTTTCAGAAATAGTTAAAAAATTGATTGATTGCTGCAAAGAATAATTTTTATTTTTTAATATAGCTATTATTAAATTCCTTTTTTCGTGGTTTTTTAAAAAGCGGAAGC
>DAOTOJ010000007.1:0-22816 GCA_035451285.1 Minisyncoccota bacterium
ATTCTTGACAAATAAAATTAGTTTGCTAAAATAAAAGATAGCTTGTGTACTAGATCTGGCAAACGGATTTTCAGTAACCCAAAGCTAACACTTAAAAATAAAAGTTTAAATTTAGAAATCCGCGAGCTAAAAAATTATATTTTTAAAAAAATAACACCGCAACCAACTGGTGTTTTCCTATTTTTGAACAAAATAATCAAAAATTATTATATTTTAGTTGTTGGTTTTACTGCTTTGGGGATTGTTTTTAGCAGCTTCTTATTAACAGATAAATTTTTGAAAGATTTTAAAAATGTTTTTGGCGGCCCTTTTGATTCCAATGTAGTTTTAGCTCAAGAAATTATAAACCAAGAAATAGAAATTAATCCTAATTATATTGACAGTTTTTATTTGACTACTTTTTCAGGATTAAAAACCTCTGTTTTTAATTATTCTAAGGATAAAATTGCTACTAGTTCAAAATTAGTTTTTTATAAAGTTGAAGAAGGGGATAATTTATCTTCAATTGCTCAAAAATTTGGAATATCTACTGAGACTATAATTTGGGCCAACAATTTAAAAACTCAAACTATTAAACCAGGCGACCAGTTAATAATTTTACCAGTTTCTGGGTTATTATATGAAGCAAAACCAAATGACGATTTAATTTCAATTGCTAACAATTTTAAAGTTGAAGTAACTGAAATTATTAAAGCTAATAACTTGCAAGCTGATGCTAAAATAGCTTCAGGAGAGAAATTAATCATTCCTGGAGCGAAATTAGCTAAAATTAATTTTAATTCCGTAGCTTTAGCCCAAACCCAAAATAGTGGCGAAAGCACTAATAACAATCCTTTATCTTTGCAATTTCCAACCGTTGGAATAAACTGGGGCAAATTACATAATAGTAATGCAGTAGATATTGCTAATTCTTGTGGAACTCCTGTTTATGCAGCTCATTCTGGATTTGTGTCAGAAGCTTTAGATAAAGGCTGGAATAATGGTTACGGTTCTTATTTAAAAATTTCAAATCAAAATGGAATTTCAACTTTGTACGCCCATTTATCAGCTTTGTTTATTTCAGAAGGGGCTTATGTGAATAAAGGAGATATTATTGGAACAATTGGTAATACTGGAAAAGTTGATGGAGTGAGCGGTTGTCATTTACATTTTGAAGTTCATGGAACAGCTAACCCCTTTGCCAAATAAATGAAAATACTTTTACAATCAAAAAACACAATTTATAATTTAGAAATAGAAAATTCAAGAAATTTATTAAGAGATCTTGACAATTTTCTAAAAAAGAATAAAATCTACAAAGCCAATATTAATAAATTAAGTTTTTATTCGCAAGATTCTTTTTTAAGAGAACAAATTTTAAAAGCTATTCAGAAAGGATTTGAGAGTGTGAAATTTTTTAACTATCTAAAAAATAATAATTAATTAATTAATCTCTGGAAAAGAGAGATTATTTTATTTTCAATAAGTTATGCTTCAAAAAACAAAGGTTTTTTTAAACGACCCCGGTGTCAAAGATTTTTTAGAGATTCCTCCTTTAAATCAAATTGTTTTCAATTCTTTTGAATGGTTTAAAAAGCAAGGTATTAAACAGGTTTTTGAAGAATATTCTCCAATTACCGATTATTTGAATAAAGAAATCGAAATCTATTTTAAAGATTATTATTTCGAAGAACCAAGAATTGATGAAGATGCAGCTAGGAAAAATAACCTAAGTTACGAAGCATCTTTTTATGTTAAAGTTCTTTTAGTTAATAAAACAACTGGTTCTAAGAAGGAACAAGAAATTTATTTTGGAGACCTTCCGGTTTTAACCTCTAAAGGAACATTTATTATCAATGGCATTGAAAGAGTTGTTATTTCTCAGCTTATCCGTTCAGCAGGTATTTTCTTTGTGCTTAATAATCAAAGAGAAACACGAAAATATTTTGGCGCCAAACTTATCCCAACTAAAGGTTCGTGGTTTGAATTTGATACTGATTTATCAGGAACTATTGGGGTAAAAGTAGATAAACACCGCAGATTTTATGTCACTTCTTTATTAAGAATATTCGGTTTAGAAAATGACCAAGAAATTTTAAAAATTTTCGAAGATGTTGATAGCAAATATAAATTTATTGAAAAAACTTTAGCAAAAGATCCAGCTAAAGATCTAAAAAATTCATATTTAGAGGTTTATCGAAGATTAAAGCCGGGAGAATTATTGGTTTTTGAAAATGCTTTTTCTTATATCGAGAATATTTTTAAAAATCCAGCACGTTATGATTTAGGAAATGTCGGAAGATTTAAATTTAATCAAAGAATTTATCATAGAAACGAATCTCCTGATTATAGTAAAGAAGAAAGATTAATAAACCAACAAGATTTAATAGAAATTATTAAAGAAATTATCAGATTAAATAATAGTTCTTTAAGCAAAGAAGACGATATCGACCATTTAGGCAATAGAAGAATAAGAGCAGTTGGAGAATTATTAGCAGATAGATTAAGAGTTGGAATGGCCAGAATTAAAAGAATTGCCCAAGATAAAATTTCAACTTTAGAAACATCTACTTTAACACCCTCTCAAGTTATCGTTCCTAAACCATTTGTGGATTCTTTAAAAAGTTTTTTAATGACTTCTCAACTAGCTCAGTTTATGGATCAAACTAATCCCTTAGCTCAATTAGAAAACAAAAGAACTATTTCTGGTACTGGCCCTGGAGGATTGAAAAGAAAAAGAGCCGGATTTGAAGCTCGGGACATTCACACTTCTCACTATGGAAGGATTTGTCCAGTTCAAACCCCAGAAGGACCAAACATTGGATTAGTTGTTAGATTTGCTGCTTATAGCAAACTAAATGAATTAGGATTTATAGAAACTCCATATATCAAAGTAAAAAACGGGAAAATTACCAAAGAAGTAGTTTATTTAGATGCTTATGAAGAAGAAGAACATTATATAGCTTCTGGTTTAACTAAATATGATAATAATTTAAATATTTTAGAAAATCAAATTAAAGCCAGACATAAAGGAGAAATGGTGGTTGTTGATAAAGAAGCTATTGACCTTATAGATGTTTCTCCTCGTCAACAGGTTTCAATAGCTGCCGGACTTATTCCATTTTTAGAAAATACGGATATCAATAGGGCTATTCTTGGAGCGAATATGCAAAGACAAGCTGTGCCAACTATTATGCCCCAACAGCCTTTGGTTGGTACTGGCCTTGAAGAAATAGCTGCTCGCGACTCAGGACAAGTTATAATAGCTGAAGAAAATGGCGAAGTAACAAAATGTGATGCTTCTTCTATTACTATAAAGTACGATAATGGTACCAAAAAACAATATCAATTAAGAAAATTTGAACAAACCAATCAGCATACTTGCATCAATCAAAGAGTAATTGTTAAAAAAGGTGAAAAAGTGAAAAAAGGACAAGTTATTGCTGATGGCGAAGCAACTAAAGACGGGGTTCTGTCATTAGGGCAGAATTTGACTGTCGCTTTTGTTTCTTGGGAGGGTTATAATTTTGAAGATGCTATAATTCTTTCTGAAAAACTAGTAAAAAACGATATTTTTAGTTCAATTCATATTAATGATTATGTTTGCGATGTTAGAGAAACAAGGCTTGGTCCGGAAATAACTACTCAAGATATTCCAGGAGTTGGAGAAGCTAGGCTTAAAGATTTAGACGCTGAAGGAATTATTCGAATAGGAGCTGAGGTAGAGGCTAATGATATTTTAGTTGGTAAAATTACTCCTCGAGGAGAAACAGAATTAACCCCTGAAGAAAAATTATTAAGAGCTATCTTTGGAGAAAAAGCTAAGGAAGTAAAAGATACCTCGCTTCGTTTAGAACACGGCAGAAAAGGAAGAGTAATAGGAATTAAAATTTTTTCAAGAGAAAATGGAGATAAACTACCAGCTGGAGTAATCAAACAAATTCATGTGCAAATTGCTGAATTAAGAAAAGTAATGGTTGGAGATAAATTAGCTGGGAGGCATGGAAACAAAGGTGTTATTTCAATCATTGTTCCAGAAGAAGATATGCCTTACCTTGAAGATGGTACTCCAGTGGATATTGTTTTAAATCCTTTAGGAATTATTTCTAGAATGAATCCTGGTCAAATTTTTGAAACTAGTTTAGGTTGGGCTGCTAAAAAAAATGGTTATCGGGCAATTACTCCTGTTTTTTCTGGAGCCAAAGAACAAGATGTAAAGCAAGAATTAAAAGCAGCGGGTTTGCCAGAAACTGGTCAAACCAAAGTTTATGATGGTAAAACAGGAGAATTAATAGGGGAGAATGTGACTATTGGCAGTATTTATATGATGAAACTTAATCATTTAGTTGAGGATAAAGTTCACGCCCGTTCTATTGGACCTTATTCTTTGATTACCCAACAACCCCTTGGAGGTAAAGCTCGTTTTGGAGGACAGCGTTTTGGAGAAATGGAAGTTTGGGGATTAGAGGGCTATGGAGCAGCTCATACTCTTCAGGAAATGTTGACTATCAAATCAGACGATATTATGGGTAGATCAGCTACTTATATGTCTTTAATTAAAGGAGAAAAAATTGAAAAGCCAAATATTCCAGCATCTTTTGCAGTTTTAGTTAGCGAACTTAAAGGAATGGGATTCCAGGTAGAACTTAAAAATGTAAAATTTTTTAAAGATAAAAATAAAGACGAAGAAACTAATTCTTAAATAAAATTATGAAACAAACCAAGGAAAAAACTACAGATCGAAACGATTCTTCAATAAATTCTAATAATAAATTAGAACTTTTGAACGTTTATGATTTTGAAGCAATTAAAATAAAGCTTGCTTCCAGCGAGGAAATTTTATCTTGGTCTTATGGAGAAGTAACTAAACCAGAAACTATCAATTATCGAACCCAAAAACCAGAAAAAGATGGTTTGTTTTCAGAAAGAATATTTGGTCCAACCAAAGATTATGAATGTTATTGTGGTAAGTATAAAAAAATTAGATATAAAGGAATTATTTGTGATCGTTGCGGGGTTGAGGTTACTAGATCAATAGTCAGGCGCGAAAGAATGGGGCATATAGTTTTAGCAAGTCCCTGCGTTCATATTTGGTTTTTAAGAGGGGTGCCTTCAAGAATTGGTTTGCTTTTGGATTTACCACTCCAGCAATTAGAAAAAGTTATTTACTACACAAATTATATTATTACTAGAGTTGACGAAGAAGAAAAGAAAAAAACTTTCGAAAAATTAGAAAAAGAATACAATGAAAAATTAAAAGCAATTAAAAAAAATAAAAGAGAGCAAGAAGAATTAGAATTAAAAGAAAATTTTACTAAAACCAAAGAAGAAATTTCGGCTCTTCAGCCTAAAAAAATTATTTCCGAAATTGAATATCAATATTTAGCAATGAGATATGGTCAAGTTTTTGATGCCGAGACTGGTTCTGAGCCGATTATTGATTTACTAAAGAAGATAGATTTAAAAGCTACCTATAAAGAACTTACTTCTGGGAAAGTTAGAGCTAAAAAACAACTTACTAAAAAAGAGTTACAAAAACTAAAATTAGTTAAAAATCTTTTAAAATCTAAAGTAAAGCCAGAATCAATGTTTTTTACAGTTTTACCAGTGATTCCACCGGATTTAAGACCAATGGTTCAATTAGACGGTGGCCGTTATGCTTCTTCGGATTTAAATGATTTATATCGCAGAATTATTAATAGAAACAATCGATTAAAAAGATTAATAGAATTAAATTCCCCCGAAGTAATTATCAGAAATGAGAAGAGAATGCTTCAAGAAGCAGTTGATGCCTTAATAGACAATTCTATGAAGCGTTCCCAAAGTTCTTCAAAAGCAATAGGTTCTAATAGGCGTCCTTTGAAGTCATTAGCTGATGCCCTAAAGGGTAAACAAGGCATTTTTAGGCAAAATTTATTAGGTAAAAGAGTTGATTACTCTGGTAGATCAGTAATTGTGACTGGGCCAAAATTGAAATTATTTCAATGTGGCTTGCCAAAAACAATAGCTTTAGAATTATTTAAACCATTAGTAGCTAGGGAATTAATTAATACTACTGGTTCGGCAATTAATATTAAAGAAGCTTTAAGGAAAATTAATGATTTAGAAACAGAGGTATGGGAAGTTTTAGATAAAGTTATTAAAGATAAATACGTTTTATTAAATAGGGCGCCTACTCTTCATAGATTATCAATTCAGGCTTTTCAACCAGTTTTGACAGAAAGCTTAGCTATTGAGATTCCTTCTTTTGTTTGCGCAGCATTCAATGCTGATTTTGATGGTGATCAAATGGCTGTTCATTTGCCTTTGTCGCAAGAAGCCCAAGACGAAGCTCAAAATATTATGGTTTCTAGAAAAAATATTTTAAAACCTTCTTCAGGAGAAATAATTGCTCGACCCTCAAAAGATAGCTTACTTGGCCTTTATTGGCTTACCAAGATATTTAATGGTAAAAAAGGAGAAGGTTGGTATTTCCCAAATTTTGAAGAAGCAATTTATGCTTATGACCAAAAAATAATTGATTTACAAGCAAAAATTTATATTTTAGTTGATAAACAAAACCAAAAATTAAAAGAAATATCGTCAAAATATTTAGAAACTTCAGTCGGCAGGATTATTTTAAATACTTCTTTTCCAGATGAAGTCCCGTTTTATAATATAGAAATTACTAAAAAGACAATTGATCCAATGCTAGCTAGTTGTTTAGAAATAGTTGGTTCTGAAAATATGTATCTGATTTTAGATAATTTAAAAGATTTGGGTTATAAATATTCCCTAAAATCAGGATTGTCATTTGGCATAGAAGATTTAGTTGTTCCTTCAAAAAGAAACGAAATTATTAGTGAAGCAAAAAGGAAAATTGAATTGGTTAACAATCAATTTAGTGAAGGTTTAATTTCCGAAAAAGAAAGAAAGGATAGAGTTATTAGTTTATGGACTGAAGCTGAAAATCTTTTGAAAAAAGAAGTTCTAAGTGATATTCCAGAAGATGGTCCAATTTATTCTTTTATTTCTTCAGGGGCTAGAGGAAATGCCGACCAATTAAAACAGATGAATACCATGAAGGGTTTAGTTGTTTCTCCATCCGGTGAAACTATCGAAATTCCAATTGAATCTTATTATAAAGTAGGATTAAGTCCCTTAGAGTATTTCTTAGCAGCTCATGGTGCAAGAAAGGGATTCGTAGATACGGCTTTAAGAACAGCCGAAGCTGGTTATCTTACTAGACGTTTGGTTGATGTTGCTCAAGATTTATTAATAACTGAAGAAGATTGTCACGATGAAATAGGTAGAGTTGTAACTAGAAAGTCGTCTAACGAAATTGATGATGATTTTGGGAATAGAATTTTAGGAAGAACGGTTTTAGAAGATATTAAAATAAACGGCAAAGTAATAATAAAAAAAGGAGAAATAGTTAATAGAAAAATTGCTAATTTAATAGAAAAAAGCGATATTTCTAAAGTTAGAATTAGATCAGTAGTTGCTTGTAGAACAAGGGGTGGTATTTGCCAAAAATGTTTTGGATATGATTTGGGACGAGAACAATTGGTTGAAATTGGTACAGCGGTTGGAATAGTAGCGGCTCAATCAATTGGAGAATTGGGAACTCAACTTACTTTGAGAACTTTTCATGCTGGAGGAGCGGCAACTTCTAGTGATATTACTCAGGGTTTGCCACGAGTTGAAGAAATTTTTGAGCTTCATTCATTAAAAGCTAAAGGAGAAATTGCCAAAAGAAATGGTATAGTTGAAGAGATTATTGAAAAAGATGACCAAAAAATTATTTTAATAAGGGCTACTGAAAAATTAAAAGCTAAACCAAGAAAAAGATCTAAAAAAGTAATTGATGAGTTTGTTGATGAGTATCGCGTTCCTGTAACTTTTGGAGTTTTAGTTAAAAAGGGTCAGACTGTTAGAAAAGGACAAAGATTAACTGAGGGAAGCTTAGATATTAAAGAAATTTTAAATATTTTAGGAAAACGCGCAGCTGAAGAATATATTATTAAAGAAATAAAGAAGATTTATAATTTATATAATGGCAGTAATTCAATAAATGATAAATATGTTGAGGTGATTGTTAAAAAAATGTTTTCTAAGGTTAAAGTCAAAGCTCCTGGAGATTCAGAATTCATTCCTAATGAATTAATTGAGAGAACGGTTTATTTTGAAACCAACGAGAAATTAAAAAAGGAACACAAGAAACCTATTAAAGCTTCAACGGTTATAAATGGAATAAAAAGAATAGCTTTACTTGCCCCTGGATTTTTGTCAGCAGCTTCGTTTATTGAGACTTCAAGAGTTTTAATTGATGCTGTCTTAGAAGGTAGAGAAGATTCTCTTTCAGGATTAAAAGAAAATGTAATAATTGGTAAGCTTATTCCAGCTGGAACTGGGTTCAAAAGAAACAAAAACAAAAACACTAATTAATTATTTATCTTTTCAAGTAAGTAATTTTTTAAATCAGCTATTCTAATTCTTATTTGATTAGTTGTATCTCTATCTCTAAGAGTTACTGTTTCGTCTTGTAATGTTTGAAAATCGATAGTTGCGCAATAAGGAGTTCCTATTTCGTCTTGGGAATAATAACGTTTTCCAATATTTCCTCTATCATCAAAATAAACATTTAAAAAATTATTGATTATGTTAGCAGGATTTTTTAGCATTTTATAAACCTCCTTAGCCTTATTTACCAACTCTGGTTTATTAGCTAATAATGGGAAAACAGCTACTTGATAGGGAGAAAGCACGGGTTTTAAATGAAGAATTACTCTTTCTTTATTGGAATCATCAAAGGCTTCGCAAAGTATTGCCAATACGGTTCTTTCAACTCCCATGCTTGGTTCAATAACATGGGGCCAAAACTCCTTATTAGTTAAAGGATCACGGTACTTTAAATTCTCTTTTGAAAATTGTTCGTGATTCTTTAAATCAAAATTTGTTCTATATGCTAAACCATAAAGTTCTTCATTTCCAAAGGGAAATTGATAAAGAAAATCTATGGTTTTTTTAGAATAATGAGCTCGTTCTTTTTCTGGCACATCAAATAAAGTAATTTTAGAAGAGTTAATTCCCAAAAATTCAATCCATTTTGTTATTTTATTTTGCCAATTATTAAAGTAGTTTAACCATTGTTCATCGTTTTCTGGTTCTTCAACAAAATATTCAATTTCCATTTGTTCAAATTCTCTGGTTCTAAAAATAAAATTAGAAGGAGTAATCTCGTTTCTAAAAGCTTTACCTATTTGAGCTATGCCAAAAGGTAGTTTTTTGCCTGTTGAATTTAAAACGTTTTTAAAATTAATAAAAATTGCCTGAGCTGTTTCTGGCCTTAGATAAACTTGAGCTGTTTCATTTTCAACTGGTCCAATAAAGGTTTTGAACATCAGATTAAATTTTTTTGGTTCAGCAAGATCAGTGCTTCCACAATTTGGGCAACTGCCAGATATTTGATCTAATCTAAAACGACTATGGCAATTTTTGCATTCAATTAAAGGATCGGTAAAATTTTCAAGATGGCCACTTGCTTGCCAAACTTTTTGATTTAGAATTATTCCTCCATCAATTCCAACCATGTCATCTTGAGAAGAAACAAAAAATCTCCACCATAATTGTTTAATTTTATTTTTTAACTCAACCCCTAAAGGACCAAAATCCCAAGAATTAGCCAAGCCTCCATAAATTTCGCTTCCTGGATAAATAAATCCTCTTCTTTTGCATAGAGCAACTATTTTGTCCATTACGCCTTTTTCCATATTTTAGTAAGTTATTCTTCCATCATGAGAGGGAAGATTTTTATCACTTAATTTATTAGTGTCGATACTGTTGCCAAGAGTATAATTTAAATTTTCTAATGTAAATGAATCTTGGGCTTTAATATCTATTGTTTCTAAAAGCAATCCTGGTTTTCCTATCATATCTTGAGAGGGAGTAAATTCGATTTGAAAAACCAAGGTTTTTTTAGAAAAAGCAGCAACTTCTGGAATGGTAATTTCTAATTCATTTGTTCTAGGATTATAGACTAAATTTACATCTTTAGTATCTCCTTTAATTTGTCCAGCAAAAATTACATTTCCCGGAAGAACTGTTTTAAGGTTAATATTTTTAAAATCATTTCCCGAAGCTTCGATATCTAAATAAAGACTATATTGATTTAATTGATTTACTTTTGGGGGATAATTTCCTGAATTTTGAAATAAATTATTGGGATCTTTGAAATAAATGCTTGGGGTAATCGTTAATTTTCCTCTAATTTTATTTTCTAAACTTGCCTCATTATAAATTTTTCCAGTTAAATTGGGGACTATTTCAGTTGAATCAATTGAGGATATAACTTTAACTATATTATTTTTTTGATTATTAAAATCTTTTTTTATTTTTACAGAAAAACTAACACTTCCTTTTTCGTTTATATCTGCTTGAGCTAAATCTTTATTTTTTCCTGCATTCCAAATTATTTTATTAGCCGGCGTTAGATATCCTCCATTTTCTATAGTTAAAGTGCTTAAATCAAACCATGGATCAGAAACATCGGCTGTTATTATTATTGATCTTAGAGTTAATTGCGAATTGTTGCTATAAGATATGGTGTAGTTTACTCTTTGATTAAGATCTAAATTTTGATTGTCAGTAAAAATTTGTAAATCCAAAGGTTTTTTAATTAAGCTAATATTTCTTTCTCTTTGGAAAACTATTATTTCATTTCCTCTTACGGGGATAATTAGATTAGCAATTATTTTTTTTCCTTCCCCTCCTTGTCCCTTAATTTTTGCTTGAATTTCTATGTTCTTTTCCTCCAATCCCTTTAAAGGCAAAGATATTTTGAAATTTTCCATTTGGGGTTCGCTTGAAATTATTTCCATTCCTCCAACTGGTACTAAATTAAAGAAAAGTTGTTGAAAATCTTGATCTGATTTATTTTTTACTAAAATTTGAAAATTAAAACTTTGGTCGCTCAATATTTCATCAGTAATATTTATTTGAAAATCAAAAGGAATTTGTCCAAGGGTAGTTTCAAGAGTTAAAATTTTTTCAAAGCGAGTATCAAAATTACCTTGAGTATATCTTGCGGAAATTTCAATTTTTCTTTTTTCGTTTTCTCTTCCCCAGAACTTTACTTTAAAAATTTGGGTTGTTGATGAATTAGCCGGAATGCTAGAAACACTTTTTAAAACAGAAGTTAAATCATTATTAGCTATCTCTACTCCTTCGTCTACTTTTAAGTTTAAATAAACATCTTTCAATTCATTCTGAGAGTTTTGATTGACAATGGTTATTGGTATTTCATATATTTTCCCAAGCTCAACTATTTGGGGGAGGTTTGCTTTAATCTCTACTGAATCTTTTTGGGGTTCATTAAAAATAAAATAAAAAACACCAAAAACCAAAAGTAAAGCACCTAAAATTATTCCAACGTAAATTAACCATTTTTTTGAACCTTCTGAAATTTTAAAAGAGATATCTGGTTTTTGAATCCCAGTCTTAAATTTGTTTGTTGGTTGAGGTTTTTCTTTTTCCCAAGAAGTTGGAATTTTTTGAATCATAATAAATTATAACATAAATTGGAAAGCTTTTTTCTCTAAATAGTTAGTTATTTCAATGACTTCTTTACTTTGGGAACTATTTTTAAACCATAAATTATTTAGTATCATAGAAATAATTCCTAGGGTTTTTTTGCTGATATATTTTTCAGTAATTTTATTTAAAGAACATGTTTGGCAGAAAAATTGATTTTCAAAAAGAAAAGCATTGCCGACTATTTTTTTTCCACAATTAGCGCAATTTAATTCGGGCATAAATCCTAAAATTTTTAAAGACTTTAAAATGAATTGAGCCTTTAGAAAATTAAAATTAACCTCTTTTTCTAAAGAATAGAGATTGATTTTATTCAAAAAATTCTGCCATAGATTAAATATTTCAATATCTAAACCATAAACGAATTCATCTAAAAATTGAGCTAAAGACAGGGTAATTTTAAAGGCTTCTAAATTACTTCTTAGATTAAAAAAACTGTTATTTTCTAAAGCCTTAATAATTTGCCAGCCGTTTTTGGTTTCTATTATTTCTAACCAAGAAAAATTAATTGGCTCTAAATGTCCTACTAATTTGGAATTTGGCTTTAAAACGCTTTTACAAATAGCTTCAATTTTGCCAAATTCTTTGGTTAATAAGATATATTTTCTATCGAGATCTTTGATATCTTTATAATTTAAAATATAGGCTTCAATGTTTATCATGCTATTTACAAAATTTTAGAAGACTTTGACCAGTCATTTCAGCAGGGATTTTTAGATTTAAAATTTCTAAAATGGTTGGAGAAACGTCTATTAGGTTCCCAGTAGCCTGTTTTTCAGCTAAAACTATTTCTTCGCTAGTTCTTTTTCTATAAAATTTTTTATCAATTAAGAAGAAAGGAACGGGATTACTGTTGTGATTGGTATCATAAGTGCCCTTTGAATAATCAAACATTTCTTCGATATTTCCATGATCTGAAGTGATAATTAGCGAAGCATCTAATTCTAAGGTTGATTTTGCAATTCTATTAATTAAGCTATCAACATAACTGATCGTTTGTTTAGCCAATTCGAAATTAGTTTGATGGCCGGCTAAATCTAAATTAGCAATATTTACTAAAATAAAATCATAAATATTTTCTTCTAAAGCCTGAATTAACCTAGAAGTTATTTCTTCGCTTTGAAGTTTATAATTATCCTTAAATTCTAAATTAAGAGAAGGAACGATTATTCGATATTCGTTTTGGAAAGCTTTAGCTTTTAAACCGTTGAAATAATAAGTTATTAAACTTTCTTTTAAAGATTCAGAAATTTTAAGTTGTCTTCTGTTATTTATTGCTAGATATTCGCTTAAAGAATTATTAATTTTTTCAAAGGGAAATAAAACTTTAACTGGTAAATTTTTTTCATATTCAGTAAAGGTCAAAATGAATAAGTTAGAAAACTGCTCGGTTTTAAAAAAGATAAAATTTTTATCAGCAAATGGTAAAAGTAATTGTCTTAAACCGTCTTCTCTAAAATTAAAAAACAATAAAGCATCATTATCATTAATTAAACCATTATTATCAATCAGAGTTGGTTTGATAAATTCATCTGATAAATTTAATTTATAATTTTGGTTTAAAACCTCGTCAATTGTTGAAGTTTTGCTTAATGTTGTTAGAGTTTCGTAAGTTTTTTGAGTTCTGTCCCAAAATTGATTAACATCCATTGAATAATATCTGCCTGAGATGCTGCCAATTTTTCCCAATTCATAATTTTTTAGCATTTTTTCTATTTGGGGAATAATTTCCTTAGCTTGTTGGGGCAAGGTTTCAATTCCATCAGTAATTAAATGAAGATAAACATTTGTGAAGTTATAAGATTTACAAAGTTTTAGCAAAGCGTCTAAGTGCTCCAAAGAAGAATGGGTATTGGATGAAGAAGCTAATCCTATTAAATGAAGTTTGCTGTTATATTTTTTTAAATGATTAAATAATTCCTGAAATTCTGGTTTTTGAAAAAAAGTATTATTTTCAATTGCTAAACTTATTTTGGGATAGTTTTGATAAATGATTCTGCCAGTCCCCAATGCTAAATGTCCAACTTCGCTTGAACCGGTATCTCCCCATGGTAAACCAACAGCTATTCCCGAAGCCTGCAATGAAAAATAAGGAAAGTTTTCTTTGGACCAATCAAAAGTTGGGGTTTTAGTTTCTAATAATGGGTTTCCCTGGGGTTTTTTACTAATCCCTAAACCATCTAAGATTAATAAAATAACTGATTTTTTCATAAATATTGGAGCGGGATACGAGAATCGAACTCGCGCCTTCGCCTTGGCAAGGCGATGTACTACCACTGTACGAATCCCGCTTATTAAAATTATTTTATCATAAGCTTTTAAAAAACCAAAGCAAAAGATTGAATTTTATTTTTTAGTTATTATAATTAGCTAAACTATTAATTATGTCAAATAAATTTTATATTACCACTACTATTCCTTATGTTAACGCCGCTCCCCACATTGGTTTTGCCTTAGAAATTATCCAGGCAGATGTTATTGCTCGTTATAATCGGCAACTTAACAAGGACGTTTTCTTTTTAACCGGTAGCGATGAACATGGTTTCAAGATGGTGGAAACTGCCAAATTTCTTGGGATACCGGTTGAAAAGTTGGTTGATTCAAATTCTAGAAAATTTCAAGAACTTACCAATATTTTAAATATTTCTAACTCTGATTTTATAAGAACCTCAGATAAACAAAGACACTGGCCAACGGTTCAAAAAATCTGGAGAATCTTAAAAGATAAAGGCGATATTTATAAGGGGATTTACAAGGGAAGATATTGTTCACGTTGTGAAGCATTTCTAACTGACAAGGAAATGGATGAAAATTACAATTGTTTAATCCACAAGATTCCAACAATTGAAACCCAAGAAGAAAATTATATCTTTAAACTTTCTAAATTTCAAAGCGAACTTTTGGAAATTATTAGCAATGGAGAAATTAAAATTTTGCCAGAATTTAGGAAAAACGAAGTTATTTCTTTTATTAGCCAAGGTTTAAAAGATATTAGTTTTTCAAGACCAATTGAAAAACTAAAATGGGGGATTCCGGTTCCAGATGATTCCAGTCAGATTATTTATGTTTGGGCGGATGCTTTAACTAATTATTTGTCAGGGGTTGATTTCTTATCAGCTGGAGCAAATTTTCAGAGATTTTGGCCGCCAGATGTCCAAGTTTTAGGAAAAGATGTTTCTAAATTTCATGCCATTATTTGGCCGGCAATTTTATTATCTATTGGTTTGCCTTTACCCAAAACAATTTTTATCCATGGATTTATAACGATTAATGGTGAAAAAATATCAAAATCTCAGGGCGAGACAATAGATCCGTTTAAGATTGTGCAAGAATTTAGTGCAGATTCTTTAAGATATTTTTTACTTAAAGAATCCAGCCCATTTGATGATTTAGACTATACTCCGGAAAAATTTCGAGCTCGTTATAATGGAGATTTAGCAAATGGTTTAGGAAATTTAACTTCAAGGGTAGTGAGACTGGTTTCTCTTTATAAAAATGAAATTTATTTTAGAACTAATGATTTTGAGGAAAAAATTAATCAGAATAAGCAAGAATTTCATAGATTAATGAAAGACTATAAGTTTAATGAAGCTCTGGACTTAATAAATTCCTTGATTAAAGAAGGGGATAATTATTTGAATGCTAAAAAACCTTGGGAATTTTTAAATTCTGATATAAAAAGCATTGATTTTGAAAATTATATTTCTTCTTTGGTTTTTTTATTAGCAAATATTAGTCAGCTTATTTTTCCATTTATTCCAGAAACCAGTCATAAAATTTTATCGTTTTTTAATTTAACAAATATTCCAATAACTGATTATCAAAATAGAAAAATTCAAATCAATTCTTTCTCTCAATTATTTCCTAGAAAAGATTAGTTTTAATTAATAAAAATCTTATTAGATGATCGATTCTCATTGTCATTTACAGTATTTTAAAGATAATAAAAGAAAGGAAATTATCAGCCAATTAGAGGCTAAAAATTTAAAAGTTATAACTATTGGCACTAATTTAAAAGACACTCTAAAAACTTTGGAAATTTCTCAACTATCATCTTTAATTTTTGTTTCTTTAGGAATTCATCCAACCGAATTAAATGATTTAGGAGATTTCGAGAAATTTAAGAATTTAGTAGTTAGAAATCAAGATAAAATTGTGGCACTTGGAGAATGTGGTTTAGATTTTTATAAACTTACCAGCAAATTATCAAAAAATCTTCAAAAAGAATTATTTTTGAAACAAATTGAGTTATCTTCAGAAATTAAAAAACCCTTAGTAGTTCATAGCCGAGAATCGTTCAGCGAAGTTTTTGAAATTTTAAAAAATAGCAATCAAAATAGTGTAGTAATGCATTTTTTTACTGGTTCTAAGGTGGAAGCTAGAAAATTTTTAGATTTAGGGGTTTATTTATCTTTTTCAACGGTTATTACCTTAACTGATGATTATAACGACGTTGTAAAATACGTTCCTTTGGATAGAATTTTTTTAGAAACTGATTCGCCATTTATTAGAAATAATACTCCCTTAGACGTTGAAAAAGTTTATCAAAAGGCAGCAGTTCTTAAAAATATAGATTACAATGAATTTGTTTCAAAAATTGACGCTAATGTTATTAAACTTTTTAAAATTTAATAGCTTTATTTAATTGATTTTTAAAGCTTTTGCTATTAGAATTTAAAATATTATTTATTTTAATTTAACAATGCCCAAGACTTCTTTAAAATCTATTGGCAAAAAAATAGTTAAAGCCAAAACTATTTTAATAGCTTCTCATATTAATCCTGATTTTGACGCTGTTGGTTCTTCGGTTGGCCTTTATCTAATTTTAAAAAAATTAGGCAAAAAGGTTTCTATAGTTTCTTCTTTTGAAGAATATCCATGGGATTTTTTTAAAAACTTGATAAATAATCAATTATATCAGAATTATGATTTAGCGATTCTTTTGGATTATGGCCAATTTTATAGATTAGATAAAAAAGCTTTAAAAATTTTGAAAGATAAAAATATTTTTTTAATAACTATTGACCATCATTTTTTGCAAACTCAAAAAGGAGATTTATTGCTAATTGATACTACTAAATCTTCAACTTCTGAAATAATTTATGATTTAGCAAAATCTATGAATTGGCTAATTACCAAAGAAGCGAGTTTGGCATTATTAACTGGAATTTATTATGATACCGGCGGTTTTATTTATGAAAGAGTTAATAAAAATCTTTTTGAAAAGGTTGGCGATCTTTTAATAGAGCCAGGAATGCTTTCTAAAATAAAAAGTTTTGAAAATAATTGGCAAAATTTAGAACAACTCAAGCTTTTTGCCAAATACCTTAAAAAATATCTTAAATTAGTAAAAATTGATAAAAAGCTTTCTTTTGCTTACTGTGTTATTAAAGAAGAACCCCATGGGATAAACGAAAAATTGTTATTATTTATGCATTCCAAATTATCAGATTTTTTGTTAGAAATTAAAGATGTTCAGATTTCTTTGGTATTAAGAAAGCTTGATTCTCAAAAATGGAAAGGAAGTTTAAGAGGCTTATCTTACTTAAACGGAGTTGACTTGAATAAAATTGCTTCTTATTTTAATGGCGGAGGGCATTATAATGCTTCTGGTTTTGAAAGTGATTTAGAGAGTGCTACAATAATTAAAAAAATAAAGAAATTAATAAAGGATAATAAGCTTGATTATGACTAAAAAATATGATTTTTCAAGAATAGAAAAAAAATGGCAAAAAATCTGGTCTCAAAATAATTTTAAATTATGGCAGGGAACCGATTTTTCAAAAAAGAAGAAACATTATGTTTTGGATATGTTTCCTTATCCTTCTGGTGAAGGTCTACATGTTGGTCATGTTGAAGGTTATACCGCTACTGATATTTATTCTAGATTTTTAAGATTGAATAATTTCAATGTTCTTCATCCAATGGGTTGGGATGCTTTTGGCTTGCCAACTGAAAATTATGCCCTTAAAACTAAAACTCATCCTGAAATTATTACTAAAAAAAGCGTTAAAAAATTTAAAAGCCAAATGCAATCTTTAGGATTTTCTTATGATTGGACTAGAGAATTTTCAACAACTGACCCCTTTTATTATAAATGGACCCAATGGATGTTTTTAAAGATGTTTGAAAAAGGTTTGGTTTTTAGGCAGCAGGCCTTCATTAACTGGTGTCCATCGTGTAAAACTTCTTTAGCAGAAGAAGACTTGGAAAATGGTAAATGCGAAAGATGCGGATCCGAGATTGAAAGAAAACCCTTAGAACAGTGGTCTATTAAAATTACTCAATATGCTGAAAGATTATTAAATGATTTAAAATATTTAAATTGGCCACAAAATGTTGTTGAAATGCAAAAAGATTGGATTGGTAAGTCAACTGGTTATGAAGTTAAATTTAAAATTATTACTCCCCAACAAGATTCTTTAAACCAAAACGATAAAGAAACTAATCTAGAAGTTAATGTTTTTACAACTAGAATCGATACAATTTTTGGGGCGACTTATTTAGTGTTAGCCCCAGAACATCCTTTGGTTTCTAAAATTACAGCTATTTCCAATAAATCTAAGGTTGAAAATTATGTTAACCAAGTTATTAATAAACCAGAGCTATTAAGAACCAAAGAAAAAGAAATCACGGGAGTTTTTACTGGAAGTTTTGGAGTTAATCCTAGTAATAACGAGAGGATTCCGATTTGGATTTCTGAATACGTTTTAATGAATTATGCCACTGGAGCAATTATGGCTGTGCCAGCTCATGATGAACGAGATTTTAAATTTGCTAAAAAATTTGATTTAGAAATAAGAGAAGTTATTTCCCCTGATGGCCAAAATCACAATTTGGAAGAACCCTATATAGGAGAGGGAATTTTAATAAATTCTGGCCCTTTTGACAGGCTAAAATCAACTATCGCTAAAGATAAAATTGCTAATTTTGTAGGGGCTAATAAAAAAGTAAATTATAAAATAAAAGATTGGGTTTTTGCTCGCCAAAGATTTTGGGGAGAACCAATTCCTTTGGTTTTTTGTCCGCATTGCAAGCAATTGATTGAAAATGCTAATTTGAAAATCGATGAAAAGTTTTCTAAAAATGATGTCCAATATAAGATTGGAAAATATACTTATTCCAAAGGAGAAATTTTAAATCCGGGCTGGATTGCTCTAAAAATCAACAAACTTCCCTTAACCTTGCCAAAGGTAAAATATTACAAGCAAACTACCACTGGTAAATCACCTTTAGCTGAAATTGAAAATTGGGTTGAAACTACTTGTCCTAAATGTTCAAATCCAGCTATTAGAGAAACCGATACTATGCCTCAGTGGGCTGGTTCTTCTTGGTATTATTTAGGTTATGCTTTAGGCAAAAATTTAAAGGTTAAAGATTTTAATAAAGGTTGGAACAAAAAGGTTATTGATTATTGGGTGCCAGTTGATTTATATGTCGGGGGAGTAGAACACGCTACCAGACATTTAATTTATGCCCGTTTTTGGCATAAGTTTTTGTACGATTTGGGATTGGTTTCTAGCCTAGAACCATTTGAAAGATTAGTAAATCAAGGATTAATTTTAGGTTCGGATAACGAAAAAATGTCTAAATCAAAAGGTAACGTAATCAACCCTGATGAAATTATTAAACAATATGGAGCAGATACTTTAAGGATTTATGAAATGTTTTTAGGGCCATTAGAAGCAGTTAAACCTTGGGATACTAAAAGCATTATTGGAGTTCATAGGTTTTTAAATCGAGTTTGGAATTTAGTTATAGTTAATTTGACTAAAAATTCATTTAGCAAAGTTTCAGATAAAGACATTTTTAAAAATCTTAAAATAAATCTTCACAAAACGATTAAAAAAGTAACCGAAGATACTAATAATTTAAAATTTAATACTGCAATTTCAGCTTTAATGGAACTGGAAAATGAATTAACGATTAATGCTTTAAAAATTTCTAAAAAAGACTTTAAGGAACTTATGAAGGCTTATCTTATTTTGCTTTATCCTTTTGCGCCCCATATTTCATCTGAACTTTTTCAGATTTTAAATCCTAAAAAATCAATTGATAATCAGGTGTGGCCTAAGTTT
This sequence comes from Minisyncoccota bacterium, assembly GCA_035451285.1. Lineage (GTDB taxonomy): Bacteria > Patescibacteriota > Minisyncoccia > UBA6257 > Brennerbacteraceae > DAOTOJ01. The sequence goes on from DAOTOJ010000007.1 coordinate 19,629, forward strand.
GACGCTAAATTAGTTAAAGAAACTGAAGCTAATTACGCCATTCAAGTTAATGGTAAATTACGGGCTACTTTAACAATTTCTAAGTCTTTAGCCCAAGAAAAAATTATTAAAAAAGCGCAAGAACTAAAAGAAGTTAAAAAATGGCTTGAAAATAAAACAATTAAAAAAATTATCTTTATTAAAGATAAAATTATAAATTTTGTTATTAATAGTTAAGAGCTATGTGCGGCATAATTGGTTATATTGGTAAAAAATCAGCTTTGCCTATAGTAGTTAAAGGTTTAGAAAAAATGGAATATCGCGGCTACGATTCATTAGGAGTTTTAGCCTACAATAAATCTAATAACTTATTGTATTTTAAAAAAAGTACCTCAAGAATTAAAGTTTTTAAATCTCAAATTACTGATAGTTATTATAATTTAGCGTTAGGACATACTCGTTGGGCAACTCACGGAAGAACTTCAATAAAAAATGCCCATCCTCAATTCGATTGCTCAAAAAATATTTTTGTAGTTCACAACGGTATTATTGAAAACTTTGAAGAACTTAAAAAATTTTTGATAACTCGCGGCCATAAATTTATTTCCCAAACTGATACCGAGGTTATTCCCCATCTAATAGAAGAAAATCTTAAAAAAGAAAAAAATTATCAAAAAGCCGTTAGCCAATCTTTAAAGTTTTTAAATGGCAGTTTTGCTTTGGTTATTTTTAATAGAAATGAACCCGATAAATTAATTGGAGCAAAATTTTCTAGTCCTTTAATTTTAGGAATTTCTAAAGACGGTTTTGTTTTAGCTTCTGATATCTTAGCTATGAATAAAAATATTAATAAAGTTGTTTATTTAGACGATGGCGAAATGGTTGAAATCAATAATTCTGTTTTTAAAATTCTTAATTTTAAAAACAATCAAAAAGTTAATAAATCTTTGGTCGATTTAAAACCTGAAATTTTTGGAAAAACTAAAAATAGCTATGAGCACTTTATGTTAAAAGAAATAAAAGAAGAGTCCCAAGCAATTAAAAATACTTTGCGAGGCAGGATTTTCCCATTAAAAGGGCAAATAAAAATTGCGGGGCTTGAAACACATAAAAACAATTTAAGAAGTATTAATAAAATTATTATTACTGGTTGTGGTAGCGCTTATTATGCGGCTCTTTTTGGCAAATATTTGATTGAAGATCTTAGCGGCATTGAAACCGAAGCTTTAGTTGCTTCTGAGCTACGGTATAAAAAATTTATTTATCATCAAAATACTTTAATTATAGCCATTAGTCAATCTGGAGAAACAGCTGATACTCTAGAAGTTTTAAAAATAGCTAAGAAAAATAAAGTTTTGACAATGGGAATTGTTAATGTGGTTGGCTCAGCTATTAGTCGTCTTGTTGATTTTGGAATTTATACTTATGCTGGTCCAGAATATGCAGTTGCTTCAACTAAAGCTTTTTCTTCTCAATTGGTAGCCCTAGTTTTAACCACTCTTTATTTAGCAAAAGAAAATAAAAAAATTTCTCAAAAAGAATTAAAAAATTATTTAAAAGAATTAGCTAAAACCCCAGACTATTTAAATAAAATTTTTTCTTATTCTCAAGAGCAGAAAATTAAAAGCCTTGCTAAAAAATATAATCACTATAAAAATTTTTTATATCTTGGAAGAAAATTTAATTACCCTATAGCTTTGGAAGGAGCTTTGAAATTAAAAGAAATCTCTTATATTCACGCCGAAGGTTATCCAGCTGGGGAAATGAAACATGGACCAATAGCTTTAATTGATAAAAACTTTCCAATAGTAGTTATTGCTCCCGAAGACAGTCTTTACGAAAAAATTATTTCTAATTTAGAAGAAATCAAAGCTAGAAATGGTAAAATAATAGCTTTAACGACTATTGGTAATAAGAATTTGGCTAAAAAAGTTGAGGAAGTTATTTATGTTCCAAAAACCTTAGAGATTCTTCAACCAATTTTATTAATTGCTCCGCTTCATTTATTTGCTTATTACTGCGCTAAATTTTTAAAAAAAGATATTGATCGGCCAAGAAATTTAGCAAAATCAGTAACCGTTGAGTAGTTTTATTAAATCAATGATAAAATAATGTTAAAATATTTAAATAATGGCAAAAAAACTTAAAAAAGTGGTAGTAATGGGCGGAGGAACTGGAACTTATACTGTTTTAACTGCTTTAAGAAAATATCAAAATCTTTATTTACAAGCAATTGTAGCAATGACTGATGACGGCGGTTCTTCAGGAGTTTTGAGAGATGAATTAGGGGTTTTGCCTCCAGGCGATATCAGGCAGTGTTTAGTTGCTTTATCTGAATCTCCTATTTTAATAAGAAAACTAATGAATTACCGCTTCGAAAAAGGTAGCTTAAAGGGACATAGTTTTGGCAATATTTTTTTATCAGCCTTAGAAAAAGTAAGTGGTTCCTTAGATAAAGCAATTGACCAGCTTGGTAAAATTATTAATATTTCTGGCGAAGTTATTCCAATTACTTTAAAAAATATTAAATTAGTAATGGTTTTAAAAAATGGAGCAAAATTAATAGGAGAGAGAAACATTACCCCCAGTGAAATTATTCAGCCAATAGGAATTAAAAAATATTATACTATTCCTAAAGCAGAAATTAATCCCAAAGCTCAAAAAGCAATTTTATTAGCTGACTTAATAATTATTGGTCCAGGAAATATGTATACTAGTCTTATCCCTTTATTTTTAGTTAAAGGAGTAAATGAGGCTTTAAAGAAATCAAAAGCCAAAAAAGTTTTAATTACAAATTTAGTAACTAAATTTGGCCAAAATGATAATTTTACAATTTTTGATTTTACTAACGAAATAGAAAAATATTTAGGCAAAAATATTTTAGACGCAGTTATTTTTAATAACCAGGAACCGCCAAAGTATTTGGTTCAAAAATATTTCAGAAAAGAAAAATCTAAACCAATTATTTACAAAGCATTTAAGAAATTTATTTATGATGAAAAATTATTTTTAGGAGCAAACCTAATTAATGGCCAATTAACTTCCCAATTAAAAAACGATAATTTAACGAAAAGAAATTTAATTCGTCATAATCCTGATAAACTTGGTAAATTTTTGGTTGAAAATTTTTTAAATTAGGGCCTGTAGTTAAGTGGCATAACAGTACATTCGCATTGTACAGTCGGGAGTTCGATTCTCCCCAGGTCCAC
>DAOTOJ010000008.1:0-19286 GCA_035451285.1 Minisyncoccota bacterium
AAGGAGATATTATTTTGGTTAATACCCAAACCGGAACTTATGTTGGAAGAGTAAAGATAAAATAATTAATCTCCAAAACTAGAACTATTGTTTTAAAACTTCAGGTTTCGAAGTTTTTGCCCTTATTTTCTTTAAGCAATTTTTGCAATAAACCGGCCTATTGGGATCTGGTTTGAATGGAACTTGAATTTTTTTGTTGCAATTAGAACAAACTGCTTCGTATAAGATAGTTTCTCTTTTTTCGTTGGAATTAGATTTAGCTTGCCCAACATTTTCTAAGGAATTTGTTTTTTTAAATTCTTTGCCTATTTCCATTTCTACATCTTCTTTTCTATTGCTGTATTTTAAACGAGACAAAGCAATAATTTCTTCAACATAATTTTCAAGTGGTTCAGTTCTGGGAGCAAGAGTTGAAGCTAAAAAAGGATTAGATACAACTCCATCAATCATTAATTTAATATAAAAGTTATATTTAGGAAGATTAATTAAATCCTGTTCATTTAAAAATGGCTCGAATTCTTTTTTCAAAACTTCAGCGTCTCTGGCTCCAATTCTAAAAATAACCAAAGTTCCAATAGTTCCCAAAATTGCAGCTCTTAAATTTTCTGGCAATTGCTCTAAGTATTGGTTAGCCAAAGTTAAATTTAAACGATATTTTCTAGCTTCTGCTAAAATATTAATAAATGATTCAGTGGCAAAATTTTGAAACTCATCAATAAATAGAAAGAAATCTTGGCGATTTTCTTCGGGAATATCGATTCTGCTCATAGCTGCTTGTTGAAGTTTAGTAACCAATAATCCCCCAAGCAAAGAAACATTCGTCTCGCCAATTAAGCCAACTGGCAATCTAGCTATTAAAATTTTACGGCTATCAATTATTTCCCTCAAATTTATTTTTGATTTTTGCTGGCCAACAATATTTCTAATTAAGGGATTAGAAATAAACTGGCCAACCTTATTTTGAATTGGAGCAATTGCTTCAACTTGAAATCTTTCGTGATATCTTTCAAATTCTTCAAGCCAAAAAGCCTTAACAACTTCATCTGTTAAGTTATTAACAACTTCTTTTCTAAAATCCTTATCAGCTAACATTCGGTTAATGTGCAAAAGTGTCGAATCTGGATATTCAAGCAAAGCTAAAATAGTATTATTTAAAATATATTCCATACGAGAACTCCAAACATCAGGCCAAATTTTTTCAAAAACCGATAATAAACCACTGGCTACCATATGCCGATATTGAGGTTCAACGTATTCCATTACATTAAAAGCTAAAGGATAGGAATAATCAGCTGGATTAAAATAAACTACATCATCTATTCTATTTTTAGGAATAAACTTCAAAAGCCTCTCGCTCATCTCCCCATGAGGATCAATTACTCCAATTCCTTTATTGTGCTCAATATCGTAAAGAGCTAAAGTTTCCTCTAAAGTTGTTTTTCCAACGCCAGTTCTACCAATAATATACATATGGCGCCGCCTGTCATCTGTTTTTATGCCAAACAGCTGCTCTTTATCTTTTAAAATAATTTTACCTATTAAGCTTAATTCGTTTTCCATATTAGCTAATGATTGGTAAATTAGGAGGAGGAGCCTCGGTTTTTGTTTGAATCCTAGAAATTTTAGCGCCAACAGTAGTTGACAAAGGAAAATGATACAAAGTTGCCAATTCTTCAGAACTTAAAATATTTTTTTCTAAAATTTTATTAGCTGTTGGATCTTTGATTTTTCTTTTTTTAAAGCTCTCGAATAATTCCCTTAATTGGTCTGATTCCCAATTTTTATAAATTTCCCTTATTAAAGTTTTTGGCTTTTTAAGCCCCTTGTCTTTAAAAGAATTAAGCCCTTCAACAGTAAAAGTCGAAAAATAGGACTTTAAAGCCGTGCTTTGACCGTTTTTATCAAAAATCGCTGCTGGAGCAAAATAAACCACCCTAATAACACTTTCAAAAACCACTTTTGAAATTTTTCTCTGAATTGCTTCTGAATTTTCCTTAACTTGTGGAGTCATAATAAAAGTCGCTGGTTTAGCTTCCTCTTTTTTATTATTAGAGCCTCCAGGAACCAAACCGCCAAAAATAGAAGAAAAAAATTCACCCAAAACCTCAATAAATGAATCAATAAATATTTGAAGATCAGATTTTTTAGGAGGCTCTTTTTTATTAAATAATTCATCAATTTTTTTCTTAGCTTCACTTTGAAATTGCTTTGCTTGATCTTTTGTTAATCCCCGGATAATAAACTGCATCCAAATTTCTTCTCCTTCTTTTAAATTGCTAAGAATTTCTAAAAGCGGAGCCATTGGCTCTAATCTTTTTTCTTCATCTTTTTCTTCAAAAAATTGATAAGTTTTAATTGGCAAAACGCAATCTTTAGAAAGGGCAAATTCACTAGCCCACAAGGAATTATAATCGTTAGGTAAACTTACTGTTATTTCTTCTGTATAATCACTTGTTTCTTCAATTACGGCTTGGGGATAATGAGAATAAAATAAAGCTTCTAGCGTTTTTTTAAAATCAATTGGGGTTTTAATAAAAAATTCAATTCCCGAATCGTTGGCAGCTATTTCAAAAGAAATCCATAAAGGAACTTTACCAGAAGTAATTTCATCGATTCTTGAAGGACTACTACTAATCACTGATAATCCTGAAAATATTTGTTCCATAACTTTATAACTAGCTTCAACTTCTCTGGGAATTTTGATTTTTAAAGTAATGAAATTAATGCTACTTTTAAATTTTTTCTTCTGATAGGTTATCCAATAATTAATAAAAATGTTGTAGAGAATAAAAACTAAAAAAATCCAACCAAAATTTATCAAAAAATCCAAAATAACGGAAAATATCTGATTTGTTATTTCTGTAAAATTTTGAAAATCCATAAACTATTTAGTTTATTGTAATTGTTTTTTAATAATTTATCAATTTTTTAAAATAAAAATATAGCCTTTTGGACTACTAATATATAATTATATCATATTTTAATAGAAAAGTCAAAAGATAATTGAATCTAAATTTGTGAAACTTTATCTAATTCCTGATTAACTAATTTATCAGCTAATTTATTTTGTTCCCTTTTTATTATTTCGAATTCAACTTTTAAAAAATCTTGCTTTAAATTCCAGATTTCAACAAATAAAGGAATAAGATCTTTATCTTTTAACTTATATTTGCCAGTAAGCTGTTTAGCCATTAATTCGCTATCGGTTTTGATAACAACTTGAGTATTTTTAGCTTGCTTTTTAGAAATCAAACTTTTAAGTTTTTTTAAGGCAAAAATAACTGCTTGATATTCTGCTTCATTATTAGTTGCTTTGCCTAAAAATTTACTGTAAGTTTTCAAAGAATTGGAAAGTTTAATAACTACCCCTAGAGCTGATTTTCCAGGGTTCCCGCGAGAGCCACCATCAGTATAAATTATAATTTTTTTAGCCATTTTAGTTTTAAACTTTATTATTTTTCAAAGCTTCTAGAGCTGGCAATTTTTTGTTAGCTAAATACTCCAGCATTGCCCCTCCCCCAGTTGATACAAATAAATTAGGAATTTTTTCAAAATTAGAGATTGTCCCATTTAACAGAGCAATTGTTTCTCCTCCTCCAATAACTTTTAAAGCTTGCTTGTTTTTTAAAATTGCTTGAGTTATTTTTAAAGAGCCAGTAGCGAATTTTTTATTTTCAAAATAACCTAATGGGCCATTAAAAAATATTGTTTGAGCTTTGGAAATTAAATTTGAAAACTTCAAAACTGTTTTTGGGCCAATATCTAAAATTGCTTCACTTTTTGAAATCTTATCTTTAAAAGGATTAAAAATTTTAATATTTCGGTAATTACTGCTTATTATAAAATCAATTGGCAAAATTATTTTTTTATTTTTAAGAAGTTTTTTGGAGGTTTCAAGAAGTTCGTCTTCAACCAAAGATTTGCCAATTTCAATATTTTGAGATTTTAAAAAAGTATTAGCTATTCCTCCGCCAACTAAAATATAATCGCTAGTTTTCAAAAAATTTTTAATTAGTGGCAATTTATCTTTTAATTTAGCTCCACCTAAAACAACTACAAAAGGAGGGTTGAAATTATTTCTAATTTTTTCTAAATTTTGGAGTTCTTCTTTTAAAAGCAAACCACCATAACTAGGAAGAAACTCAGTAATTTTACAAACCGAAGCATTCTTACGATGGCTTACTGAAAAAGCATCATTAATATAAATATCTCCCAAGCTAGCAAGTTTTTTTGCAAAATTTTTTGAATTTTCTTTTTCTCCTTTGTAAAATCTTAAGTTTTCAAGCAAAGCTATTGAGCCACTTGGCAAAGAGTTTATAATTTTTTCACAATTTTCAAAATCAGTTATAAAATAAATTTTGCGTTTTAAAATTTTTGAAAGGTATTTAGCAACTATTCTTAAACTAAATTGCTCATCAATTCCTTGGGGATTTCCCAAATGAGATACTAAAATTACAACTTTAGCTTTATTTTTCAAAAAATTAATGGTTTTTAAAGATTTTTTAATTCTAAAATCGTCAACAATTATATTATTTTTTATCTTTACATTATAATCAACCCTTAAAAGAACTTTTTTATTTTTAAAATTTAATTTGCTAGAAACAAATTCAATCATAATTATCTTATTTCAAAAACCAAATAAACATTTGAAACAAATTCATTTTCTCCAGCTAAAATTGGCGAACTTGGAGCTTTTAAATATTCATTTCCCAACACAGCATCAAATCTTTGATAAGTAATTGGCTGATTGCCATTTTCAGAAAAACCAACTAACTTAACATTTTTAATTTTTAATGATTTTTTTAAATTTTCCAAATTTTGATAAGCATCGGCTATTGCTAAATCTCGTGCTTGATTTTTTAAATTTTTTTCAGCTTCAGAACTTAAAGAAAAATTAAGGCCTCTTATTTCATTAGCTCCATTTCTAGTTAAACCAGCCACAATTTCTCCTATTTTAGAAAAATCTTTTAACCTAATTTCGATTGTTTGGTCTAACGAGTAGCCTATAATTCTATTGTGATTATCCCAGTCATATTTAGGAGAAAGGTTATATCTTGTTGTTTTGATATCTTTTTCCTCAATTCCCTGTTCTTTTAGAAAATTTATCAAGCCGGTCATTAAACTATCACTTTGGCTTTGAATATCTTTAGGACTTTGTCCCTCAATTAATACCCCACTAGTTATCACTGCCTCATCTGGAACATAATTTATTTTTGAAGAGCCTTCTACGGCAATAGTTGCCGGAGTTTTATTAAAAGAATCATTTAATAGTTGCGACACAAAAACCCCGGTTAAAACTACCAATCCAATTGCCAATAAGCTCAAACATCCAAATAAAATATTTTTAAGGTTAGTCATATTTTTAATTAATTAATTATTTATAATAATAACATAAAGCAAAATATTTTAAAAATTTAATTATTTTTTATTTTTTAGAATTTCAATTAGTTCTTTTACCTCTTCCTGATTAACGCTTGATTTTCCTATTAAAAATCCATCGAGGGTTTCGTAATCCAAAAAATTAGTAATATTTTTAGAATTTAGAGATCCGCCATATAACACCAACTCATTATTTAATCCATATTTGTCTTTGAAATAATTTTTAATAAATAAAGATAGATTACTGGCAATTTGAGGTTTTTCTGGAGATTTGCCGCCAAATCCGGAAATAGCCCAAATTGGCTCATAAGCGATAATCAAATTGTGTTTTAATGATAAAGGCAAAGAATCAAAATTTTTTAAAGAATTATTGATTTGAAACCTTAAAAATGACTTAATGCTTTTTTCTCCTTTTGAATGAATTTTCTCGTCTTCCCCGATACACAAAATAACCTTTAAATTAGCATTTAAAGCTGCCAAAAGTTTTTTATTAATCATTGCAGAAGTTTCCCTAAGATGAATTCTTCTTTCAGAATGGCCTAATAAGACATAGCTAATATTATTCTGCTTTAAAAATAATGGCGAAACTTCTCCGGTATAAGAACCGCTATTTTCCCAAAAGCAATTTTGAGCCCCTAAAGAAACATTGAATGGCAATTTGTAATTATTCAAATTAAAAAGATATTGGAAAGGAGGCAAAATTAAAATTTGTAAATTTTTTGCTTTAGAAGAAAAATTTAACGTTTTATCAAAAAGTTTATTAGCTTCTTCTAAAGATTGGGGATTTAGTTTCCAATTTAAAGCTAAAATCATATAATTAAACCTCTATTTCTTTCCAAGAAATAATTGTTAGTTTACCAGAAGTTTCATCAATTGCTGCTTTAATTTGCAGTTTCCTATAGACTTTGCCAATTAGCGCTTTAGCTGAACCAGTTGAATTAATCATAAAAAATCCAGGAGTAGGACCAAATTCATCAACATTTTTCTCAATTGTGACAGTTGCCTGGCCATTTTCGAAATCTAAAGTATAACCTTCTGGAATATTTATATTTTTATTTTGCGAAATTTTATATAAAGCGTCATAAACTCCAGATTGGGCAATAAACAAAGCTTCAGAAGATTTTTGTCTTAAAAAAGTTGAATTGCTTTCAAAATAAGTAATTAAAGCCAAAGTTATAACTACGGCAATAGCAATAGAAGTTATTCCCAAAATTATTACTAAAGCTGAAACACCTTTAAAATTTTTAGTTTTTAATTTCATTATTTATAATCTCTTCCTGGCTTTCTTTAAAGTTTAGCGTAAAAACTTTAGAAATACCATCCCTCATTGTTACACCATATAAAATATCAGCCACTTGCATCACCGCCCTATTATGGGTTATCAAAATAAATTGAACATCTTGGGAAGTTTCTTTTAAAAGATTGGCTAATTTTAAAGAATTAGTTTCATCAAGTGAAGCATCGACTTCGTCCAATACCAAAAATGGCGGTTTGGAAAAAGAAACAATTGCCAGTAGAATTGCCAGAGAAGTTAACGACCTTTCTCCTCCTGATAAAGCTTCAATTGACTTTATTTTTTTTCTAGGCAAATTAACATTAATTTCAATTCCTTCAATTGTTTGGGAATTACCATTATCGTTTTTAATTAAAGGCACAATTTTTAAATTAGCCTTGCCTCCTTGAAAAAGAATTTCAAAATATTTTTGAAATTCTTTAGAAATGCTATTAATTGCCTCTTGAAAATCTGTTTTTATTTTTTCTGTTAAAAAGCTGTTTAAATTTTCTAAGTCATTCAGCGCTTTTTCTAAATCCTGTTTCTGGTTAGTTATAAATTCAAATCTTTCTTTTAAATCGTTAAAAGAATTAATAATTTCTTCATCAACTTCTCCAATAGTTGCTAATTCTTTTTTCAATTTAAAAATTTGGATTTCTAACTTTTCTGCTTCCAACTCTCCAATTTCCGGCTTATTAATTAACTCTTGGTTTTGCTTTATAAATTCTTCAAAATTTAAATTGCTTTCTTGCATTTTTTTTCTTAAATCGTTTTCATAAAATTCTCTTTTTTCCTTTAGAAAATTTAAATTGTTAAGAGAATCCTCTTTTTCTTTTAGAATTTTTCTCTGGTTTTCTATTTTGAAAATAAGTTCTTTTAAACTTTGAGTTTTTTGAAACTCTTGACTATCTAAATCATTAATTTCTTTAGTTGCTTTTTCAATTTCACCCAAAATTAAATTCAGTTCTTTTTGAATTTTATCCCTTTGATTAACTAATTCATCTTGCGTGGAATTTTGGCGATTTTCTTCGTCGCTTAAAAATTTTTTCAGGGAACCAATAAGTTTTTGAATTTCAATTTTTAACTTTTCTAGATCAGAAAATCCCAAAAATGAATTTAGGGAACTTAAAATCTCTTGTAATTTATTAGTTGCTTGAGACAAAGAAAAATTTGGTGTTGTTTGAAAGTTGGAAATAATTTTAATTTGGCCCTCTAAGCTCCCCAGACTTCTTAAAACTTCATCTCGTTTATATTCTAAATTTCTAAGTTTAGTTTGTAATTCGTTTTTTATAACTGAATCACTAATAGAATTTTCTAAAGTTAGTTTATTTTCTTCTTCTTTTAAAAAATTTTTGATTGTTTGAATTTCGGAAATCAATAATTCTTCATTGATTTCCGGAGTTCTAAAATTTTCGTTAAGCTGCTTTATTTTGAAAGAAAAATAAATTTTTTCTTTTTCTTGTAATTCTAATTCTTTATCTTTTCTTTTCTCCCATTTATCAACTTGCCTTTTTAAAGAACGGAGGTTTGGCTCTAATTCCATTAAAATATTCCGCGATTGTTCTAGGTTATTTTTAGTTTCTTCAATCTTGTTTGAAGCTTCGTTTTTTTTCAACCGCAATTCTTTTAAACCAATCATTTCTTCTATCATTTCAACTCTTTCAATAGGAGAAGAACGCAAAAATAAATCAACTGATCCTTGATTAATTATCCCTAAACCCTTAACTCCTAATTTAGCGCTAGCTAAAATTCCAACCAAATCCTTCAATCTTATTGAAGATTTGTTTAAAAAATATTCCGATGTTCCATCTCGATATATTTTTCTGGTAATTTCAATTTCTTCAAAATCAACTGGAAAAATTTTAGAGGAATTATCAAAAGTAGCTTTAACTGAAGCAAAACCAGCTGGCGGTTTTTTCAAATTTCCAGAAAAAATAATTTCAACTAAATTTGAAACTCTTAAATTTTTAAAACTTTGCTCTCCCAAAACCCAACGAATAGCATCAACGACATTTGATTTGCCACTGCCATTTGGGCCAACAATTGCTGTAAGATTTTTTGAAAAATCAAAAGTTATTTTTTCTGGAAAGGATTTAAAACCTAAAATTTCTAAACTTTTAAACATAGTTATTTATTCCAACCTTTTATTTTTAAAGCTTTTTTAGCAGCTTCAACTTCAGCTTCTTGCTTAGAACTGCCTTCTGCTTGAGCAATTTTTTTATCATTTAAATAAACCCCGACTAAAAATTTTTTGTCATGATCCGGCCCCCATTCTTTTAACAATTGATAATGGGGAGTAATTAACTCTTTGGCTTGAGCTTGTTCTTGAAAATAACTTTTTGAATCTTTAAATAATTTTTTAGAAATAATAAGTTTCAAATAAGGAATCAGGTTTTTAATGATAAATTTTTTGGCATTAGAATAACCACCGTCTAAATAAATTGCGCCAACTAAAGCTTCAAAGGTATTGCCCAAAATTTCATTTTTAGCTTTTAAATTATTTTGTCTCTCGCCTTTTGATAATAAAATAAATTCATCAAGTTTTAATTGATGGGCAACTTTCGCCAAAGTTGAAGCGCTGACCAGGGCTGAACGGTATTTGGTTAATTCTCCCTCCTCCAAATTTTTAAATTTTTCAAATAAATATTTAGTAACTACTAGTTCCAAAACGGCATCGCCTAAAAATTCTAATCGTTCATTATGAGGCAGTTTCCAGTTTTTATTTTCATTTAAATAAGAACGATGGGTTAAAGCTTCTTTTAATAAGTTTTTATTTTTGAAAGTGTAACCTATTTCTTTTTCTAAAGCTTCCAAGGGCATAGTTTATTTAAGGCTATCAATGTTTTTATAAATGCTTCCCAAAACACCATTTACAAATCTGCCAGAGGTTTCACCGCTAAATTCTTTAGCTAATTCAATTGCTTCATTAATTGCTACTTTAGCTGGCACCTCTTGAGAGTCAGCATAAAGCAATTCGTAAATTCCAAGTCTTAAAATATTTCTATCAACTAAGTTGATTTTACTAATAGGCCACTCGGGAGCAAATTTTTCAATTAATTTATCAATTTCTTCTTTATGCTCCATAATACCCCTTAACAGATTTTTTGAAAATTCTGGGTCTTTAATAACTGGCCAAAATTCATTAAGATTATTTTCTAATAAAGCTAAATAATTTTTTTCGCTAAAATTATTAAAATCTAACTCATAAAGAGTTTGAATAATTGCTGATCTAGAAGAATGCCTATTTGCCATATAAATTACTTTCCTTGAGCTCTGGTTGTCGCTTTTTCTTTTTCTCTTCGTTGGACTCTTTCTATTTTCTTTAAAATTTTTGCTTGAGGTTTGCCTTTATAAAAACCGCAATTAGAACAAGTAGTATTGGGTTTTATTAAAGTTCCACAATTAGTGCAACTAACTAAATTTTTTTGCTTTAAGGCAAAATGAGATCTTCCCTTGTTTCTTCTAGAATGAGTATGATGTCTAGTTGGTGTTCCTCCCATATTTTTATCATTAATAGTCTTTAATTATAACATTTTAAAAAATAAAAAACAATTGTCATATTAAAAATATTCTTATTTTAAAGTTCTATAATAAATAAATATCAAATTCTAATATTTTTAGATGTTGAAGTTTTTAGTTATTTAGCTAGAATATATTAATTAATCCTTTTTATGAATCTGCCAAAATTAATTGTAATTCTGGGGCCAACTGCTTCTGGCAAAACCAGTTTAGCCATTAAATTAGCTAAAAAATTCAATGGCGAAATAGTTTCAGCTGATTCTCGCCAAATTTATAAAGAACTTGGGGTAGGCTCCTCAAAAGTAACTTCTAAAGAAACCCAAGGAATAAAACATTATCTGATAGATATTATTTCTTTAAAAGAAGATTTTTCAGCTCAACAATTTAAAAAATCAGCAATCAAAGCAATTAGAGAAATAATTAAAAAAGGAAAAGTTCCGTTTTTAGTTGGCGGAACCGGCTTTTATATTCAAGCAGTAGTTGATAATCTTATTTTTCCTAAAATCGAGCCCAATAACGATCTAAGAAAAAATTTAGCTACCTATCCATCTTTTTTATTATTTAAAATTCTTCAAATCTTAAACCCCCAAAGAGCCAAACAAATAGACCAAAATAATAAACGAAGGTTAATTAGGGCTATTGAAATTTCTCAAATTAACCCTCAAGCAAAACTTAAAAAAGGAAAATCTCTTTTTCAAACTTTAATTTTAGGAATTAGCCAAAATAGAAAAGATTTAAATGACCTGATTGAAAAAAGATTTAATATTTGGCTAAAACAGGGGTTTTTAGATGAGGTAAAAAGTTTAATGGAAAATTACAAAGAAAAAGAAATAAAAGAAATCGGGCTTCATTATTATTGGGCTTATTTATATCTGATGGGCTTTGTAGATTACGAAACTTTTGTTAATAAATCGCTAATATCTTTAAAAAATTACGCCAAAAGGCAGCTTACGTGGTTCAAAAGAGACCAAAGAATAATTTGGATTAATAGTTATAGCCAAGCTCAAAGGCTGGTAAAAAAATTTTTAGAAACTAACTAAGTTTTCTTTTTATTAATTCTTCAACTATTTTGGGATTAGCCCTGCCTTTAGTTTCTTTAATAACTTGGCCAATTAAAAATTGCAAAGCATTAGTTTTCCCATTTTGATAATCTAAAACAACTTTCTGATTTTGAGCTAAAATTTCATCAATTATTTTTTCTAGTTCTTTAGAGTCTGAAATTTGTCCTGAATTAGTCTGAGAAATTAATTCCTCAATAGTTATTTCTTTAGAGATCATAATGGCTAAAGAATCTTTAGCAACTCTTGAAGAAATTCTACTGCTATAAAAAGCAAAAACTAACTCTGCAAAGTTTTTAGGAGAAATTTTTATTTCGCTTAGTGGCAAATTTTTATCAGCCATTAATCCTAAAAGATCAGAAGTTAAAAAATTAAAAGAAGTTTTTACTAATTTTTCCCAGTCATTATTTGTTAAATTATTTCTTTTAATTAATAAATAAATTTCAGAAACAACATTTTCAAAATAATCTCCTAAATCCTTATTAATAGTTAAAATTTCCGCTTCGTTTTCTAAAAGATTAAATTCCTTAACGTATCTTTGTTTACGAGCTTCTGGTAATTCCGGCAAAGATTGTTTAATCTCATCTAAATTAATTTCGCCTTTGTTTTCTAAAATTATAATGGGAGTCAAATCCGGCTCTGGAAAATAACGATAATCATGGGCAAATTCTTTAGATCTCTGCTCATGGGTCATTTTTTTAGCTTCCAGCCAGCCCCGATTTTCTTGTTTTATTTCCCCGCCATTTTCTAAAACTTCTATTTGCCTCATTATTTCATAATCAATTGCTTCTTCTAAAGATCTAAAAGAATTCAAATTTTTAATTTCAACTTTTACTCCTAACTTATCTGTTTTAGAAACTGAAATATTTGGTTCCACCCGCATCTCCCCTTCCTCCATTGAAGCATTGGAAACTCCTAAATATTTTAAAATTAATTGCAAATTTTGGGCAAAAACTCGAGCTTCATAGCTCGTATGAATATCTGGCTCAGTAACTAACTCCATTAAAGGAATCCCTGCCCTATTAAAATCAACTAAAGAATAATTTTGACCTTCAGGATGAATCAAGCGTGCAGTATCTTCTTCTAAATGAATTCTGGTAATTCTTATTTTAGAAATTGAGCCATCTTTGTTTTTTATTTCTAAAAACCCCCCCTTAACCAAGGGAAATTCATATTGGGATATTTGATAACCTTTTGGCAAATCAGGATAGAAATAATTTTTTCTGTCAAAAAAAGATTTTTCTAAAATCTCACCATTAGTTGCTAAACCAACTTTAATAACATCTAAAATTGCCTGTTTATTAGGGGTTGGCAAAACTCCAGGATGAGCCAAACAAATAGGACAAATATTTTTATTGGGAATTGTTTCTCGCGAATCATTTAAACAAGAACAAAACATTTTGGTTTTGGTCTTCAATTCCACATGAATTTCTAAACCGATTGTTGGCCGATACATAATTATTTTAATTTTTTAATCCTGCTATTTTTCAAAACCTCTTGAAGCAAATTTTGAGAAACTTCTTTAATTGTTAAATTTCCATTAATAGCTTTAATTTTATTGGGAAATTGTTCTAGTAGCCAGTAATAATTTTTACGGACAATCCTTAAGGTTTTTTCTTTTTCAAAAAGCTCAAGTCTATTTCTTGTTGCTATCCTTTTGATGCAAACTTTAGCCGGCACATCTAAAAAAATTGTTAAATCTGGCACAATACAAAATTTATTCAAATCTAAAAGCCAATTTTTATCAAGAGTTATTCCTCCAAAGGCAACAGTTGACCAAAAATATCTTTCAGTTATCACGACTTTTGATTTTTCTAAATTGGGAATCAGCTCATTTTTTAAATGTTCTAATCTATCAGCTGTAAATAATAATTGCAAAGTTGAAGAAGAAAAATTAATTTGAGAAGTTAAATTTTTTTTCAGCAATTCGCCAATAACCCCAGTAGTTGGCTCTTTGGTTGAAAAAACTTTAAAACCCTTAGAAATTAGATTATTTTTTAAAATCCTTGCTTGGGTTGATTTGCCACTGCCATCTAAGCCCTCAAGGTCTATAAAAAATCCGGGGTAAGGATTTTTTATAAGCTTAAAGGATCGATTCATAAATAATCTTAACTAATTATTTCTATACCCATGCTTTTAGCTGTTCCTGAAACTATTTTTTTAGCTTGTTCCAAATCAGAAGTATTTAAATCTTCCATTTTTTGCTTAGCAATATCTTCTAATTGAGCTTGAGTTATTTTGCCAACTTTATTTTTATTAGGCTCACCAGAACCTTTTTCCAAACCAGCTGCTTTTTTAAGTAAATCTGCTACTACTGGAGTTTTAACAACAAAATCATAGCTTCTATCATCCCAGACAGTTATTTCAACTGGTAAAACCATTCCCAACTTGTCTTTAGTTGCTTCATTAAACTTATTAATAAAATCTCCAATGTTTACGCCATGCTGCCCTAAAGCAGGGCCAATTGGCGGCGCCGGAGTTGCTTTACCGCCCTCAATTTGCAATTTTATCTTTGCTTTAAGTGTTTTTGCCATAAATTTTGTTTTAAATTTTTTTAACTTGTAAAAAATCTAATTCTACCGGAGTCTCTCTTCCAAAAATAGAAACCATTACTTTTATTTTCCCTTTTTCTTTATCAACTTCTGATAATTTTCCTTCTAAATCTTTAAATGGCCCATCAGTAATTTTTACTAAGTCGCCTATTTCAAAATCTAATTTAAATTCCGGTCCTTCTTCGCTTATTCTTCTTTTTATTTCTGCCATTTGTTTTTCATCTACTGGAACCGGAGTAATTCCAGAACCAACAAAACCAGTAACTTGAGGGGTATTTCTAACAACATACCAAGAATCGTCATTAACAATCATTTCCACAAAAACATAGCCTGGAAAAATCTTTTCTTCAGTAGTAATTCTTTTACCAGATCTAATTTTCACCTTTTTTTCTTTGGGGACTAAAACATTAAAAATGTAATCTTGCATTTTAAAAGTTTCAATCCTTTGCTTTAAATTTTTAGCAACCGCTTCTTCATAACCAGCGTAGGTATGAATTACATACCATTTTCTTTCTAAAGGAATCTGCTGTTTTGCCATATTATTTAATTATAAAAATTCTAACTCCTTCCAAAAACAGAAAATCGAAAAAGCCAATAAAAACTATGACTATTAAACATAATACCAGTAATGACAGGGCAAAATTAATTACCTGTTTTTTGGTTGGCCAACTGACTTTTTTTATTTCCTGATACGAAGAAATAAAATAATTTTTAATTTTAGTAAAAAAATTCATATTGCGATTATAACTTAAAAACAATTTTAAATCAATAAAATTTTAAGAATTTAATTTTTTATGGTATTGCGATAAGCTTTAAAAGCTTTTTCTATTTCTTTTTTTGCTTCAAGTTCGTTATTCCAACCCTTAATTATTGTTTTTTTGCCTTCCAATTTTTTATAAACTTCAAAAAAATTGGCTATTTCATCAAGCAAATGGGGATCTAAATCTTTTAAAGATTCTAAAGTAGTTAAAACATTAAATCTGGGATTAGCTTGTTGAACTGCTAAAACTTTACGGTCGTTTTCGCTATCATCAACCATTTCCAATAATCCTATTGGCCGAGCTTCTAATAAACAACCAACAAATAAAGGATCGTCTCCAATTACTAAAACATCTAAAGGGTCTCCATCGTCAGCTACAGTTTGGGGAATAAAACCATAATCAGCTGGGTAATGAACTGGCGAATATAATACTCTATCCAATCTAAAAACTCCTCGTTCTTTATCAAATTCGTATTTATTATGGGATGCTTTGGGAATTTCAATAATAACGTTAACAATTTCTGGAAAATTCTTTCCAATTTCAATATTAAATAAATCTTTATCCATATCTTTAAATTAAACGAGATTGAATTATTCCATAGCTAATTATTAAATTCAAGACCTATCGTATCACTAATAATAATTATTGTTTTTTTCTAGAAATTGCTTTTAAAACCGCTTTTTTAATATTATCGGTATTTAAGCCGTATTTATCTAAAAGTTCTTCTGGATCTCCTGACTCACTAAAAGTATCATCAATTGCCACTATTTCTTGGGGAATTAAAAAATTAGTGGTAATTAAATTAGCTATTAAAGACGATAATCCTCCGTGAGTTTGGTGCTCCTCAACTGTTACTGCTGCTTTAGTAATTTTAAAATGTTTTAAAATTTCTTCCTTATCCAAAGGTTTTAAAGTTGAGCAATTTATTACCTCTGTTTCAATGCCTTGTTTTTCCAGTTGTTGGGCAGCAATTAACGAATAATAAACCATTGAACCAGTAGCTATAATTGTTACTTGGGGATTTGGTGATATCCAGAAAGTTTGAATTTTATTAAATTCAAAAGGAGTTTTTTCTGTGGTAATAACTGGAATTTTGGGTCTCGAAAGCCTTAAATAACAAGGCGAATTAATTTTGGCAATTTCTAAAGTAGCTTTATACGCCTCATAATAATCAACTGGTACTACTACTTTCATATTTGGCAAAGATAACATTAAAGCTAAATCTTCAGTTGCCTGATGGGTTACCCCATCCGGACCAGTTAATAAACCAGCATGGGCTCCAATAATTTTTACATTAACATTATTATAACAAACAGTGGTTCTAATCTGTTCCCAATTTCTTCCTGGAGAAAAAGTGGCATAAGAAGAAGCAAATGGAATTTTATTAGAATTAGCTAAACCAGCTGCAATAGTAATTAAATTTTGTTCAGCTACTCCAACTTCAAAAAATCTTTCTGGAAACTTATTGGCAAATTCTTCAATCCTTGTTGATTCTTTTAAATCCGCTGTCAAAGCTACAATATTTTTGTTTTTTTCTCCGGCTTTTACCAATCCTTTGCCAAAACCATCACGAGTTGGCTGTTTTTCAACATCCTCATTAAAAACATTCTGATTTAAAAATAATTCTGGATTTAGCATAATTATTCTGTTTCAATTTGTCCTTTTAGGGTTCTTAATTCTTTTAAAGCTTTTTGAGCTTCTTTTTCTGAAGGCGGTTTGCCATGCCAAGTATAATCAAATTCCATAAAACTGACTCCTTTACCGGGGATTGTATGGGCAATAATTGCCACTGGTTTTTCATAAATTGCCCTACTAGTATTACAAGCTTCAATAACTTGACTGATATTATTGCCGTCAATTTCTAAAACCTGCCAATTAAAAGCTTCATACTTTTCTTTTAATGGCTCTAAGGGCATTACTTCCTCAGTAAAGCCATCAATTTGGATATTATTTCGATCAACAATCATTGTTAAATTATCAAGTCTATGCTTGCCGGCAAACATCATTGCTTCCCAAAAATTTCCCTCTTGGTTTTCACCATCTGAAGTTAATGAGTAGATTTGGTATTTCTTATTATCAAGTTTAGCTGCTAAAGCCATGCCAATTGCCTGTGACAGGCCACAACCCAAAGGACCAGAAGTTACTTCAATTCCTCCTAATGATCCCCGATGAGGATGGCCTTGCAATCTGGAATTTAGTTTTCTTAAAGAAGAAAGTTCCTCTTTGTCAAAAAATCCGGCATAAGCTAAAACTGCGTATAAAGCAGGAACAATATGGCCATTAGACAAAATAAACCTGTCACGATCTTCCCAATTGGGATTATCGGGATCATAGTTTAAAATGTTAAAATACAAAGCTACTAAAATATCAACTGCTCCCAACGAGCCAGCACTATGACCAGATTTTGCTTCTAAAAGCATTTTAATTATTTCTTCTCGAATCTCGATAGCTAATTTTTCTAATTCTTCAATTTTTAATTTTTTGTTTAGCATAATTTACAATCCCAAAGCTTTCCTTCTTAAAGCTTCTAAGGCTAATTGGGGATTTTGAGAATTAAAGATAAAAGAAGTTGAAGCTATAAAATCAATTCCTTTATCTTGTAATTTTTCAATGTTTTCTAAATTTATTCCTCCATCCCATTCTATTTTATAATTTAAATTATTTTTATCTCTTAATTCTTTCAATTCTTGAGCTTTAATAATTTGGGTTTCATCAAACCCATAGCCACTTTCGCCAATTGGCACAGCTAAAATCTGGACAACTTCCAAGTATTTTAAAAAGGGAATAATTTTTTTTATAGGAGTTTTGGGACTTATTGATAAGCCAAATTCAATCCAATTATTATGGCAAATCTGGGCAAAATCTTTAATTAAATTTTCTTGGTTATTCGCCAAATCCCAAAATGGTTTTGGCAAACCTTCATACTGAATTATTAACCTTCTAATAGCTAATTTAATCAAAACTTCAATCTTGCTTTGAGGATTTTTGATCATTAAATGAATTGCGATTTTTAATGGCTCAGTAAGTTTTAAATTTTTTAAATCATCAAAACTATTCCAGGAAATTTTTTGCGACAAACTGCCGTCTAAAACATCAATTTCTACCCATTCAGAAAATGATTCAATGGCTTTTAAATCTTTTTCTACTTCCTGCCAATTATTTCTATTTATTGAAGGAATTATTTCCAACATTAAAAATATTATAATACAATATTACAAGCTTAACAACGGCTTATGGGAATTAAATTAAAAGTAGCCTATTAGCTCAGTTTTTTTATTCTTCTTAGATATCTTTGTTTTTTTAGAAATTTGGTTTTTAAAAATTTATCAACCATTAAAAAAGCTGTTGACTCTTTAGTAAAATCGCTGGCAATTACTAAAACATTAATATTATCCTGCTGTTTTTGAGCTTCAGCCATTTTAGGATTAAATGCTAATCCAGCTCTAATATTTTTAAACCTATTTAAAGCAATACTCATTCCGGCCCCAGAACCGCATAAAGCTATTCCCAAATTATTTTTATTTTCCAAAATTTTTAATGCCAAAATTTTGGCAAAATCAGGATAATCGTCATCTTTATCGTACTTTAAAGCTCCTAAATCAGTAAAAATAATCTTATTTTTATCAAGATATTCTTTTATTTTTTCTTTTAATTTGAATCCTCGATGATCTGAAGCTAAATAAAGCATAAAACTAATCTAATTTAAATTTCAAAGCTTTATAATTAAAACTGAGCTTTGACTAATCTGGCATGTTCTACTAAAGTTCTGGCATAACCTAATTCATTATCATACCAGGATAAAACTTTAACTAAATCTCCATCAACTACTTTGGTAAAATTTAAATCAACTATTGCTCCATATTCTTCGCCAATAATATCTGAAGAAACTAATTGTTCTTTAGTAACTTTCATAATTTTATTCCAGCGCGGTTCTTGAGAAGCTTCTTCTAATATTTTATTTATTTCTTCAACTGTAGTAGTTTTTTTAGTAACCATCGTAATATCAGCTATTGAGCCGCAAATTACTGGCACTCTAAAAGAAATTCCGTCAAATTTTCCTTCTAAATCTTTAATAACTTTGCCAATTGTTAAAGCAGCACCAGTTGTTGAAGGAACTATGCTATTCGCTCCAGCTCTACCTCTTCTTAAATCATTCCCTTTAACTGGTGAATCAGTTAAATTTTGAGTTGCAGTATAAGCATGAACAGTTGATAAAATCGCTTTTTTTATTCCAATTTTATCATTCAAAATTTGAATTACTGGATGAGTGGCATTAGTAGTACAAGAGCCATTGGAAGTTATTTTTGAAAATTTTACATCTTCTTCATTAATACCTATTAAAACAGTTTTACCAAAATCATTATCTTCGTCTTTTGAAGGAGCTGACAGTAAAACTCTTTTAGCCCCAGCAGATAAATGAGTTTGACATTTTTCATAAGATTCAAAAGCTCCGGTTGATTCAATAACCAAATCAATATTTAGGTCTTTCCAAGGTAAATTTACAGGATCTTTTTCCTGAAAAAACAAAATCTTTTGGGAATTAACAATTAATTTTCCAACGCTTAAAGTTTTATTAATTGTTTCCTCAGCTTTTTCAAAACCCACTTCTTCATTATATTTTCCATAAACAGTATCTCTCTTTAAGAGATAAGCCATATTTTCCAAATTTCCCAAATCATTAATAGCCGCTATTTCAAAATCAGAATCATTAAAAGCTAATCTAAAAAATAATCTGCCGATTCTT
>DAOTOJ010000009.1:0-16146 GCA_035451285.1 Minisyncoccota bacterium
GCTTCGTTTAAAACAAAAATAACATCGGGCTTAAATTTAACAAGATAATAAAAAATATAAAAAAAATTAATTCCCCCTTTTATAAAGGGGACAGGAATAATTTTCCCTTTCTTATTTTCAAGCTCAATTTTTCGAGCCTTAACAAAACCTCTTGAATTATAAACCTTATCAACTTTTAAAAATTTAGGGACTAAAACTAAAACTTCTTTTATAAAATTGTTTTTAGAAAATTCCTGAAAAATTTTTAAATGCGCCTCAGTAACTAAGCCGTATTGAGAAATAATTAGAAGTTTCATTTTTTAAAAATAAAGTTATCTCCGCTCAAACTTTCTTTTTCAACAATTATTGATAAATTTCCGTCTACTTTTTCTAATTCTCCGTTTTTATTAATTTGATAAGATTGATAACCAATGTCTTTTAATTTTTGAACTGCTTTCATTGAAATTTCACCACCCTCTTTTGGCGACCAAACTTCTAAAGAAATAATTGGCGAGTTATTTTTAAAAAATTCTAAACCTCCTTCAATAACCAAACTTTCTGCTCCCTCAACATCCAATTTAATAACGCTTGGTAAATTATGCGATTTAAAATAGTTTTCCAAAGTTTCTGTTTCTACTTCAATTTTTTTCTTAAATTGATAAGAATGAACTTGAGTTGTTTCTTGTATAATAGAAGAACCAGACATTGAATCAATTGAACTACCTTCTGGAATAAATAAATCTATTTTCCCCTTTTTGTCAGATAAAGCTATGTTGTTTAAAAATACATTTTGATAATCTTTAAAATTATCTTTTAAATTATCAAAGATAAAAGGAATTGGCTCGAACAAATGAACTTCTTTGCAAAATTCCAATGCTAAAAAACTATAAAAACCAAAATTTGCACCGATATCATAAAAAATATCATTTTCTTTAAAATTCTTTATAAAGAACTTTGTTAATTTATATTCCGCTAATCCCGACAAGATTCCATTCACTGACAAAAAAGAGGTTTCTTTTGTGTTTAAATTTATTTTCTTTCCCCAAAAAAGAATAACAGTTTTATTTTTAGATAATTTTCCTTTTATAAAGCGATTAAAATAATAATTAGGATAAAAAAACAAGCGGATTAATCTGTTTTTGAAACCTGTCCCGGGAAATTTATCAAACTTTTCAAATTTTTTATAGGTTTTTTCTAATCCTTCTAAAAAAATTTTTCTTTTTTCTTCAATATCAATGCTATTAATATTTTGATTCATATTATTATTTTTCTATCAAAAATCATAACCTAAGAAATACCAGAAAACAAGAGATTATTATTAATTGGATAAATTTTAAATTTTGAATAAAAATCTCTTCTTAAATAAAGAAAAGAGCAGACATTTGTCTGCTCTATATTGATCTTTCATTTAATCCTCCCTATGGATTAAGGGGATTAAACATACCCATATCTTCTATAAGCTTTCCGAATGGAGCGTAGCTCATTCGGTTGGAAGTATTGTAATAAATACGCGCCAATTCCGACGCGCACGTATAACAATGCTTTACGTGATAGAGATATCCTTCTAACTCGGAAGAAGAAAATTCTTCTTCTTCCCCATTTACAATTTTATTAATCACCTCATCACTTAAATGGCCTAGAAGACCATTTGTCCATTCTGCGGCTTCATTTATTACTTCATTCCCAGTTTCCATCTCAGCCTCCTTTGCTGATTTAATAAATTTTTTTTTAAAGAACTATTCTAATTATAGCAAATAATATTGATTTTGTCAATAGCTAAAAATTCATTAGATATTAGCTAATTTTTTCTCTATCTGCTCTTTTATCTCTTCAATAGTGTCATCTAAACCAATATTCAAAAAGATGTCTGCTTTTTTCTCTAAAGTTTTTGATTCTGGCGGTTTTACTGAAATTTTTACAAATCTTATTCTGCCCTTAGAAGCAACGGTAATAAGGAAATCTGTTTGCTCGTGCAAATCAAGATTTGTTGGATTTTCATTAAATTTTCCTTTTACATCAATCATTCCGGTTGGCAAAATATCAATAATTTTCTCTTCTTTTTTCAATTCTTGCAAAGCTTTTAAGCAAAGTTTTTCTCTTTTAAAACCTATTTCAATATTTGAACCCGGAATATTTTTTTCCTTTATCCTTTGCTCTTTTACTTTTTCTTTGAATAATTTTCTATTAGGGTCTTCTGGACAATCTTGCAATTCTTGCAATTTAGAAATTTGTTCTTCTTCCCCTTTTTTAGAAAAATAATTATCTTGTTGTGATTCAGGCGATTTATTAAATTTCATATTAATAAAAATTATTCACTTATGGCTGTCGGGGTGCCGGGAATCGAACCCGGACTGCAAGACCCCCAGCCTCGCGGACTACCATTATCCTACACCCCGAAAATTTTTGAATTATTCTTTGGTTTCTTCTTTAGAATCTAATTTTCTTTTAACAACTTCGTCTTCTGAAAGATGAAATTTTTTTTCAATTCTAAATAAAATCTCCAAAACAAAAACCACTAAAAAGGTTGTGATAATTGCTGTTAAATAAGCTCCCAAACCAACAGCTGCGCCAATTGCCGCGCTAACCCAAACAGCAGCAGCTGTTGTTAAGCCGTGAACCTTGTTTTCTTTAAAGAAAACAAGGCCTCCTGCTAAAAATCCCAAGCCAACTATAATTTGCCCCAAAGTTCTAGTCGGATCAAAATAAGTCTCGGAAAAACTTAAAGGAATTATAGTGTTACTTAAAATTATAAATAAAGCGCTTCCTAAAGAAATTAAAGAGAAAGTTCTTATTCCAGCTTCTTTGCCAGACAAGCTTCTTTCCAAGCCAATAATTGCTCCTAAAATCAAAGCAAAAACCAGCTTAATTGAAATGCTTAAAATAAAATCCCATAATTCCATAAAATTTTATTTTGTTTGCTGTTTAGCCAAAGTCCTTAAACATTGAGTGCAAACTTTAACTCTTTTGCCATTAGGCAATCTAGTCCATTGTAAATTTGGATATTTTTTTGTTTTTTGAGTTGGATTATATTTTCCTCTTAGAAGATTTCTTTTCCCGCCCATAATTGCTTTTTTGCCGCACATTGCACAAACTTTTGCCATAAATTTTAGTATTAGTTATTAATATTATTTATAATTATAAATCAATTTTACTAAATAATCAATATAAAAAAATCAATATAAAATAAACAGGTTTTAATTTAGTCCACTAATGTGTTTTACAAACAAAAGAAGTTGAACTTCTTTTTAAAGTTCAACTTCTAAAAATTGTTCAGAAACTATTTATTTAACTCGCTATCAATAATCGAAACAAAATTTTCTAAAGGATAAGCGCCATAAACAGCTTGAGTGCCGATTATAAAACCGGGAGTCCCCTGAATGCCATTATCTTGACCTTCTTGGGTATCTGCTAAAATTTCTGCTTCATAATCCGCTTTTTTATTATTTATTGTTTCTTGGATTTTAGCAGTATCCATTTGGGGGAATTTTTCTTTAATCATTGCTAATATGCTTTCCATATTTCCAAATCCCCCATTTTCTTCATCTTGGCTGGTCATCATTGCTTCTTGCCAAGCAAAATAATCTTGAGGATAAAGCTCCCAAATCGCATTGCTTACTAAAGACGCATCTTGGGAATCTGGACCCAAAAAGGCATAATCTTTAAAAACAATCTTCATTTGAGAATTATTAACATATTTATCAATCAATCCCGGAAGGGTTTCAATCTCGAATTTTCCACAGAACGGACATTGGAAATCATACCAATAAACCATTGTTAAGGGAGCGTTAGGGTCTCCTAATATCGGGTCATTGGCTGTATCAATATTATTAGCATCTACTTTTAATTGAGGTTCTTCGCTTTCAACTGCTACTGGCTGAGTGTTAGTTGTTGTCGTTTTGCTTTGGAAATTTGAAAAATAAATTGCAGCTGAAATTAAAATTCCAGAAATTAAAATAGCCAAAGCTATATAAAAACTAGTGTCTTTAAAAATCGATTTGTTTTCCATAACTTTTAAAAAATTATTAATTAATTTCGAATGCGAATTATTTTATGGCAAAAAAATAAAAAGTCAAGTTTTATTAAAAAATTTTTTCTCTAAATCTTTTTGAAGATTTATTTGCAAAGCGGTGAGCTTCTTCTCTGACTTTTAAAAGAGTTGGCTTTGAACTTTCAATAATCTTTTTTAAAGATTTACTGATTCCTTTTGAAAAAACGAGTTTATCGTTTTGGTATTTTGAAATTCCAACCAAAGGAATTGAAATGTTTAAAGATTTTAAAACTGAAAAGCAATAACTAACTTGAGGCAATCCTCCGTCAATCATTATTAAATTTGGAAAACGCCATTCTTGGTGGGCAAATCTTCTTTTTAAAACTTCTTCTAAAGCCCTTAAATCATCATTTTTAGGGGCTTTCTTGATTTTAAACAAACGGTATTCGTTTTTATTTGAAACTCCATTTTCAAAAACAACCATTGAAGCATAAGTTTCTTTGCCTGCCCAGTGGGAAATATCATAACCTTCAATTCGATAATAAGCCTGCTTTTTTATTTCTTCTTCAAAATTTGAAATTAAAGCTACGTCTTGAATATGCTGTAAAGCCTTCAATCCTTCTGGATTTTCTCTTTCCAGTTTTTTCAAAAGCTTTTTTTTGTCGCCTTTTAAAAATAAAATCAAATTATTAATATTTTTACGATAATCTTTTTTAGAAATTAAACCCAAACAAATTCCGGGACAAAGCCCAATCTGATAATCAAAACAAGGCTTTCCTTGATTTGGTTTGCAAGTTGAATAAGGAAAAATCCGCCTAATTATTTTTAAAGCGCTTTTAAGCAAAGTTAAACTTTGATATGGCCCAAAAATTTCAAAATCAGAATTTTTAAATTTTTCAAGCTCTCTGCCTCTAATAATTATTGGTTTTGGGAAATCTTCTTTTTTGGAAATTAATAAATATAAAAATGAGCGGTTATCCCGATCTTTAATGTTATATTTCGGCCAGTATTTCTTAATCAAATTAGCTTCCAAAATAATCGCTTCCAGTAAATTAGAGGTAATTTGAAATTCTACCCTATCAGAATTTTCAACCATTTCTCTAATTCTGGGATTTAAATTTTCTCTAAAATACTGGCTAACCCTGTTTTTTAAATTTATAGCCCTGCCAACATATAAAACTTCTGATTTCTTTTTGAACAGATAAACTCCAGGGCTATTTGGCAAATTTTTAGGTTTATTATTCATTATCTTAATTTTTTATATGGCCTGACTGTCAAATCTATAATTTGCGAACCTTTGGTTTTGCGATTAATTCCAGCAAAAACAACTTCTTCGATTAATTTTGAATTTTTTCCAAAAACTTCTTGATATTTTCGCGGATCAGTTAGGGGTTTTTCTCCGGCTAAATTAGCGCTGGTTGCAACTAAAGGTTTTTTAAAATATCTAAATAAATTTTGGAGATAATCAGAAGTAGTTATCCTAAAAGCCACAGTATTATTTTGCATTGCAATTTTGGGAAGATTTTTAGCTTTTAGAATAAAATTAGTTGGTTTGGTTGCTTTTAAAATTATTGCTTCTTGCTCTTTATTAACTTCTGCCCAGTTTTTTAGCATTTTCAAATCTTTAACCACAATTGGAAAAGCTTTGTTTTTGGGCCTGTTTTTTATTAAATAAATTTTTTTTAGAGCTTTTAAATTGGTAGCGTCGCAAATTAAACCATATAAAGTTTCAGTTGACATAATCACTACTCCGCCATTTTTTAAAATTTTAGCTATTTTTCGATAATCAATATTGTAAGTTATCATAATTAATATAGCAATTAATTAAGATAGTCTTTTAAATACTTGCCAGTTACTGAAAATTTGTTTTTGACTAATTCTTCGGGAGTGCCACAAGCTACAACTTTACCGCCTTTATCTCCGCCTTCAGGACCTAAATCAATTACATAATCAGCTGATTTTATAACATGCATATTGTGTTCAATAACCACAATGCTGTTTCCCCTGTCAATCAATTTATTTAAAACTTCAAGCAAAAGCTTAACGTCGTAATAGTGAAGACCAACTGTTGGCTCATCAAGTAAAAATAAAGTTCTTTTGCCTAAAGGATTAATTAATTCTCTTGATAATTTAATTCTTTGAGCTTCGCCTCCAGATAAAACTGTAGCGCTTTGCCCTAATTTTAGATATCCCAAGCCAACTTCTGTGAGAAGTTTTAGTTTATCAGTAATAGTATAAATATTTTCAAAAAAATTTAAACCTTCATCAATTGTTAAATTTAAAACATCATTAATGTTTTTGCCTTTATATTTTACTTCTAAAGTTTCTTTATTAAATCTTTTGCCGTGGCAAACCTCGCATTCTACTAAAACTGGTGGCAAAAAATGCATTTCAATTAAATTATAACCAGCTCCATGGCAAGCTTCACATCTTCCCCCTCTAACATTAAAAGAAAAACGGGAAGGAGAATAACCACGAGCTACTGCTTGAGGCAATTGGGCATAAAAATCTCTGATCGGAGTAAATACTCCGGTATAGGTTGCGGGATTAGAACGGGGAGTTCTGCCAATTGGCGATTGGTCAACCATTACTACCCTATCAAGGTATTCAGTGTTTAAAATTTTAGAAACATTTTCTAAATCTCTAAATCTTGATTTAATTCTTAATAAATTTTTATATAACACATCATAAATTAAAGAAGATTTGCCGCTTCCTGAAACGCCGGTTACCACCACTAATTTTCTTAAAGGTATTTCAACATTAATATTCTTTAAATTATTGGCTCGAGCTCCAACAATCATTAATTTTTCAGTAATGCTTTTTCTGCGATTTTTGGGTACTGCTATTTTTTCTTCCCCTTTCAGATATTTTAAGGTTAAAGATTTTTGAGGGGTTTTTGTTTTTTTATCCAATAATTTTGAAATTTCTCCACAAGCTACAACTTCTCCACCTTTTATTCCAGCCATTTCTCCTAAATCAACCAGATAATCAGCTGACTTTATTGTTCGTTCATCGTGTTCTACAACAATTAAGCTATTATGCCTATTTTTTAATTCTTTTAAAGTATTGATTAATTTTTCAGTATCCCGTTCATGAAGCCCAATTGTTGGCTCATCTAAAACATATAAAGTATTGGAGAGTTTGGAGCCTATTTGAGAAGCTAATCTTATTCTTTGGGCTTCGCCTCCAGATAAAGTTTCTGCTTCTCTAGTCATTTGTAAATAATTCAAACCAACTTCCAATAAAAATCCCAATCTATCAATAATTTCTTTAACAATTGTGGAGGCAATTGTTTTTTCGCGGATAGTTAATTTTGATTCATAAGACACAAAAAAATTATAAGCCTCTTCTAAAGATAATGAACAAACTTCATAAATATTTTTGCCGGAAATCTTCACTGATAAAGCTTCTTTTCTTAATCTTTTTCCTTCACAAGTTGGACAAATTGTTTTTAAAAAAATATCTTTCTTTCCAAGGCCAGCGCAATCAGGGCAGGCTCCATAAGGGCTATTAAAAGAAAACAATCTTGGTTCAACTTCTGGAAAAGCAAAATTATCATTAGGACAAGTAAAATGAGAAGAAAGCAAAAATTCCCGTTTATAACTTTCGAATTTGCTATCAGCCATTAATCCGATATTAACCAGACCATTAGAATAATTTAAAGCATTTTCTACTGCCTCAAAAAGCCGGCTTTCATCTTTTATTGAAACTTTATCGATAATAATTTCAATAGTATGGTCTTGATAACGAGAAAGCTCAATTTTGTCGTGAAGCGAATAAATTTTGTTGTCAATTCTTGCTTGCGAATAACCTAAATTTAAATAATTATAAAGCAATTGGTAATACTCGCCTTTTCTACCTCGAACAACTGGAGAAAAAATTGTCAAATATTCAGCCTTGTTTTTTAAAGCTTCTTCTTTGATAATTTTTACCATTTCATCAATTGACAATCTTTCTATTTTTGCTCCATCAATTGGACAATAAACTTCTCCTAATCTTGCGAACAATACTCTTAAATAATCATAAATTTCAGTTAAAGTTCCAACTGTTGAACGAGGGTTGTGGGATAAAGCTCTTTGATCTATTGAGATTGCCGGAGACAAACCAGAAATTTCATCAACATCAGCTCTTTCCATTTGCCCTAAAAACTGCCTAATGTAAGGCGACAATGATTCAATGTAGCGGCGCTGGCCTTCGGCAAAAATTGTATCAAAAGCTAAAGAAGATTTGCCGCTTCCTGAAACCCCAGTAAAAACTACTATCTTATTTTTAGGAATTTCCAGATCAATGTTTTTTAAATTATGGACTCTGGCTCCTTTAATTATTATCTTGTCTTCCATAAATTTTTAATTTTAAAATACTAAAGCTCCCTATGTTTTAAAACTATAGGTTATAAAAGCGAATTAATTTTACTCTTTTGAACTTAAAAAGCAATAAGCTTAATTATTTTTTAGAAGAATGCTTATTAATCAATTTTTCAAGCTCTTCAATTTCTTGTTCTTTTTCTTTTTCAAGTTTTTTCCAAAAATCCAAGCACTTCTTGCAACCTCTGGCATCTTTTTTATAAACATTTTTTATACGCCACAAGCTCTTGTGCTCTTGAACCAACTGCAAATAAAGATTGTAATAATGATTAGTCATCATTTTTTTAATTGTTAATTAATAACTTATTATAACTTAATTTTTAAAAATTTACATTTTGATATTTTAATTTTGCATTGAGTATTAGTTCCACGTAGTAAAATATTTGCTTTGTTAAATAAATTCTTCAATATTTTTAGTAATTGATTGAGGAGTAATGTGGTGCTTTTTATTGTAAGCTAATTGCTTTTTTCTTCTTCTGTTAACTTCATCTATCGCCCTTTTCATTGAAGGAGTAATACTATCAGCATATAAAATTATTTTCCCCTTAACATTACGAGCAGCTCTACCCATTGTTTGGATTAAAGAAGTTTCGCTTCTTAAAAATCCTTCGCGATCGCTGTCTAAAATTGCCACTAAAGTAACTTCTGGCAGGTCTAAACCTTCTCTTAAAAGATTTACTCCGATTAAAACGTTGAATTTTCCTCTCCTAAAATTAGTTAAAATTTTAGTTCTATCAAGAGTTTGAATATCGCTATGAAGATAATTAGATTTGATGCCTTGCTTTTTAAAATAATCATTTAAATCCTCTGCCATTTTTTTAGTTAAAGTATTAACAATGGCTCTTTCATTATTAATTGTTATTTTTCTGATTTCACTTATTACATCATCAATTTGGCTTTTATCGGTTTGGCTGTTAAAAACTGGCCTTATTTCAATTTCTGGATCAACTAAACCGGTTGGCCTGATAATTTGTTCTACAACCTGTGAAGAATGTTTTAATTCCCAAGCTCCTGGAGTAGCTGAAGTAAAAATAGTTTGGTCTATCATTTTTTCAAATTCAGAAAATTTCAAAGGACGATTATCTAAAGCTGAAGGCAAACGCCAGCCGTATTCAATTAAAATTGTTTTTCGAGATTTATCGCCTTCGTACATTCCCCTTATTTGAGGCACAGCAATATGAGATTCATCAATAATTGTTAAAAAATCCCCTTTGCCATTCTTTCGGGGAAAATAAGATAAAAGAGTATCTGGCGGTTCTCCTGATAATTTGCCAGTTAAATGCCTGGAGTAATTTTCTATACCATGGCAATACCCTAAAGTTAAAAGCATTTCAAGATCATATTTAGTTCTTCTTTCTAATCTTTCAGCTTCCAAAAATTTGCCATTTTTTTTAAAAAACTCCAATCTTTCTTTTAGTTCTTTTTTAATTTCTTTTACTGCCCTTTCAATATCTGGTTGAGTTGAAATAAAATGCTTAAAAGGCATAACAATTATTTCTTTTTCTTGGGAAATTATTTTTAAATTAACAGGGTCAACCAGTTCTAATTTTCTAACTTTTTGATTTTCCAAAGTTATGCGGTAAATAATATTCTGGGAAGCTGGCATAATTTCAAAGGTATCACCCCTAACTCTAAAAAGTCCCCTTTTTAAAACTCCATTAGTTCTCTTAAATTGAATTTTTACAAGCTGATTTATGAAATCTCCGCGAGTTACTGGTTGATCAATTTCCAAATGAATGCTTGAAGAAAAATAATTTAGAGGAACTCCTAAGTTATAAATACAAGAAACCGAAGCTACAATTATAACGTCTTTCCTGGTTAACAGAGCGGTTGTTGCCTGATGCCTTAATCTGTCAATTTCTTCATTAATCATTGCTTCTTTTTCAATATAAGTATCGGTAATTGGCAAATACGCTTCAGGCTGATAATAATCATAATAAGAAACAAAATAATTAACAGAATTTTCTGGAAAAAAATTTTTATATTCCCGATAAAGTTGGGCAGCTAAAGTTTTATTTGGAGCAATTACCAAAACCGGCTTTGAAAATTCTTTAATAACATTTGCTATAGTAAAAGTTTTGCCAGAGCCAGTAACGCCTAAAAGAGTCTGGTAGTTATAACCCTTTTTTATTCCAGCTACTAATTTTTTTATTGCTTGAGGCTGATCTCCTGAAGGTTGATAAGCAGAATGTAATTTAAAAAGAGACATTTAATAAATGATAAATATAAATTATATTTTAATAATTTTAGGGTTGAAGGATGTCTTCTGTTCGCGAATCAATTGAAATAATAACTTCCTTAATAGTTGAAAATTGTTTTAAAGTTTCTGTAATTTGCGCTCTAATTGCTGAAACCCTGCAGGAACCGCCAACCCCTTGTTCTAGGTCTTTACTAAAATCAATTTTAGCTATTCCATTTTCTATTGTTAGGCTTTGGATTTTAACATTTGACGGTAAAGAAGAAAAATAATTTTCTGATTTTTCTTCTGGAGTTGGCCCTTTTAACAATTCTTCAATGGCAGCTCTGGCAACTGCTTGGGTTTTTGGAATTTGTCTTTCAACGGGAAAAACTTTAAAACAGCTGGCTTCGGGATCCAAATCGCTGTTGTTAAAAAACACTTTAATTGTCATTAAATCATTTTGGCTAGTCTCTTGAAATCTAACTGGCAATTCAAATTTATCGTCGTTTTGAGCTAAACCCGATGGATTATCTCTTTCAAAAACAATAAAACCAGTAGAAGTTTGGGGATTTTCAAAATTTAAAACAGCTTCAAATGGCACAAAATCTTCGCTCATCCAATCCTTTTGGGCTTGGGCAATTGTTCTAGCAATCTCGTTTCTATTAGCATCAAGTAGTTTTATTGGAAAGCTTGCTTCAAAATACCACATACCTCGCGCTTCTCCGGTAATTGTTAAAGGAGAAGAAATCAAATCATTGGCTTTTAAATCAAAAATTTTTAATTTATCATTATAAAAATTTGTAGGACATTTTTCTAATGGCTGAGGTTCTTTGGGGTTACCAATTTTTTGCCACTCGCCGTTCTGGCATAACCAATAATTATTGACTTCATAAACCGAATTGTTAGCTATTTTTTTATAATCAATTAAAAAATACAAACCCCCTAAAATAACAATAATTCCTAAAATTATTAAAACTTTTTTAACCATAAATTATTATTAATTAATTACTAAATTATAGCACAGACTAATAATAGTTTATTATTAGTTGAATCATTTTTGGCAAATTGGACAAAAATAAGTTGCTCTTGAAAGCAAATTAATTTTTTTAATAATTCCCTTGTCTCGAGGACATCTTCTATTAGCTCTGCCATAAATATAAAAATGTTTTTGATAATTTCCTTTTTGAGCTTCAGTTGTTATAAAGCTTGAAATGCTTGAACCACTAAATTTTAAAGCCCTTTTTAAAACCTTGGTTATTGCTTTGTAAAGATCTTTTAATTGCTTATTGGTTAAATTATTGCCTTTAGTTTTAGGATTAATCCGCGCTAAATATAATATTTCATTAGCATAAATATTTCCAATTCCCGAAATTTTAGTTTGATCCATTAATAATCCCTTAATCATTCTGGAACTATTTTTGATAATTTTTTCAAATTCTTCAAAGCTAATTTCCAAAGCATCGGTTCCTAAATTTTTTAATAAATCTTTCAATTCATCTTTTTTTATAACTTTTAGCCAGCCGAATCTTCTAATATCGTTATAAATTAATTTTTCTTTTCCCAAATAAAAAATTGCTCGGTTGTGAACTTTATTAAAATTTTTTGATTCTTTTTCAAAAACAAATCTGCCGCTCATTTTGAAGTGAGTAGCTAAACAAAAGTTATTTTCAAAACAAATTATCAAAATTTTGCCAATTCTTTTAATTTGAGTTATTCGAGAATTTAAAATGTTGTTTTTATCGCCTTTAAAAATTTTGGGGTCTTTTATTTCAATTTTGGTAAATCTCTTACCAAGCAGTTTAGCTTCTAATTGCCTTTTAATAATTTCAACTTCAACTAATTCTGGCATAGTTAAGCCAAATAAAAGCGGGAAACCGCATCCCAATTTACAACATTCCACCAATTTTGAACATATTCCGCTCTTCTATTTTGATATTTCAAATAGTAAGCATGTTCCCAAACGTCAATTGCCAAAATAGGAGTTAATTCTAAATATAAGGGAGAATCTTGGTTGGGTAGCGATAAAACTTTTAATTCATTTTGCTGATTTCTAACAAGCCAAGCCCAGCCACTTCCAAAGTGGCTTATAGCTGTTTTAGAAAACAAATCTTTAAAAGCCTCAAAGCTTCCAAAATTTTTATTAAAAGCGTCTAATAACTCTTTAGCTGGTTCTGTTTTTAAAGGGCTCATCAAATCCCAAAATAGCAGATGATTATAATAACCTCCTCCTTGATTTCTGACAGCAGTTCTTATATCTTCTGGAATTTTTTCATAATCTTTTAAAAGTTCAGTTACTGGAATATTAAATAGTTCAGGATGTTTTTCTAAGGCAGCATTAAAATTGTCAGTATAAGCTTGATGGTGCTTATTGTAATGAATTTCCATTGTTTGAGCGTCGATGTACGGCTCTAAAGCATTATAATTATATGGCAAAGATGGCAATTGATACATATTTTTATAAATTATTTTTATTGATTTAATTATTTAAATTAGCAAAATTATAATTTATTAAATTATAAATAACAAGAACTTTAAAAATTTAAACTTTTATATTTACATTTTTAACTTAAAATATTCCATATGATTATCCATATGGTTATCCATATGGAAAATTAAAAGTCTTAATTTTAAAATGTTTTATCTATTATCTCCTTCACTTTTAATTACCCCTCTTGTTTCTCTATCGAAAAGTTTTTCTATATTCAATTGGGCGACTTGTTCTAAAGATAAATTTAATTCAGTTGCAATTTGAGATAAATACCACAAAACATCTCCTAATTCTTTGGCAATTTCCAATTTATAGTCATCAGATAAAACTCCTTCTTTATTTCTAAAAAGTTTTTTAATTTTTTCAGCAACTTCTCCTGCTTCGCCAGTTAAACCTAAAACTGGATAAACGAAATTTTCTCCTATTTTAGGGTAGTGGGCTGTTTTTCTTGATTGTTTTTGATATTCTTCAAAAGTCATTTATTTTAATAAAAAATTAATTTGAGTTGTCAAATTTCTCAACAGCTTTTTTAATAAGAGTTAAGCTTTCATCATAAGTCGATCTATCAACTGGATAAGGAACAGCGTCTTTTCCCCCAAAAGCAAACGAGTATCTTGCTGGATCTTCATAAGAAGGTTTTGCTCCATAAATTACTTCAGAAACCAATGATAAAGCTCTAACTGTTTTAGGACCAACTCCTTGTTGCGCTAAAAAGCTTTCATAATTTTGGGGATTTTCATAGCAAATTTTCTCTAAAATCTTTTTTAAATAAGGGCTTTCAAAGAAATTCTCTTCAACTACTGGCAAATAATGAAAATCATAGGAATTATTTTGAAGTTTTAAAGAAGTAAATGTTTCATTTTTAAATTTTAAAGCTAAAACTCCGGATTGAGAAGTATAATGTTCTCTAATAATTCTAATATCTTTAGATAATGATTTAAAACCATTTTGTAGAAGTTTTAAAGAAACTTCGCGGTTTTTAGAACTTTTATTTGAGGTTAAGTCCAGAACATTTTTTTCTTTTAATTGACTTATTATTCCTGAGTGAGGCTCGTTAATCAAATCACTAAGATTTTTACTATACCAGTGATAACGGCGAGCTGTTAAATTTTTAGTATTCATTCCTTGTTGAACAACAGCCCAAGAGCCATTAGCAGAAAAGAAAAAACTATGATGATAAATTTGGTAACTGTCTTGAACTAAAGATGAATCAACTTTAGCAGCCATTTTTGAATTATAAACTAAAGCTTGGGAAGTTTTAGAATCGAAATCTAATTTATTAGACCAGTATTGAATTTCTTGGGGAGTTTTTCTTGATGTTTTCCCTTTTCCTCCGCAAATAAAAATTCCGAGTTGTTTTTCTTCGCCTTTAAGAGCTTCTTTCAAAGCAGCTGTTAAAACCGTGGTTAGTCCCGAAGCATTCCAATCAAAAGCTAAAACCGTTCCCAAAGATTGGAACCAAACAGGATCAGCTATTCTTTTAATAAATTCGTCAGGCCCGTATTCATAGCTCATTAGATGCAATACTTCTTTTGAAAGAGAAACCATTCTATCGAATAACCATTTAGGACATTTTCCGTAATCTAAAGTAAAAGTTGCTATTGCTCGATTCATTAATTTTTAAAAAAATTAAGATTTAAGAAGGACTCCGGTTATCAATAACTCAGCTTTAAAAAGCTAAGTGGGTGTCCTCATCTCTGGCGTTTTGCGCCAAAGAGCTTTTGGACTCCCAATAAAATTTTTATGTCCTGAGTTTTGATTTCCAGAGTCCTATAATATTATAGACCAAAATCTTAAAAATTTCTATTTAAAATTTTATCTTTTAAAAGGCAAAAAGGGCAATTTTTTATCCACAATTGACAATAATAAAAAAAATTTAAGATTTTTTACTCCAAAATTCCGTCTAAATTAACATCGTAAAGAATTGATTCGTTAATCAACCGATAATTAATAAGTTCTTCCGGCTTAAACCATAAAGAAATTTCTCTTTGAGCTTCTTCAACTGAACCAGAAGAATGAATTAGGTTTCTAACTGCCCGATTATCAAGATCTGCTACTTGGTAAGAATCAATTGTTAAATCTCCTCTGATGGTTCCAACATCAGAAGTTAATGGTTCTGTTCCTCCAGTAATTTTTCGAACTATTTTAACAGCATTCATTCCCTGCCAAACCATGGCAACTACTGGCCCACAAGTTAAATACTTTTTTAAATTTTCTAAAACTCTTTGCCCCATTTTTTCAGGATCAGTTTCTGGGGGTTCCAATCCTTTTTCTTTGTAAGCTAAAATGCTTTTTTCCCCTGTTTTGGTTTTCCAATTTGGATCGCTCAAGTAATGTTTCTCTACTAATTCTTTGGTTGGCACTAAAAATTTTAAACCAACTAATTTTAAACCAGTTCTTTCGTAACGATGAATAACTTCTCCTATTAAACCTCGTTGAATTCCTTCTGGCTTAATTAAAACTAAAGTTCTTTCTCTTTTAAATTCATCTAACATAATATTTATTAAAAATATTTTAATTATTAATTAAGGGGTTAATCTTTTGACATCGCGCGGCAAATAAGTTGCTTCTTTAACATTTAGCAAATCAAGGATTTTCATAATTAATCTAGCTGGCCCTATGCCAACTCCTCCATGAGGAGGAGAACCGTATCTAAAAAAATTAAGATAGTCACTGATTGTTTCTAATTTAACCCCTTTTTCAATTGCTTGTTTTTCTAAAATCTCTATACGATGCTCTCTTTGAGAACCAGTAGTAATCTCAACTCCCTTATAAATTAAATCAAAACTTTTAGTAATTTGAGGGTTATCTTCGTATCGCTGGTGATAAAACGGCCTAACTGAAATTGGAAAATCGGTAATCCAAATAAAATCAGAACCTGTTTTTTGTTTGGTAATTTCCCAGATTTTTCGCTCTTCTTCAGGAGTCAAATCCTCTTTTTCGCTTACTACTCCTTCTTTTTTCAAAATTTCTTTAGTTTCTTTTAGGGTATGATAAGGAAATGGTTTTTGGGGAATTTCAATATTTAAATCTAAATTTTCTTTTAAAGCTTTAAAACCGGAAATTATTAAATCTTCTTCAACAGCCATAACATCAAAATGAGAATCAATGTAGGAAATTTCAAAATCCCAACCAGTAAATTCTGTTA
>DAOTOJ010000010.1:0-13665 GCA_035451285.1 Minisyncoccota bacterium
TAATAAGCCACGGTAGCTCAGTGGTAGAGCGGAAGCCTGAAGAGCTTCGCGTCAGGGGTTCGATTCCCTTCCGTGGCACATTAATTTAAATGTTTAGTATTTAAATTTTTTAAAAAACTTATTCGATGAGCTTCTGAAATTCCGTATTTTTTTATTTTTTGATAATGAACTTTAGTACCATAGCCTTTATGATTTTCAAAAAGATATTGAGGATATTTTTTTGAAAGATTAATCATTAGTCTATCTCTTTTAACTTTGGCAACAATTGAAGCTAAAGAAAGGGAGATTAATTTTTCATCTCCCTTAATAAAAGTATATTGTTTTATTTGGGAATCTAGGGTGTTAATTTTATCTTTGCCATCTAAAAGCAAAATATAATCTTTGACATTTAATTTTTTAATTGCTTGTGTCATGGCTGACATTGTTGCGTTTTTGATATTTATTTTATCTATTATCTTTGGCCCAACGCTAGCATAAGAAAATTTTAAATTTTCCTGTTTGGTTATCCACAGATAAAGAATCTGGCGTTGTTTGGCTGATAATTTTTTCGAATCTCTGATTTTTATAGGGGGTTTAAAAGCTTTAAAATAAGGATTTTTTATTAAAATTGCTCCAGCTGTTACTGGTCCTGCCAAAGGGCCTCTGCCAGCTTCATCAATTGCAATAATTGGCAAATTAAAGAGTTGAAAAATTTTCTTTTCTCGTTTAAAATTTGGTAGTTTCATAAAACTAATTTAAATTAAAACCATTAAATTTTACCATGAAATTTGCCCATCTTCATCTTCACTCCCATTATTCGTTATTAGACGGAATGTCAACAATTGATGAAATTTTATTAAGAGCAAAAGAATTGGAAATGGAGAGCGTGGCTTTAACTGATCATGGTAACTTATACGGAGCAATTGAATTTTATAAAAAAGCTAAGGCTTATGGAATCCATCCAGTAATTGGCTGTGAGCTGTATTTAGCCCCTCGGACAATTTATGATAAAGATCTAAATTTTGACGCCAATTATTTTCATTTATTAGTTTTTGCTAAAAATAATATTGGCTACAAAAATTTGCTTAAGCTCATTAGCTTAGCAAATCTCGAAGGATTCTATTATAAGCCTCGAGTAGATAAAAACTTATTAAAAGAATATCGCGAAGGATTAATTGGTACCTCCGGTTGTTTAACTGGCGAAATTCCCAGAGCCATTTTAAATAAAAATAAAATAAAAACTTTAGTAGAAGAATATTTAGATATTTTTGGCAAAGATGATTTTTATATAGAATTTCAACACCATCCAGAAATTAAAGAACAGCAAATTGTTAATGAAGAATTAAAAAAGATAGCCAAAGAATATAATTTAAAAACTATTTTAACTTGTGATAGTCACTATCCTAATTTACAAGATAGAGAAATTCACGATATTTTTCTTTCTATTCAAACTGGCTCAAACGTTTCCGATCCAGATAGGTTAACAATGAAAGATGCTGATTTTTCAATTAAAGATCCCAATAAGATTTATGACGATATTAAAGGTGACGAAGATTTGGTTAAAGCTTTTGAAAACACTTACGAACTTGCCCAAAGATGCCAAGTAGAAATTACTTTAGGAGAAAATATTTTTCCATTTTTTAAAACTCCTAATGGAGAAAATAATGAAGCTTATTTAAAGAAATTAGCCATAGATGGTTTGAATGAAAGATATTCTAAAATAACCAAAGAAATTCAAGAACGATTTGATTATGAATTAAAAGTTATTACCCAAAGAAAATTAACTGATTATTTTCTCATTGTTCAGGACTTTATTAATTGGGCTAAAAATCAGGATATAGTTATTGGTCCCGGTAGAGGTTCGGTTGTTGGCTCAATTATAGCTTATTGTTTACGTATTACTGAAATAGATCCCTTGAAACATGGTTTAATCTTTGAAAGATTTATAAATTTAGAGAGAATGGAAATGCCAGATGTTGATACCGATATTCAGGATAATCGGCGAGAAGAGGTTATTAGATATTTGGAAGAAAGATACGGCAAAGACAGGGTTGCCCAGATTTTAACTTTTGGGGTAATGAAAGCAAGGTTGGCTGTTAGGGATGTTGCTCGGGCTTTAGGTTTTCCATATTCTCTAGGAGATAAAATTTCAAAACTTATTCCGTTTAATGCCAAAATGGATGAAGCTTTAGAAATTTCTCCGGAATTAAAAGAGCTTTACCAAACTAACCCTGACGCTAAATTAGTAATAGATTATGCCAAAAGATTAGAGGGTTTAGTGAGACATGCTTCAGTTCATGCTGCTGGAGTAGTGATAGCTCCAGGACCATTAACTGATTATGCCCCGCTTCAATATTCTGCTAGAGGCAATAATACTATTACTACTCAATATGAAATGCATTCTATAGAAGATATTGGGCTTTTGAAAATAGATCTTTTGGGAATAGCTTATTTAACTGTTATTAAAAATACTTTAAGAATAATTCGAAAACTTTATAATGAAGAAGTCGATTTAAGTTCTTTAAGCGAGGACGACCCACAAGTTTATGAACTTTTATCAAAAGGGGAAACTATCGGAGTTTTTCAAGTAGAATCATCTGGAATGCGTAGATATTTAAAAGAATTAAAACCTTCAAATTTTGAAGAAATTGTAGCAATGATTGCTTTATATCGACCTGGACCAATAGAACTTATTCCAAGTTATATTAATAGAAAATGGGGCAGGGAAAAAGTGAGTTATTTGCACCCTAAATTAGAACCAATCTTTAAACCAACTTATGGTATAGGAGTTTATCAAGAGCAAATGATGCAAATAGCTAGAGATTTAGCTGGTTATTCTTTGGGAGAGGCTGATGTTTTGAGAAAAGCTATTGGCAAGAAGAATAAAGAATTACTGGATTCTCAAAAACAAAAATTAATAGAGGGAATGATAAAAAATGGCATTCCTAAAGAAACAGCTGCAAAAATTTGGGAACTCTTTTTGCCATTTGCCAGATATGGATTTAATAAAAGCCATGCAGTGGGTT
This sequence comes from Minisyncoccota bacterium, assembly GCA_035451285.1. Lineage (GTDB taxonomy): Bacteria > Patescibacteriota > Minisyncoccia > UBA6257 > Brennerbacteraceae > DAOTOJ01. Next base: position 3,006 of record DAOTOJ010000010.1, read on the forward strand.
ATGCTAAGGTAGTTTACTATACGGCTTATTTAAAAGCTCATTATCCCCAAGCTTTTATGGCAGCTTTATTAACAGCTCATTTTGGTAATTTAGATAAGATAGCAATTGAAATTAGAGAGTGCCAAAGATTGGGCATTAAGATAATCCCCCCAGATATCAATAAATCTTTTGTGGAATTTGGGGTTGACCCTGAAACAAAAGATATTATTTTTTCTTTAGCAGCTATTAAAGGAGTCGGTACGATGGTTGCTGAAATTATTCAAGAAGAGAGAAAACAAAATGGGATCTATTCTTCATTAACTAATTTCATCAAAAGAATGCCCAAAAATATTATCAATCGTAAGACAATGGAATCATTAATTAAAGCTGGGGTTTTTGACTCGTTTTACGAAAGAAATCAATTATTGCAGGGCCTAGATGAAATTTTAAAATTTGCTTATCAATTGAATAAAAATAATCAAACTAATCAATTGGGTCTTTTTGCTGGTAATTTAGAGGATTTAAAAATACCAAAAGTTGAACCCTTAAATAAAAAAGATAAATTAAATTTTGAAAAAGAATATTTGGGTTTATATTTATCAGACCATCCCTTGAATGAATACCGGGCAATTTTAACTAAGTTGTCGACTCCTTTTTCTAAAGTAAACAATACTAGTAATGGACAGAAAATAAGAGTTGGGGGATTAATAGAAAATTGTCAAAAGATAATTACTAAAAATGGGAAATCAATGCTTTTTTCAAAATTAGAAGATTTGTCTAATAACAAAATAGAAGTTGTTGTTTTTCCCGATGTTCTAGAAAAATCAAAGAATCTTTGGCAAGAAAGTAATATTATTTTAGTTGATGGCAAAATTAATAATTATGATGGAGAAATGAAAATTATTTGTGAAAGCGTCAGACCAATAGAGAGTATTTGAATTTTTGTTTTTTAAAGAGTAAAATAGCTAATCTATGAACAATCTTTTGAAAAACATTTTTTATGTGATAGCATTTTTTACCATTATTTCAATGATTTTTTCGGTTTTTTCTTCTTTGGATACCGAACAAAAAGATATCTCTTTATCTCAATTAGCATCTAAAATAAATGTTGGTGAAGTTTCAAAAATTGAAGTTACTAATGATAGCCTAAAGATAACCTCCAAAGATGGCACAATTTATAATTCTCAAAAAGAAACTAATTCTTCTTTAATTGAAACTTTAACTAATTTAGGAATTAATCCTGAACAATTGCAAAGCATTGAAATTTCTTTTAATAATGAAAGTTTTACGAATTCTATTTGGATGGTAATTTTGATTCAACTAATTTTGCCACTAGTTTTAATTTTTGGGTTATTTTGGTTTATTTCTCGACAAACCCAAAAAGGATTAACCCAAACTTTAAATTTTTCAAAATCAAATGCTAGATTATTCTCTTCAAATAAAGAAAAGGTGACTTTTAATGATGTTGCTGGAAGTAAAGAAGCTAAAGAAGAATTAAAAGAAGTAGTTGATTTTTTGAAAAATCCCCAAAAATTTTTAGATATTGGAGCAAGAATTCCCAGGGGGGTATTGTTGGTAGGAGCTCCTGGAACTGGTAAAACTTTATTAGCTAGAGCAGTAGCAGGCGAAGCTAATGTCCCATTTTTTCATATTTCCGGATCAGAATTTGTAGAACTTTTTGTAGGAGTTGGTGCTTCGCGAGTTAGGGATCTTTTTTCAACAGCTAAAAAAGTTGCTCCAGCAATTGTGTTTATTGATGAAATAGATGCTGTTGGTAGGCAACGCAGAACAGGTTTAGGGGGAGGACATGACGAAAGGGAACAAACCCTGAATCAGATTTTAGTTGAAATGGATGGTTTTGATAGAGATACTAATATCATTGTAATAGCAGCTACCAATCGGCCAGATGTTTTGGACCCCGCTCTTTTAAGGCCGGGAAGATTTGATAGGCGAATTATTTTAGATTTACCAGATATTAATGAACGAAAAGAGATTTTGAAAATTCATTTAAGAGGTAAAAAAACTTCTCAAGATGTTGAGTTGGAAGAAATTTCACAAAGAACTCCAGGTTTTTCTGGTGCTGATTTAGCTAATTTAGTTAATGAGGCTGCAATTTTAGCAGCTAGAAATAACAAAAAAGTAATTGAACAAAATGACTTTTTAGAGGCAATGGAAAAAGTTGTTTTGGGTCCAGAAAGAAAAAGCCATATTTTAACCCAGAAAGAAAGAGAAATTACTGCTTATCATGAAGCTGGGCATGCTTTAGTTGCTGCTTTTTCTCCTAATTCCGACCCAATTCATAAAGTTTCAATTGTTTCTCGGGGAAGAGCAGCTGGTTATACTTTAAAACTTCCAGTTGAAGATACCCATCTTTATTCTAAAGCAAAATTTTTAGATGATTTAAACATTGCTTTGGGAGGTTATGTTTCTGAAAAAATAATTTTTAAAGATATTACTACTGGCGCTAGTAATGATTTAAAACAGGCAACAGAAATTGCCAGAGATTTAGTAACTAAATATGGAATGTCTGAAAAAATAGGGCCAGTATCTTTCTCAGAAGAGGGAGAAATTTTATTTTTAGGAAGGGATCTGTTTAATGAAAAAAAATATTCTGAAAAAATGGCTCAAGAAATTGACGAAGAAATAAGAAGATTAATAACCCAAGCAGAAAGTAACGCTTTTAAAATTATTAATTCTAACAAAAAATTGTTGGAAATAATTGCCAAGAAATTGATAACCGATGAAACTATCGAACGAAAAGAGTTTGAAGAAATTATTTCTTCTTATAATAAGGGAATAAAACAGATTAAAAATAATAAGCGTCCGTAGCTCAGTTGGCTAGAGCACAGGTCTTATAAACCTGGGGTCGAAGGTTCGAATCCTTCCGGACGCACTTAGCTATTTTTTTGATTCTTTTGATGCTTGAATAAATAAAAAATTTAAAATTTTTATTATTTTGCTATTTCTTGAAAATTTTTTTAAATAGGGCTAATATTAAAAGTGTCTTAAAAAGATATCAGTAGTATCCAATTAGTTAAAGAAATTGGGGCTAAATTTTTTTACTTTTATGTTAGCTATTGAAACTAAAAACTTAAGCAAGGAGTTCAATGGATTAAAGGCAGTAGATGGTATCTCGTTTAATGTAAATAAAGGAGAAATTTTTGGTTTGTTGGGGCCAAATGGAGCAGGGAAAACCACAACTATTAAAATGTTAGCAACTTTATTAGATCCTACTCGGGGAGAAGCTAAAGTTTGGGGTTTTGATATCAAAAAACAAAAGAATGAGGTTAGAAATTCTATTGGCATTGTTTTTCAAGAACCAGCGTTAGATAATCGTTTAACTGGTAGGGAAAATTTAGATTTTCATGCAAGGTTGTATAGCTTAGACGAAGAAATCAGAAAAAAAAGAATTGAAGAAGTTCTGGAAATAGTTGAATTAAAAGATAAAGCAGATGTGATAGTTGAAAATTATTCTGGTGGAATGCAAAGAAGATTAGAAATTGCTCGAGGTCTTATGCACTACCCAAAGGTTTTATTTTTAGATGAACCAACGCTAGGATTAGATACTCAAACTCGACATCGTATTTGGGATTATATTTTAAGTTTGAACAAGAAAGAACAGACAACCATCATTTTAACTACCCATTATATGGAAGAAGTTGATTATTTATGCCAAAGGATTGCAATTATTGATTTTGGGAAAATTGTTGCTTTAGATACTCCAAGTAATTTAAAAAATATTTTAGGTGGAGACGTAATTTCAATTGAAACTACCTTAGCAGAAAAAGCTTTTTTAGCTTTTCAAAAGCTTTCTTGGGTAAAAAAAATTACCCAGCATGATGGAATGATTGATTTAAATTGCGAACACGGAGAAGAGAAAATTCCACTTTTAATGGAGATAGATCAGAAAGAAGCTGGTTTTGAAATAAAATCCATTAATCTCAGAAAACCGACATTAGAGGATGTTTTTTTACATTTTACTGGAAGAACTATTAGAGAGATAGAGGCAAGCCAAATCGAAAAAAATAAAAGAAGAATTTAATAGAAATAATAAAAATAGTAAAAAGAAAAATTATGAAATCAAATGATTTGCAAACAATTTATGTAATGTGGCTAAGGGAGATGAAGAGATTTCTAAGATCGAAAAGTCAGCTTATTGGTACTTTAGTTATCCCTTTTTTCTTTCTTTTTACCATGGGTTTTGGATTTAGTTCAGGTTTTACTCTGCCTAACTCTATTCCTAATATGAATTATCTTGATTTTTTAGTTCCTGGCATTATTGGTTTAACCATGCTTTATTCTTCAATATCTGCTGGAATTTCTGTTTTGTGGGATAAAGAATTCGGTTTTATGAAAGAAATAATGGTGGCTCCAGTTAGTCGGATAGCAATTATTTTAGGAAGAATTGCCGGTGGAGTTACTACTGCTTTAATTCAATGCATTTTGATTTTGATTATCTCTATATTTATGGGGTTAAATGTTGTTAGTTTTTGGGGCATTATTCTTTCTATTATTTTTATGACCTTAATTGGTATTGGTTTTATTGGTTTGGGAGTGGTTATTGCTTCAATAATTGAAGATACCCAAGGATTTTCCTTAATTATGTATTTTGTTATTGCCCCAATTGTTCTTTTATCGGGTGTCTTTTTTCCGGTGAGTAATTTTCCATGCTGGTTAAGAGTTTTGGCTTATTTAGATCCTTTAACTTACGGAGTAGATGGTTTAAGGAGTAGTTTAATTGGCTTTACCCAATTTCCTATGTCTTTGAGTTTAGGCATTCTTGCAGTTTTTGGAATAATAATGGTTTTATTAAGTTCTTATTTATTTAATAAAGTAAAAGTTTAGATATAAAATCAATTGGTTTATAAATTAAGTTTGGTAGGATAATAAATATTTAGATTTAGTTAGTACTTAGCTAAATTTTTAATAATTTGAATAAAAAATTTCAATTTTTATCACATACTGCAGATATTAAAATTAAAATCTTTGGTAGAACCAAGGAAGAATTATTTAATAATGCTCTTGAAGCCTTAAATAACTATTTGGGAAATTTTATAGAAACAAAAGATTTTAAAGAGCAAGAATTTCAAATAGTTTCCAATTCAATTGAAATTTTATTAGTTGATTTTTTAAATGAAGCTTTATTTTATATTCAAACAGAAAATAAATTAATTTCAAAAGTTGAATTTCAAGAGTTGACTGATTATAAAGCACAAGGCAGATTTTTTCTAAAAAAAGCAAAAATTAATAGAGATGTTAAAGCTATTACTTATTACAATTTAGCCTTGAAAATAAATAAAGATAAAAATTTATCAATTGTTATAACTTTAGATATTTAGTTTAAAATAAATCTATCAATAATAAAAATTATTATTCCAAGCATTGCAGAAATTCCGGAAATCATCCAAAATCTCATAGTAATTTGCGGCTCTAGCCAGCCCTTAGCTTCAAAATGATGGTGCAAGGGTGTTGAAATGAAAATTTTTTTCTTTAATAATTTTTTAGAAAAAGTTTGGATAATTACTGATAATGATTCAATAACTAAAATAAAAGCAAAAAATGGCAAAAGAAACACGGTATTAGTAAGCATTGAGATTACCCCAATCACTACTCCTAAAGACATACTGCCGGTATCTCCCATAAAAAATTTGGCAGGATAAATATTAAACCATAAAAATGCCAATAATGCCCCTATAAGTGAAGCAGCAAAAACTGCTAAATCATATCTGCCTTCTAAGAAAGAAACAATTGCTAAACAAATTAAAGCAATAGTTGCTATTCCTTCTGCTAAACCATCTAAACCATTAGTTTCGTTCATTGAAAAAGAAGTAGCAATAATTATAAAAATAAAAATTAAAGCCGAGGCCCAAATGCCAATATTCAAATTGCCAATAAAGGGAATATTAATAACGTCCCAATTTAATTTAAAAGCAAACCAATAAGCTCCCCCTATGGCTACTATTGAATAAAGAGCTATTCTTTCTTTCATTGATAAGCCATTTTTCTTTTTATTTTTGTTTGTTTTGTTTCCCAAAATACCGATTAAGTCATCAACCATCCCTATTAGGGCAGCAATTATTAAACTTGCCAAAGGAAGATAGGTTTCTTTTCTTGATAGAAAATTTATTTGTTGCCAAAAACCATCAAAGATTGAAGAAAATAACCAGAAAACTAAAATTACGATTAGAACTGTTCCCCAAATAATTATTCCAGCCATTGTGGGAGTTCCTTCTTTTTTAGCATGAAGTTGAGAAAATATGGGAGCATTTTCTTTTTCAATGTGTTTAAAGCCGTGAATTTTTTTGATTAATTTGTCAACTGGTTTGACTAAAATTATTCCTACAAAAAAAGAGACAATAGCTACTATTAAAAATCTTAAAATTTGAGAAAAAATAAAAGTTAATTCCATTTATTTTGTTATTCTTAAATAATAAGAAATTAAATTAAGCATATCGGTTGTTCTATCCGGAGATTTTAAAACAATTGCCAGAATTATTTTATCTTGATTTTTGAAAACCACCAATAAATTACCCAAAGATTTCTCAGTATAACCAGTTTTGGAACCAATAATTGAAGGGATGTTTTTAATTATCGGATTGGTATTTGTAAGATTAAAAACCTTGCCATCAATATTTTTAATTGTTAACGATGGATACACTGAATAAGAAAAAATCTGGGGATATTTATTTAAAATTTCTTTAGTTAAAATTATTAAGTCGGTAATTGTTGAATAATTATCATTAAGTCCAGTTTCTTCTTCGAAATAAGTATTAACCATTCCAAGTTGTTGAGCTTTTTGGTTCATTAAATCCGTAAAATTTATTATTTTATTTACTTCTAAACTTCTAGCCAAAGCATGGGTTATAGAATTATCCGAAGTAATCAAGATCATATAAAGCATTTCTTGAAAATTAAATCTATCGCCAATAGCTAAATTGGGGTGGTGACTTTCAATATTTAAATCTTCTTGTTGAATTACAAATGTCTGATTTAAATTTTCAACATTTTCATAAGCTACTAAAACCGTCATTAGTTTTGTTAAAGAAGCTATTAGCATTTTGTCATTAATATTTTTTTTGTAAATAAAATCATTATTAGATAAATCAACTAAAACAGCTGCTTGAGCTTTTAAATCTGGTTCTAAGGGGGAAGGAGTGGGAGTAGGTAAGGAACTTGGTTTAGGATTATTGTTAAAAAAATTGAGATAAGTGATAATTGGATAGACTTTGTTTTCTAAATTTGCTGAGTTATCAGCCGTAGCTACTGAGGTTTCTTCGGGGTAATTTGTTTTATTTAAAGAAAAAGTCTGGGAATTTTTAAAACTTAAAAAGATCACCAAACCGAGTAAAAAAATTATAAATATTGGTTGTCTAAATTTATTCATTGTAATTTGGCAATTCCTCGTTAATTATTAATTCTTCTAATTTTTTGTTTAATTTTTCAAAATCTGGAAGATCTAATTTATCTTTGATGCCTAATAATTTGAATAATTCAAAACTTGGCGAATAAAGATTGGCATTTTTTTCCTTTGAATATGTTTTATCAATTAATCCTCTTAAAAGCAAGGACCTTAAAATAAAAGAAGAATTAACCCCCCTGATAAAATCTATTTCCGCTCTAGAAACTGGATAGCGATATAAGATAATTGTTAAAACTTCTAAAGATGCTGGAGTTAGTTCTTCGCTAAAATCCTTTTTGATAAGTTTTTCAATATAGGGAAAGTTTTCTGCCTTGGTTGTTAATTGATAATCGTTAGCTATTTCTACAATTTGAATTCCCCTTGAACTATCTTGATAATCATTTTTCAATTCCTTAATTATTTCTTTAATTTCATTTTCATCAATTTCTAAAATTTGTGAAAGAGTTGTCAAATTTAATTTTTCGCCGTAAGCAAAAAGCAATGATTCGATAATTGATTTTAATTTATCTTTATTCATTTTTTGAAATATAAATTTTATTAGATTTTTCTTTTTGTTCTACATAAATTTTATTTTCCCTAAATAAAAAAAGAATAGCTAAGAAGCAAACAATTATTTCATTTTTATTATTTTTGGTAATAAGTTTTTCGAATTCTAAAGTATCCAATTTTTTAATCCTTAAGAGAATTTCGTTGATTTTAGTTTCAATTGTTTCGCCTTTAGTTATTTCATTTTTTTGAAAATTATTATAATAACTTGAAAGATTTAACAAAGTTTTTTTCAAAACATCTTTTAATTGATCAAGAGAAATATTTGAAGGCGGATAAAAATAAGCATTTCTGTCTTGCCATAAAATTCTGCTAATAAGTTTATTGCTTGATAAGCTAAGCTCTTTAATAAATTTTATTTTTTCTTTATATTTTTGATAAATCATTAAAGCAATTTCTAGTTTTTTAATATCCTCCTCTTCTTCGGTTGTCAATTGTAAATCAGGTAAAATAGTTTTTGATTTTAAAAGAAGCAAGGTAGAAGCTATCACTAAAAAATCAGCTAATTCCAAGGGATTGATTTCATCGGAATCGCGAATAATATTTAGATACTCTTCGGTAATTAAAGACAAAGAAACTTCGGTTATTGGAAGCCTATTCTTTTCAATTAAATCTAAGAGCAAGGGCAACGGACCTGAAAAATTAGCTAATTTAATTTCCATTTATTTATATTTAAATAATTCTTAAAATTGCTAAAAATGAATTGTAATCAATATTGCTTTTCATTTGATTGAAAAGATTATGGCTTTCTTTTTTGTATTCTACCAAAACATCGCTTTGGCCATAAGCCCTTAAGCTGACCGCTTCTCTTAATCCCTCCATTTCTTCTAAATGATTCATCCAGAAAAAGTCATAAACTCTTAAAATTAACAATTTGAAATCTTCTTTTTCTTCATTAAATTTTTCTTCAAATTTTTTTAGAAAGCAATCTTTAAGATAAAAGCTTAATTCTTCTTTGGATTTTTCTTTTTGAGAATCAAAATCAGTTGGCAGTTCCATAAATTGTCCTAAAAATTTTTTAAGCAATTCAAAATCCCCATAAAATTCTAAAAGTTTTGAACTGTTGCTATTTATTAAATTAGTTATTAATTGTTTTAATTCATCTTTACTAGCAAATAAAATTTTTTTTCTTTGCTCGTAAAAAAATTGCCTTTGTTTATTTAAGACATCGTCATATTCTAAGATATGTTTTCTTAAATCAAAATTTAAGTTTTCAACTTTACGTTGAGCGCTATCAAGCATATTACTTAAAAATTTGTTTTCCAAAGAAGTATCTTCTGGGGGATTAAGATTATTAATGTAGGCTGTGATTTTTTCCGCCCCAAAAATCTTAAAAAGATTATCTTCTAAAGAAACAAAAAATTGGGAAGATCCAGGATCTCCTTGTCTGCCACTTCTGCCTCGAAGCTGATTGTCGATTCTTAAAGCTTCATGTCTTTCGGTTCCTAAAACGAACAAACCTCCTAAATCTTTTATTTTTGAAGATTCTTTTTCATCAGGAGGGTTACCGCCTAAAATAATATCAACCCCTCTGCCAGCCATATTAGTAGCTACTGTTACTGCTTTCAATTTTCCTGCTTGAGCGATAATTTCCGCTTCTCTTTCATGGTTTTTAGCATTTAAAACATTGTGGGGAATTCCTTCGCGATCCAACAAATTAGAAAGTATTTCATTTTTTTCAATTGAAATTGTGCCAACTAGTATTGGTTGGCCTTTTTCATGCCTTTTTTTAATTTCATTTACTACAGCTTTGAATTTTGCATTTTCATTCAAAAATATTTTATCAGGCAAATCAATTCTAATCATTGGTTTATTGGTTGGAATCGCCAAAGCTTCTAAATTATAAACTTTGTGGAATTCTTCAGCTGATGAAATGATGGTGCCGCTCATTCCAGCAAGAGTAGGATACATTCTAAAATAGTTTTGAATAGTGATAGTTGCCAAGGTTCTGTTTTCTTGTTGAACTCTTACGCCTTCCTTAGCTTCAATTGCCTGATGAAGTCCTTCTGAATATCGTCTGCCAGGTAACAATCTACCAGTAAATTCATCAACGATTATTACTTCACCATCCTTTACCACATAATTTTTATCTCTTTTAAATAAAAATTCAGCTTTTAAAGCTTCTTCTAAATGATGAATCATGGGTAAATCGTTTTCTTCGTAAATATTGCGGTTTAAAATTCTATTTAATTTTTCAAGTCCTTTTTCAGTTAAAATTATAGAGTTTCTTTTCAAATCAATTTCTATATCCTCTTCATTAAATTTTCTACTAACCGCAGCAAATTCCTTATAAAGATGGGTAGCATCTTCGTCTGGCATAGCAATGATTAATGGGGTTCGAGCTTCGTCAATTAGGATGCTATCAACTTCATCGATAATTGCATAAAATAAAGGTCTTTGAACCATTTCTTCTTTAGAATAAACTAGATTATCTCTTAAATAATCAAAACCAAATTCGTGATTAGTAGCATATAAAATATCGCAGTTATAAGCTTCTTTTCTAGTGATAGGTTTCAAAAATTGATGAAAAATTTTAAAACTTCCTAAGGTATCGCGTGATTTATCAAGATTATTAACTTCTTGATTTTCTTTTGAATCATTATAATCCGGGTCATAAATTAAAGCTCCGTCATGAATTAAACAGCCAACCTTCAATCCCAAAAAATTATAGATTTGACCCATCCAGATGGTATCTCTTTGAGCTAAATAATCATT
>DAOTOJ010000011.1:0-1379 GCA_035451285.1 Minisyncoccota bacterium
TATCGGGATTTGAACCCGAGTTTTCGCCGTGAAAGGGCGACGTCCTAGACCGGGCTAGACGATAACGGCTTATTACGCTATTAAACCATAAAAAATTATAATTTCCAATCCTATGTTTAAATTTTAGGTTGTAATTTAAAAATTATTGTGTTAAAATTTAAGGCATTATAAATCAATAAATATGAATAATAAAATTCTTGAAGTGCATCAAAAATTAGCCAAACAAGAAATTCCCCAATTAAAAGCAGGAATGACTGTCAGAGTTTGGTATAAAATTAAAGAAAAAGATAAATTTAGAACAACCTTTTTTGAAGGAATTATAATCTCAGTTAAGCATGGCCTAAAAACCTTAAATTCAACTTTTACTGTTAGAAAAATAGCTTCTAATAGTGTTGGAGTTGAAATGACTTGGCCAATTCACTCTCCTTTAATTGAAAAAATTGAAATTAAAAATAATCCTAAAACCAGAAGAAACAAACTTTATTATCTTAGAGAAAAATCGCGAAGAGAAATAAAGGCTAAACTTAGAAAAACCAGTTTAGAACAAAAAATAAATAATAACACAGAAGAAACAACTGATACTGAAAATCATACTGAATCTGAGAAACAAGAGTAATTTAAAAATCTTTAGCGCGGGTGGCGGAATTGGTAGACGCGCTAGCCTAAGGAGCTAGTGCCGCAAGGCATGGAGGTTCAAATCCTCTCCCGCGCACCTATTACAGTCTTAATTAAAATTTACTATTTATGCTGTTCAAGCTTATATTCTTATATTGCTAGAAATTACTAAACAATCTGTACTATTCTTCGGCTAATTCCTCTATTTGTTGTAAAATCAATCGATCTAATTCGTCTCCAGCTTCTTTTTCAATTTGGTCTAATTCAGAATAAATTTTTTCAACATTAGCTATTGATTTATCAACATTGGCTTCAATTTCAGCAAGTTGGATATTAAAATCGTTAGTTGTTCTATCTATTTCTTTGGCTACCCTATTTGCTTCATCAAGCAAATCTTGTAATTGGTCATTAATAGCTTGGTTTGATTTTTTGCTAATATCATTTTCCATATTAATTTAGATGTTATTTTTTTGATTTTATTTTTTTCTCAAAAAATTTATCTATACTTTGTTTAAATTGCTTCTTGGATAATTTTCTTGATTTAAGATATTTACCAAGAACATCTTTAAAATCTTCAAAATCTAATTTCGAATCCTTTGGTAAGTTTATAAGTTGTAAAAAATCGCGTAAAAAATCTTTTTCGTCAATAAGCATAGCCTCATTTTTATATACTTCCCTTAAAAAATTATTCCAGTAATGAAGAAGATCTGAAATTGGCAGTTTTTCTTTATTTTTAGGTTCTTTTTCTGCTCCTGATTTATTGG
>DAOTOJ010000011.1:1479-4540 GCA_035451285.1 Minisyncoccota bacterium
TGATTGGTCTTCTTTCTTTTATACGAACAAATTCTTCTCGTTTGTCTCTATAAGGATTAGCTTTGGCATCAACTTTGGCAATTTTTTTATTTATTTCAGCTTTGCTTCTGGCAAGTTTTTCTTTTTCCAAAGAATAATCACTTCTTATTTTCTTTTGATTTTCTAATATTATTTTTTCAAACTGTTTGATTGCTTCATTTTTTCTAATCTCCTTTTCCGACATTCCAGCATGATGCAAAGTATTTTCTATTTGAACTTTCTTTTTCCTTAAATTATCAAGTTTAGCTGACTGTTCTTTATATTTTGCTTCGGTAACAACTGCCAACAAATCAAGCTGATTTCTATAATTTTGTAATTTTTTTAATTCTGATTCTAATGGCTCAAGTTTTTCCTCATAATGGGTAATAAATCTATCAGCTACCAAGTCTCTTTCATTTACATATAGTTTTAATTTGTTCTCTCTTTCTTCAAATTTTGATTGAACTCTATCTTTTTTATTCAACAACTCTTCCTTTTGCCTTTCTATGTCTTGTATTTTTATTTGCAAAGATTCAACACCGGGAATATTTTGCTGTTTCAAATCTTCAATAGCTAGTTTAATCTCTTTTTCCGATTGATTAAGGGCATTTATTCGTAAATCAAAACCGTCAATTTTTTCTTTAAGCTTGGCTGCCTTCTCTTGATGTTTATCAATCCATAATTGGTTATAAGCTATTTCCAGTTTACCAACAATTTTATTAATTCCCGGAGTTTTATAAAGACCTTCATAAACTTGATTAGCAATATTTTTAGCTTGTTCTGACATTCTTTCAAAAGTTTTTCGGTTCTCAGGATTAAAATTTGAAGCTATTTTTTCATCAGCTTTGGCTTGCTCCACTACTTTTTCTTGATTTTTAATTTCTTCCGGGGTAAGTGATTCCTGCGTTTGCTGCTCTGGGATTGACGCTTTTGGAGATCTTTCAGTTGGCATAATTTTATAGTTTAAATTCTACTTTCAATAGTACCAAGTTTACAAAATAAGTCAATAGTCTAATTTAAAGCTATGGCAAACATTCTTTTTGAATCTTTTAGAAAGAAATCAAAAAAAACCCCAAATAAGCATTTTCAGTTGAAATTTTGATCTTTAAAAATTTTAAAAATTTCTTCAAAATTATCGTTTTCTGAAGCCTGATTTTTTTTAAGCTCTAAACATTTTAAGCATTGATGAATAATAAAATAGCTATCATTTTTAACTTCAATTCTGATGGGTTTCATTAAGCCTTGACAACTATTTTTTCTGTCTCCAGGATAAACATCAACATGCTTGCTCCATAAACAATTTGGACAATGATTAGTATAACCAGTTCCTTTAACCTTAAAACCGCAGTTTTGGCAAATAAAATCTTCTTTATTTTTTTTAAATTTTAAACTCATTAAAAAAGCAAAGGATATTTTTCAAAACCAATCAATTCTACTTCAGGTTTAATTTTAACTTTAAATTTTTGAAAAACTTTTTTCTGAATCTCGAAAGCTAAATCAACAATTTCTTGCGCTTTGGCTTTGTTTAAATTTATAAGACATAAAGAATGATAAGGAGAAATAGCTGCTTGACCTTTTTGATAACCCCTGTTAAATCCTGCCTGTTCAATTAAAAAAGCAGCTGAAACTTTAACTTTATTATCATTTGGCCAAAACCAATTTGTTTTTTCGGTTTTAATTTTTGATTTTAGATTCGAAAATTCGTTTTTAGAAATAATGGGATTAGTAAAGAAAGAACCAGCGCTTTTTAAACCGGCGCTTAGAGTCATTCCTTTGTTTTTTCTAATTCTTAAAACAGCTCTTCTGACATCTTTCAAATTATAATTATTTTTATTTTGAAAAAATTTTTGAAGATCAAGGTAGTTTAAAACTGGTTTTTTATTTTTATTTAAAGACAAAGTTAAGCTAATAATAAAATACTTATAGGGATTATTTTTAAAAAAAGAAGTGCGATATGAAAAATCGCAATCTTTTTTAGAAAAAATTTTAATTTTATAGGTTTGTAAATCTAAAGCTTTGGCTTTAATAAAAACCTCGCTTAGTTCTTGCCCATAAGCTCCAATATTGCTAATTGGTGCGGCGCCAACTGTCCCTGGAATTCCTGAAAGACATTCAATCCCAGTAAAATCATTCTTGCAAGATACCAACACAACTTTATCCCAATCCATACCTGAACCAATTTCCAAAATAATTTTATTTTTTAAACTCTTAAATTTTAAAAACTTAATTTCGTTTTTAATAACCAAGCCATTAAAACCGGAATCAGAAATTAAAATATTACTGCCATTTCCTAAAATAAAAATTGCCAGATTATTTTCTTTTGCAAAATTCAAAGCTAAAAATAAATCTTTTTGCTTTCTAACTTTAGTAAAATATTTAGCTTTGCCGCCAACTTTAAAAGTTGTTAAATCAGCTAAAGGATAGTCTTTGTAAATCTTCATAATTCTTGTATAATTTTATCATAAACTTATGGTAAAAAAGATAATTTTAGCTATAATAATTATAGGAATTATTTCGGTTTTAGCTTATTATTATTTCCCAAAAGAAAACCAGAGTAATTCCCAAAACATCAATCAATTAACATCAATTAATATGAAAATTATAATTGACTCTTTTAAAGACGGAGAAAATATACCATTAAAATACTCGTGCGATGGCGATAACATTAATCCAGAGATAAAAATAACCGACGTTCCACAAGAAGCACAAAGTTTAATTTTAATTATGGATGATCCTGACGCCCCAATGGGAACATTTACCCATTGGGTTGTTTTTAATATCCCAGCTTCTTCCACCATAATAATTAATGAAAATTCTGTTCCTCAAAATTCTATTTTGGGACTAAATAGCGCTAGTAAAACCTCTTATGTTGGTCCCTGCCCGCCAAGCGGAGTTCATAGATATTATTTTAAAGCTTTTGCTTTAGATACTTTTTTAGATCTAAAAGAAGGAACAAAAAGAGAAGAGCTTGAAAAAGCAATGACTAACCATATTTTAAACCAAGCTCAGTATTTGGGATTGTATCAAAGATAATTAATTATTT
>DAOTOJ010000011.1:4640-8888 GCA_035451285.1 Minisyncoccota bacterium
GATAATTAATTATTTTATTTATTGCTATCCTCTGAATTATCTTCCTTTGTTTTATTATCTTTTGGCTCTTCAGTTTCAGTTATAGCAGTTTCAACTGGTTTAGCTAAAGAAGTTTGTTCGTCGTAATTTTCATAAAGAAAATCATAAATACTTGACATTAAAATTCCAGAAAACAAAGCTACAAAACCATAAATTAAAAGAATAATAGCTCCTAAAACAATTGCTACAATTTCAATATTGTAGGCAAAACTTAAAATTGCATAAGGAATAACTAAGGAAATAAAAACTATTGCAAAAAAAGCTAAGTAAGTTAAAAAAATTTTATTTCTATAGCCCTTGGTTAATTTAAAGCTTATTTTAAAAGCGTCTAAAATTTTATAGTTTTTATCAATTATCAAAAACATCATTGGCAAAAGCGCAACTGTTAAAATAATTCCCGGAATTACCAAAACCACCAAACCAGCCATAATTACCAATCCTAAAAGAAGGGTGGCTCCTAAATAATTAAGCCATAGTTTAGTATTTTCTATAATATCTCCAAAATTTTTGAAAAAATCAGAAAAAGAAACTTTTTCATCTCTTTTTAAGGCCAAATAATATCTTAAAAGATTTAAACTAAAAATAATCATTATAAACGCTTCTAATAGAGAAATAACTAAACTTAAAACTGGTAGCTCCTTGCTTGTCTGCTGGATAGCTAATTGAAAAATAATTACTGCTACAAAATAAACCAAAAAAATTTTTAAAAAGTTAGAGTAATTTTTTTTGGCTTTTTTAAAACTTGAGCTAAGAAATTCTTTAACTTGAAAAGTTTTTTCCATATATTTTTTTATTAATTAATTATTAACATTATAACATATTTATTTGTAATTTGGATGTTGCTCTTTAACGTTTTTAATTTTTGCCTGATAACGGGCTAAAACATAAAATAAGGATGACAATCTGTTTAAATATTTTAAAATTTCTGGTTTTAGTTTTTGGGATCCTTTTAAAGTTTTATTTAGTTCTAAAACACTAAGCTCGGTTTCTCTGGCTACTGCCCGTAAATAATCAAATAAAGCGCTTTCCAAATTTGAACCATAAATAATAAATTTAGTTTCACTCTTAAGCTTAGCTCCTATTTCAGCAATTAATTTCTCAAGTTTTTTTACTTTACTAATTTCAAAATTAAGGTTTTTGGTTTTCTCTCTTAATTTTTTGTCGGCAATCAATCTAGCAACTAAAGCTTGAATAATAAATAAATCATTTTGGATATCAAATAGAATATCTTTAATTTTCTTAGAAATTTTAAAATTACGAATAACGCCAATTAAACTGTTGAGTTTATCTAATTCGCCAAGAGTTTCTATCTCGCAAGAAGTTTTATCAATTTTGTTTTTGCCAATAAAACTTTTACCATTATCTCCTTTAGAAGTATAAAAAATTTTATTCATATTTAGGGAATTGGATATCTAAAAGCTAATTTTTTAACTTTAATTTTCAATTCTTTTAATTGTTTATTTTTTGAAAGTTGTTTTTCAAAAGTTGGCAAGTATTCTTTTATTTTTTCTTTGTCAGTTGGCAAATTATAAGTTTTTAAAATTTCAACTACTTGCAAAATGAAGTTAGCAATTTCTGCCATTTGTTTTTCCCTCATGCCACGAGTAGTAATTGCCGGAGTACCTAATCTAATTCCCGAAGGATAAAATGGCGATGATTGATCATTAACGATGGCATTTTTATTAACATTAATATTAATAAACTCTAAAGCTTTTTCCACAAAAATTCCAGTTCCCTTTCCCAAAGTTGGCGTTAAATCTATCAAAATTAAGTGGTTTTGAGTACCATTACCAATTAACTTCAATCCCCCTTTCTTTAACTTATAAGCTAAAACTCGAGAATTTTTTATAATTTGAAAAGCGTATTTTTTAAAAGAGGGTTTACTTGCTTCATCAAGACAAACTGCAATAGCTGCTGTTTGATTATCATGCGGTCCTCCTTGAATCCCAGGGAAAACTGCTTTATTGATTTTAAAAGGAAGCTCCGGATCTTTTTCAAGCCCTCTTTTGGTAACCATAATTATTGCTCCTCTTGGGCCTCTTAAAGTTTTGTGAGTAGTAGTAGTTATAATATGAACATAATTAACTGGCGAAGGATGATAACCAGCAACTATTAACCCGGCAATATGAGAAATATCAGCTACTAAATAAGCATCTACTTCTTTAGCAATTTCTGAAAATTTTTGATAATTAAATTTTAAAGGATAAGCAGTTGCTCCAACCCAGATAATTTTAGGTTTATGCTTTTTAGCTAATTTTAAAATTTCCCCATAATCAAACAAATCTTTATTTTTAAGTTGCGGCAAAATATTATATTGAATAGCTTTAAAATATTTGCCAGTTATTGAAACATTATGCCCGTGGGTTAAATGCCCTCCAGAATTTAAAGATTGTCCCATAATAACTTCATTTGGCTTGCAAAGAGCAAAATAAACAGCTAAATTAGCAATCGAGCCAGAATAAGGTTGAACATTAGCAAAAGGAACTTTAAAAAGCTTTTTGGCTCTGTCGATTGCCAACAATTCAATTTCATCAACGTATTTATTTCCAGCATAATATCTTTTTTTAGCATAACCTTCGCTATATTTGTTTACTAATCTCGATGACAGTGCTCGACGAACTTCTTTTGAAGTATAGTTTTCAGAAGGAATTAATTCTAATTCTTCTTTTTGCCTTTGATTTTCTTTGGAAATTAAATTAAAAATTTTTTTATCCATTTATTATTATTTATATTATATCAAGAATCTTTAATTAAAAACAAAATAGACTAATTGTATTAGTCTATTTTGTTTTATTACAATTATAAAACTTTTAAACTGTAGACGTAATGCAGCTTATCGCTTATGAAGTTAGAATAATTGGTTTTTAAGACAACTACTAACCTTTATCCAGCCCGATGGTACATCACAAGGGGTCGGAAAATTTCTACATTCACCGGTCTTTGGATCTTTAGCAGGAGTAATTACTTGAATACAGACAGGTCCTCCTAAATCCGCTTTACATTGTTCTTCTGTTGGGAAAGTATGTAATCCTAAATACATATAAGCTCCACAGAATTGTTTTTGCTGACAATAAAGATGGTCATTATCATACCACCAAAGATTTTGACAGGATTGAGTTGGGATTGGAGTTGGCGATTGTTCTTTTAAATTATTCAAGATATTTTGAAGTCTAGCTATTAATTCTTCGAAAACCCTAATAAGCTCACGAATTCTCTCAGCATTGCCATTAACTGGAGTTGTAGTTGGAGCTGTAGTAATAATCATATTGGGATTTAAAATCGAGAATTCATTATCTGATTCGTCCCATAAAAATCCTTTAAATTCATCTTTGATAATTGAAGAAAGACAACGAGCATCAGTAGTGTTCAAGCAATTTATTTCTGGTGTGCCATAACCTCTTACCGAAATTCTAACTTTATAATGAGTTGAGTTCTCAATACTGGCAGGAATTATCCAGGAAAAAGATTCATCTGAAATTGAAGCTTTACCGATGTGATAAACAACTGGATTAGGAACTGGTGGATAAATCATAATTCTTGGCAAATCAGTTCTTACTAAATCAATTGCCACATTTTGATAAATAGGCTTAATAATTGTATTTTGTGGCAAAGCTTGAATTTCTGATTCAGTTGCTTCTCTAGTAGCTCCTTGCTCATGAATATAATAAATTGGTTCGTATTTCCAAGTTATTTTTTGGGTTTCGCCAACTTTCCAAGTTTCTCCACCATTAGGAAGAGTTAAAGTTAATTCAATGCAAGGAAATACAACTCTTGCAAAATTTTCATCAATTACTCCAGTTTGAGGCAAGCCTAACTTTCTTTGCATGTTTCTAACAGCTTCTCTGGTTAAATCTCCAAAATAACCAGTGTTCAATTTTTGAGGATAAATTTCCTCATCTTGAGATAAAATTTCTTGAAGAATTTTTACTTCCGGAGAATTTTTACCATATCGTAAATTTTCTAATTTGAAATTGCCATAAGGACAAGCTCTAGTAATAACTGTTTTTGGCAAAACATTTTGAGTACTGGTTGTTGCTTGAACATTTGAATTCTGATTTTGGTTTTGATTCTGATTTTGAGCAAAAGAAAAACTTATTACTGAAAAAAATAAAGCCGTAAAAACAACAATTTTTAATGCTTTTTTCATACTAATTTATTAATTAATTGCTTTGGTCTTGATTAATTTTATTTGACCATTATACATTAATA
>DAOTOJ010000012.1:0-7739 GCA_035451285.1 Minisyncoccota bacterium
GAAACTCTACGTCCGAAGCGTAGCGTGATATCCGTTTCACCACGGAGGCGCTTTAATCATCTCCTTTTTTACAGTATAATATTTTAATGAAAATAAAGCAAAAAATTCCACAGGAAATTATTGAGATAGCTGAAAAGCTAAATAGAAATGGATTTGAAGCTTATTTAGTTGGCGGTTGCGTTAGGGATTTACTACTAAATATTTCTCCAAAAGATTGGGATATTACTACTAACGCCAAGCCAGTTGAAATTCAAAAAATATTTGAAAATAGTATTTATGAAAATGAATTTGGAACAGTGGCTATTAAAACTGATTCTCAAATTCCAAGCTTAAAAATAATTGAAGTAACTACTTTTAGAAGCGAAGGACAATACTGGGACAAACGCCATCCTTCAGAAGTAATTTTTGTATCTTCTTTAAAAGAAGATTTAGCCCGCAGGGATTTTACAATTAACGCTTTGGCAATTAAAATTCCTCCTAGTAACGAGAATTTAGAAATTGTTGATTATTACGGAGGGTTAGATGATTTAAAAAATAAAATTTTAAAAGCTGTTGGAAATCCTTATGATAGATTTAGCGAAGACGCACTACGACTTTTAAGGGCTATCAGAATAGCAACTGAATTTAATTTAACTATTGAAGATGAAACCCAAAAAGCAATTAAAAATAATGCCCAGCTTTTACAAAAAATTTCCAAAGAAAGAATCAGAGATGAATTTATAAAAATAATAATGCTTAATAACGCTGCTTTAGGAATCAATAGGCTTCACGAATTTAATCTTTTAACTTTTATAATTCCAGAATTAGAAAATACAATAGGAATTAGCCAAAACAAACACCATATTTATGATGTTTGGGAGCATTCTTTAAGATCTTTGGATTATGCAGCGAAAAAAAATTTTTCTTTAGAAATTAGATTAGCTGCTTTGTTTCATGATATTGGCAAACCTCAAGTCAAACAAGGAGAAGGAGAAAACGCTACTTTTTATAATCATGAAGCAGTTGGAGCTAAAATTACTAAAAAAATTCTAATTAGATTATGCTTCCCAAAAGAAGTAATTGACAAAGTAACTTTGCTTGTTAAGTATCATCTTTTTTATTACAACGTTGAAGAAGTTACCGAAGCAGGAGTAAGAAGATTTATTAAAAGAGTTGGCAAAGAAAATATTGATGATTTAATAAAAGTTAGAGAAGCAGACAGAATTGGCTCCGGAGTGCCAAAAGCTAGACCTTATAGGCTAAGGCATCTATTATTTATGATTGATAAAGTTTCTCATGATCCAATATCTACTAGAAACTTAAAAATCAATGGCAATGATTTAATGGAAAATTTAAACCTTACTCCCTCAAAAAGAATTGGTTATTTATTAAACATTCTTTTAGAAAAAGTTTTAGATAATCCCGATTTAAATGATAGGGAAAAACTGCTTTTGGAAGCTAAAAAACTAAACAAGCTTTCTGATTTAGAACTTGAAAAATTAACTTTACAATCTAAAAACAAACAACAGGAATTTGAATCGGGAATTTTAGAGGAATTAAAAAAGAAACACGCGGTTTAAATAAAAATTTTTTAATCTCCTATCTGAATTTTCTTGCTTTTGGCTCTTTCTATTTTAGGAATGCTGATAGTTAAAATTCCATTTTTCATTGAAGCCGAAATATTGTCAGTATCTAAATTGTCCAAAGGCAACCTTAAAGATCTTGAAAATGGCCCCCAATAGCATTCTTGGGTAAAAAAATCTTTATCTTTAATTTCTTCTCCAACGTCTTCTCTTTTTCTTTCGCCCCTAATGATTAAAATATCGTCTTCTAAGTAAACATCTAAATCATTTTTTTCTACTCCAGCAATTGGAGATTGGACAATTAAAGCTTTGTCGGTTTGAAAAACATCAATCGCCAAAGTGCCTTCATTGGGTATTTCTTTCAAATAATCATTATTGTTTTCCATATTGTTTTCCATATTGTTAATTATAATTATTAATTAATTTTAACATTTATTTTTGTTTTTTCAATTTTTGATAATAACTAGGATTAATCAAGGTCGCCGGAACATTAAATTGTTTTAGTGCTTCAAAATTTTTTAAAAGAATCAAGCTGGCAATAAATAGCATAATTAAAATAAAAACATAGGCAAATTCGTTAAAAATTACTAAAATAGAATTAAATAAACCATGAAGAATAACGGCAATTATAATTCCTTTGGTTAAAGATTTTTTTTGATTTTTCAAAATTATGCCTTTTGCCCAATAAAAACCAATAATCCCTGAAGAAATAACGTGTAACAGATTTGCTCCAATAAACCTATAAACTAAAATTCCAATTGTTTCTAAAAGAGCAACGTCGTTTAAATAATTGCCTAAAACTACCAAAAAATTTTCGAAAAAAGCAAAACCTAAGGCAATGACTACTAAATAAATCATAGCATCTACTGGTTCGTCAAAAACCGGATTTTTAAAAAGCATTAATTTAGCCATTAAAAATTTTATAATTTCTTCAACTAAAGCAATGCCTATTAAAGAATAGGTAAAAATTTCAAAAATTGAGGCTTCTCCATTATAAATTAAATAATTTTCTATAATATCGAAACCTAAAAAATTTATAAAAATATAATTTAAACCTAACTCTATTGGGAAACATACAAGAGCTGCTAAAATCCCTAATAGAAACGCAATAATTAAAGATTTTTTAGGTTCAGGATTGGGATCTTCTTTCAAAAAGAAAACAAGCCAAATAAAATTGGGAATAAAACTTAAAATAAAAAGAAAAATAATCATTTTATTTTGGCCAAGATTCTTTAATTAATAAACTTTTTTTATTTAAAACATCTTGCCAAATTGCTTCAGTAATAAATGGCATAAATGGATGCAAAAGTTTTAAAAATGTTTCTAATCCCTGTTCAATTTTCAAAGCTGAAATTTCTCCTTTTTTAGCTTGTTCTAAAGCTTTGTCGCAAAACCAATGCCAAAATTCATTTTGTAAAATAGCAGCAGCTTGGCCAACTCTCAATTTTTCTAAATTAGAAGTAATGCTTTTTATTACTTCTTCTAATTTTTTATCAAAATTTTTATCTGCTTTTTTAGTCCCTTTAATGTTTTTATCTAAATAATAAGCAACAAATCTCGAAGCATTCCAAATTTTATTTGAAAAATTTCTTGCGCCTTTAATTTTTTCTTCTCCAATGTTACTGTCATTTCCCCAAGTTGTGCCACTTACCAGGGCAATTCTTAAAGAATCTGCTCCGTATTTATCAATTACCTCAATTGGATCAATAACGTTGCCAAAACTTTTGCTCATTTTCCTCCCTTGTTCATCGCGTACTAAACCATGAAGATAAACATATTTAAAAGGAGACTTACCGGTTAAATAAATGCCTAAAAGCATCATTCTCATTACCCATCTGGTTAAAATATCGTAGCCAGTTTCCATAACTGTGGTAGGGTAAAAATAATCAAAATATTTTTTGCCATTAGCTTTTAAAGTAATTACTGGCCATTGCCCAGAAGAAAACCAGGTATCAAAAACATCGGTTTCTTGCAAATACTCTCCTTTGGGCTCTTTTAAAGAAACTATAAATTTAGCAGTAGTTGGGGCTTTTAAAGATTGCAAGCCATTTTTAATTTCTTTAAAAGAATAATTTTTTAAAAGTTCGCTAATTTTGCCCTTAATAAGTTGGCGCTTATCATTTAAAAATTCAACAACTAATTCTGGATTTTGAGAAACATTATAATAAACAGGAATACGAATTCCCCAAACAATTTGCCTTGAAATATTCCAATCCTCAATATTGGTTAACCAATCTCTTAAAATTTTTTCCCTGCCAGCTCCTAAAATAATGGTTTCTTTGTTGTCCAAAGCTTTTAAAGCCTTTTGCGCTAAGGGTTTAGTTTTTACAAAAAACTGAGCTAAAGGCAAAGGCTCAATAATTGTTCCGCAGCGGTAGCAAACTCCAACTTCATGAGTATAATCAATTTCTTTTTGCAAATACCCTTCTTTTTTTAACTTTTCAACAACTTTTTCGCGAGCTTCTTTTATTTTTAAACCCTCAAATTCCAAAGCTTGAGAGTTCATTTTGCCGGTAAAATCAATAACTTGAATCATTTCTAAATTATGGCGGCTGGCTATCTCCCAATCAGCTTTACTATGAAAGGGAGTAATTTTTAAAGCGCCCGAGCCAAAATTTAAATCAACCATTTCGTCAGCAATAATTGGAATTTCACGATTAGTTAAAGGAAGTTTTACAAATTTGCCAACTAAGTCTTGATATCTTTTATCTTTGGGATTTACGGCTACTGCCGTATCGCCAAACATTGTTTCAGGACGAGTAGTAGCTACTACGATTTCTTGTTTATTAGTTGTTTTGCGAACTAATGGATAGCTAATAAAATAAAGTTTATCTTGTCTTTCTTGGTACTCAACTTCCAACTCGGAATAACCGGTTCCGCAATGGGTGCAATAATTTACCAATCTTTGAGCGCGATATACTAAATTGTCTTGTGATAATTTTTTAAAGGTAGTTAAAACAAGCTTAACAATATCGTCATCAAGGGTAAATTTAAATTTCGACCAATCAGCGCTAGCCCCTATTTTCTTCATTTGGCTTATCACGATTTTTGAATTCTGTTTAACGTATTTATAAATTATTTTATAAAGAGTGGCTCTATCAAAATCAAATCTGCTTTTTCCTTCTTTAGCTAACTTTTTTTCAAAAACATATTGAGTTTCAATGCCAGCATGGTCTGCTCCTGGAAGCCACAGGGAAACTTCATTCGCCATTCGATGAAAACGAATTAAAATATCTTCGATTGTTAAAAAAATTGCATGCCCGGTGTGCAACGGATCATTGGCATTAGGCGGGGGCATAATAATTGAAAATTGTTTTTTATTTTTTTGAGGTTCTGCCTTAAAAGATTTATTCTTTTCCCATAAAGAATAAATCCTTTTTTCATATTTTTTTGAATCGTAAGTTTTAGCTACTTGTTTCATAATTTTAAAAATTTAAATTGCTTTGAGCATCCAAAGAAAATAAATCATCCCTTTTGCCTAATAAC
The DNA here is from genome assembly GCA_035451285.1 of Minisyncoccota bacterium. Classification (GTDB taxonomy): domain Bacteria; phylum Patescibacteriota; class Minisyncoccia; order UBA6257; family Brennerbacteraceae; genus DAOTOJ01. The sequence goes on from DAOTOJ010000012.1 coordinate 5,049, forward strand.
TTATAATTTAAATAACCAGCTAAACCTATCATTGCCGCATTATCAGTAATAAATTCTTTTTTGGGAAACAAAATTTTAAAATTAGTTTGATTTTGCATTTCTTGAAAGCGAGCCTGAAGATAAGAGTTGGCGCTTACTCCTCCGCCAATCAAAATTGTTTTAACTTTAAAATCATTAGCGGCTTTAATGGTTTTTTTAAGCAAAACTTCAATAGCCGCTTTTTCAAAAGAAGCGGCAATATCTTTTTGAATTTTTAAAAGCTTGCTATTCATTTTTTTTGAAAAATCCAAATGGTTATCCCGTAAATAATATAAAACCGCTGTTTTTAATCCTGAATAACTAAAATTATAATCTTTAGAATTAATTAAGGGAATTGGAAATTTTATTTTATTAAAATCTCCCTCCTTTGCTATTTTATCAATAATTGGGCCTCCTGGATAGCCTAAATTTAAAAGCCTTGAAACTTTATCAAAACTTTCCCCAACCGCGTCATCTAAGGTTCTGCCAATAATTTGATAATTTCCGACGTTTTTAACATAAACCAGTTCAGTATGGCCTCCGGAAATTATTAAACCTAAAGCTGGAAACAAATCTTTATTATCAACTTTAAATTTTCCACCTTCATCGGCTTTTAAAAAACTGGAATATAAATGCCCTTCTAAATGATTAACTCCTAAAATTGGCAAATTTAAAAAATAACTTAAGGATTTGGCAAAATTAACCCCAATTAATAAAGCTGGCAAAAGTCCCGGGCCAATTGTCACGCAAATTAAATCTGGCAAGTTTTTTATTTTTGATTTTTCTAAAGATAATTTCAAAACTTTTTTGAGATTTTTAGTATGTTCTCTAGCTGCTAAAGCTGGCACTACTCCTCCATATTTAGAATGAATTTTAACTTGAGAGGAAACAATATTACTTAAAACTTTAAAAGAAATATTTTTGTTTCCTGAAATTTCTAAAATTGAGATGGCTGTTTCATCGCAGCTTGTTTCAATTGCTAAAATTTCCATAATTCTAATAAAAATTTTTAGATTTTAATTATAACATTTAGAAACAAAAATTAACGGGATTTAGGTGTAACCCAAAACCCCATATACTTTCCAAGCATTAATCTTATTGAGGCATCTAAAGCCGGAATTGCTGATAGAAAAACAAGTACTGGACTCAATAGCCACTGGAAAACCATTAAGAAATAATAACTCTTTTTTAAATTTTTGGGCCTCTGGGGAAGTAGGGCAACTGACAAATAAGCAGAACCCAAAAGTCCCAGCATCGCAATTGTCAAAAGTTTGGAAGTTAATTGCGGCAAATTATAAGATAAAACTGTAAAAGAAAATTCCTTACCTCCTAAAATTGAAGGTAGCCAACCGCAGGAAATTAAAATTGAGTAAACACTCCAAGAATAAAAACCTTCAATGATATTAAACCCGTAATGTAATTTTAATTTAAAAGGAATTTTTTTATTTTTAATAAATCCAAAGAAAAGATAAGGAATATTTTCTGCTCCATAGCCCCATCTTCTTTGCTGTTTGTATTGATTTTTCAAAGTCTCAATTAAGGTATCACTAATATTAGCATCCATATAAACTGGATAATATAAAGGAACTACTTGCCAATTGCCATTATAATGCAAGAAACATTGGTAAAAGATTCGGGAGTCTTCTGAAACAACGTTTTCTTGCCAAAAACCAATTTCCACAACTGGTTTTAATCCCATAGAATGCGAAGAAAAAGTTATTAGACTTTCAGGCCTAGCTTGCTGAATCATTTGCCAAAAAGTTGAAGAAAAAGATAAGATTCTGGCAACAGCCGGAGCTTCCCAAATATTATTAGTGTATATTGGTAATGGCTGATAAGAAGAATGCAAGGGATCTTGCGCGGTTAAATAATGATAAGCTAAGCATTGGAAAAAACCGGGCTTGGTAAGGGTATCAATATCAAAAACCGAAACAATTACATTTTCATAAGGAATTTTTAAGGGATCAATGATTTCTTTAACAACCTGCTTCCCAGCCCAAGCTTCATTAGAGCCTTTACCAGCTATCTCTCCCGGAATGTCAGCTGGATGAATAGTTACAAAAAATCTAAAAAATTTATCATTAAAATCTTTCAAAGCAAGTTGCCTTATTTCTGCTCCTTGTTCTTTAGCTCTTTCTTCAGTTGCTAAAACCACAATTAATTTCTGCGGATTATAACCAGAATTGACCAAAGAGTCTAAAGATTCCTTCACTATTTCATAAGGTTCTTTATAAGTTGGTAAAATTATTAAATGGTATAACTCATCTAAAGAATTAATAGTTGGCAAAGTATTAATTGGAAATTTAATTTTTTCTAATTTTTCTTGCCAATTAATTTTTTCGTATTGTTTCATTTTATGGTAACTAGAAATTAGATGAGTAAGATAATAAGCAGATCTAAAAAGCCAAAAAACTACAAAAACTATCAAAAAAATTGATACATAAACTGGAAAAAATTTAGAAGCTAAAATAAAAACTAAAAAAGTTGTAAGAGCTAAAGCTCCGGGCAAAATTTCAAAAAATCTGTAAATTCTTCTGTCTTTTTTATTTTTTATTTCATAAGCTCTGGCAAGCCTTAGATAAGATTTTTCTTCTTGTTCTTCCATAATTTTGCGCCGTTATCGGGATTTGAACCCGAGTTTTCGCCGTGAAAGGGCGACGTCCTAGACCGGGC
>DAOTOJ010000013.1:0-5896 GCA_035451285.1 Minisyncoccota bacterium
AATTAAGAAAAAATCAAGAGAAAGAAATTAGCTATTGGTTATAAAAAATAGTTTAAAATTTAAGTTTAGCTATTTTTATTAAATTTTATTTTTAATAAAGAGAAAAACATTTTAAAAGCGCTTTTTGGTTTTACTTTTGAAAGTTTATGATTTTCCCAAGTTACTGGAATTTCAGCTATTTTAAAATTATGCTTTTTAGCTTTTACTAGCAGTTCAACATCAAAAGCAAAATCAAAAATTTTCTGTTCTTTAAAAATTATTAAAGTTTCTTTTTTAAAAACTTTAAAACCAGCTTGAGTGTCTGTTAAATTTAAATTAAATAAAATTTTAACTAAAATTGGAAAAATATTTCCCAAAACTCTACGAAGAAATGATTGTGGAACTACAATCTTTGACTCTTTAAGTTTTCGGGAAGCTATTACGATTTCATATCCTTCATCAATTTTTTTAAAAGCCTTTTCTATTTCATTAATTTTAGTTGAATTATCAGCATCCATAAATAATACTACTTCCCCCGAAGCTTGAAGCACTCCATAATTTACAGCATAACCTTTGCCGCGATTTTTATCATAACCTGTAAGTTTCAAATCGTAACCAGAGTTCTGGTTAATAAAGTTTTGGACAACCTCTTTAGTTTTATCAATTGAACCATCATCAACTACAATTATTTCAAAAGAATAATTTTGATTTTTCAAATAATTTAAAGAATAATCCAAAGTTTGAAGAATTCTTAATTCTTCATTAAAAGCTGGAATTACAACTGACAAATAGGTTTTAGCCATTTCCAAATTCTTTAATTTTTTTTAAATAATCGCTTAAAATTATGGAAGCTGATATAGAATCATCTTTATACTTATTTTTCTTAAGATCATTAGCTAATTGAGAAGTTAAAATTTCATTCATAAAAGCAACTTTGATTTTAAGCTCGTTCTCAACCCTATTCGCAACTATTCTTATTTTTTCTGATTCAGTAGTTTCTTCAAATTGAAAATTTAAAGGCAAACCGAAAACAATTGTTTTGATTTTTTCTTGTTTACAGATCTCTTTTAAGTTTTTTAAAAGCTCATCATCATTATCAATTCTTAAATTTTTATAAGGAAAAGCAAGGCGTAAAGCAGAGTCGCTTATCGCTAATCCGATATTTTTTTCTCCCCAATCTATTGCTAAAATTTTTCTCAGATCCATAAATTATTATTAGTAGTAATAATTGGCAAATCATCAGTAACGATTATGGTATGTTCAAAATGAGCCGATAAAGATTTGTCCAAAGTTGAAAAACTTTCATCATTATTTTCAATAATTGCTCCACTGCCTAAACAAACCATTGGTTCAATTGCTAAAGCCATTCCTTTTTCTAATTTTAGACCCTTACCTTTCTCTCCAAAATTATAAACTACTGGATCTTCATGCAAATGATAACCAATTCCATGGCCAACTAAATCTTCAGCTACGGCCATTTTATTTTTAAAAACATAAGAAGAAATAGCATAGCCAATATCCCCTAAAGTTTTACCGGGAAGGCACTTATCAATTCCTCTTTTTAAAGCTTCTTTGGTAACTTTTATTAATTTTTGAGCTTTATAAGAAATTTTTCCTATTCCAACAGTAATAGCGCTATCGGCATATAAATTTTTATAAATTAAACCAGCATCAATTTTTACCAAATCCCCTTCTTTAAAAATTACTTCTTTTTTAGGAATGCCATGGACAATAACGTCGTTTAGGGAAATACAAACATTAGCTGGAAAGGACTTGGTTGCCCCCTGAGGTTTATAATTTAAAAAAGCTGGCTTGGCATTTTCTTTTTTAAATAACTTGGAAGCTAAATTATCAATTTCTTTAGCGCTCATACCTATAACGCAATTTTTTGCTAATTCTTCTAAAATTTTTGCCAGCTTTCTTCCTCCCTCAATCATAATTTCAATCTCTTGGGAATTTTTTAAAGAAATCATAAAATTTTTTTAGTTTTTAAAGATTTTAAAAGCCTTTGAAAAACTTCTTTAACCGAACCTTGGCCATTAATGATAATCAATCGTTTTTGCATTTGATAATAAACTAAAGCTGGGACTACTTCGTCTTTAAAGAATTTTAAACGGTTATTAATTGCACTTAGATTATCATCTTTTCTTTTTTCCAAAGGACCTCCGCAGTAGGAACATTTTTTAGGATTGGCGCCCAATAATTCTGGAGGAACCGGCTTATTGCATTTTTTGCAAACTAATCTGATAAGCAATCTATTTTTAACTTCTTTGTCGGTAACATCTATTAAAATGGGAATTGGCTTAATATTAAATAACGACCAAATTATTTGATCTAATAACTGGGCTTCAACCAAACTTCTTGGAGAACCTTCAAAAAAAATAGCCTGAAACTTCTTTTTGCTCTGAGAAAGCTTTAAAAGCTCGTTAGTTAAAAGATAAATTACAAACCAGCTTGGGACTAATCCCCCATCTTCAACGATTTTTTTTGCTTCCTTAGAAAATGGCCCAGAAGAATTAGTTATTAAGCTACTAGTGGTAATATGAAAATAACTTTTAAATTTGCTTTCTAAAAATTCAATTTGAGTCCCTTTTCCAGAACCAGATTTGCCAATAAACATAAAAACTTTAAGATTTGGCATAAATTTAAGCTAATTTCTTTTTCTTCCTAAGAAAAGTTGGCTCTTCGAATTCTTCAAAAGGTTTAATTCTTTCTTCCAATAGATCTTTAGCCAAAGTTGGTTCTTTTTTTTGTTCTTCAAATTTTATTTCTAATTTAGCATTAAGATTTTCAGTTGAAGCGTTTCTTCCCTCAAAATCTCCGGCAATTACCACAATTTTCAATTTATTTTTAGTTAAACTATAATCTAACGAGGTTCCAAAAATTATTTTGGCATTAGGAGAAACAGCTGAAGTAATTGCTTTAGCTGCTTGCTGAATTTCAAACATTGTTAAGTCTCCTCTAGAAGAAATATTGAACAATAGCTTTCTAGCATTTTCAATTGTTAAATTTAAAAGCGGAGAAGAGATTGCTAAATTTGCCGCTTTAATAGCTCGCTCTTTACCAGCAGAAGTTCCAATTCCAATTAAAGAAGGGCCTGAATTCTGGATTATGGTTTTTAAATCAGCAAAGTCAACGTTTATTAAACCAGGTTTAATTATCAAATCGATTATTGCCTTTACCCCCTCTCTTAAAACTTCATCTATTTGCCAAAAAGCTTTTTTCAAAGAAGTGTCACGAGAAATAAGATTAAAAATTCGGTCATTAGAAATAGTAATTAAAGAATCACAAGACTGGTTTAATTTATCCCAAGCATTTTGGGCTATATTTTTTCTTTCTTCTCCCTCAAAAGAAAATGGCAAAGTTACAATAGCTATAGTTAAAATATTCAAGGACCGAGCCAATTGAGCAACAACCGGGGCAGCTCCAGAACCAGTTCCCCCCCCTAAACCACAAGTAATAAAAATTAATTCTGCCCCTTCTAACGCTTTCAAAATTTCATCTTTAGAAAGCAAGGCGGAATTTTCTCCTAATTGAGGATCCATCCCAGCCCCTCTTCCCAAAGTCAATTCTTTGCCTATTTGGATTTTTTTGTGGGCTTTGGTGGACTTCAAATCTTGGGCATCAGTATTAATAGCTATTGTTTCAGCATTTTTAACTGCTCCATCTAATCTATTTAAAGCATTTCCTCCAGCTCCGCCAATCCCAATAATTTTAATTTTAGGGATAACTAAATTTGCGGAAATTTCAGATTTCGATTTTTCCTTAACCACCGATTTTTTAATGGGTAAATTTCTTTTAACTTTCACTTTTATTTTCTTAGCTTTAGCCATATTTAAGTCCTAAAATTTTCAAAAAATTTCTTAATTGAGGACAAAAAATTTCGAGGATTCAAACGAAAAGCCAAAAATGAACCGCCTTCCCTGTTCTCCAAAAAATATTCAATTAAAGCGCTATAGGCTGGCAAAAACTGAAACGGCAAATCAATATTAATTATATTTTTATAATCTTCATAATTTGCTTTTCTAACCGACATTTTCAATTCTTTTTTAACCAATTCTTTAAAATAAGGAAGGGACGAACCATTGCCGTAAATTACAGCTCCTGCTGGCAATTTTGAAGCTTTGCCTATTTTTTTTAATTCCTCGTTAACAAAGGATAAAATTTCAGAAAGACGGGCTTCAATTATTTCAGAAACTAATTTTCTAGTCACCACTTCCTCTTCACCTTCTACAAATTGCGCTAATTCAATTGTCTCATTTTTAGAAACCTTGCTTGGCAGAGCGCAACCATAATTAACTTTTATTCTTTCAGCGCTTTCGAAATGAATCCTTAAAGAACTAGCAATATCGTTGGTGATATTTTGCGAACCCAAAGGAATAATTGCTAAATGAATTAAATTATCGTCTTCATAAACAGCCAAAGAAGTTGTTTCAGCTCCAAAATTAAGAGCGCATACCCCCTGTTCTCTATCCCTTTGAGAAATCAAAACCTTAGAAGAAATTAAGATATTAGACCATAATAAACTTTGAGTTTGGGGAATCCCTAAAATATTAAAAACCTTATTAAGATTATTTTTTTCCTGATTAAAAATATCAATAACTGTTGCTTGTAGGGCTAATCTACTGCCCTTCATTTGAATCGGATCCTTAACTTCGTCTAAATCATCTATTACATAATTTTTAGGAAGTAAATTTAGTATAGAACGGTTTTGGGGAATTGGCAGGGTATAAATAGCTTCATTTACTCTTTTAATATCAGCTTCGGTAATTTCTTCGTCTGGCCTTGAAACTATAATACTACTTTTAACATTTCTCATTTCTAAACACGGACCGCCAATTAACATAATAATTTGGTCAATTTCTTTTTTAGAACTTTCTTCCATTTGAGACAAAAAAGAAGAAAGTAACTCAGCCACATTTTCAACATCAAAAATTATTCCCTTTCTAATCCCAGTTGACCTAACTTCAAGATTCTTTATAACTTCAATTGTTTTTCTTTGAAAAGACATTTCGGCTAAAATGCCTTTGGTTGAAAAACTTCCTAAATCTAAAGACAAAATTAATTTGTTGGTTTGGCTCATTTATTTAAAACTTCTAAAATTTTAGCTTCTTTATTTTCCATTATTTTACTATTTTTAATGGTTGAATGATCATACCCCGTAAGATGTAATAATCCATGAATTAAATAATAATTTATTTTATCAGTTAATTTTGTTTTTTGAGAAAATGGATTTTGGTTTTTAATGTCTTTAATTGATAAATAAATTTCTCCTAATAAATTTTTGCCATTAACTTTAAAATCTTGGTATTTTAAGCTGATAACTGTAGTTGATTTATTTTTATTTCTAAATTTTTTATTAATTTTTCTAATTTCTTCTTGATTTACAAAAAAAATTCTGATTAAAGCGTCTTTAACTTTTAATAATTCTGAAATTTTTAAAAGATCCCTTTGTAATTTTTTTTTATTAATTTTAACCTTGCTAGAATTATAAATCTCAAATTCCATTAACTCAATAATTTTTTCACAATTTCAGCTACTTCTTTTAAATCAGCTTGATTTTTCAGTTTTTCTGATAAACCCTTCATAACAACCCCAAATTGCCTATCATTACTGTTTAACTCTTTTATAAAATCAGTTATTAATTTTTCAAGCTCAGAACCGGTTATTTTTTCTGGTAAATATTTTTTTAAGATTTCACTTTCCCTTAATTCTTCTTGGGCTCTATTATTATTTCCAATCTCAGAAAAAGAATTAAAAGCCTCGATTCTTTTATTATATTCGCGATTAATAATTCCAATAATTTCAGTAGTTGTTAAAGAATCGTCCTGTTTTTTGCTTCTTTTGTCAATTTTATAATTGTTTATTGAAGAAATTAACATTCTTAAAACTTCAGTTTTAACATTATCTCTATTTT
>DAOTOJ010000014.1:0-4510 GCA_035451285.1 Minisyncoccota bacterium
GTCGGAGTGGCGGAATTGGCAGACGCGTCAGGTTTAGGACCTGATGGATTTAATCCGTGGGAGTTCAACTCTCCCCTCCGACACACACCCCCCATAGCTCAATTGGCAGAGCAGCTGCCTCTTAAGCAGTTGGTTGGAGGTTCGAATCCTCCTGGGGGGACAAAAATCAAAATATTATTGATTTTTCTTTTAATTTATTTTATTATCTATTAGTTTTAATAATATGTACCAGATTTTAGACAAAATTAAAAAAGAAATTCCCAAGATTGGCTCAACTCTTACTGGGAAAGTTATTCTAAAAGAAAAAAGACGTTTGTTTGTCGATTTAGAGAATATTGGCACTGGCGTAATTTTAGGAAAAGAATTTTTAGAAGCTTTTGATAAAATTAAAAACCTAAAAATAGGCGATGAGATAACTGTAAAAATAATTGGGATGGTTAATGAAGATGGCTTTTGGGAATTGTCTTTAAATAAAAATGATCGCGAAGCAAATTGGCAAAAATTAAAAGAACTAAAAGAATCAAAAGAAATTTTAACTTTACAGGTTTCAGGAGCTAATCAAGGAGGATTGCTTTTGCAATACGAAGGAATTGAAGGTTTTTTGCCAGTTTCTCAATTATCATTCGACCATTATCCAAGAATCGAAGGTGGAGATAAAATAAAAATCTTAGAAGAATTAAGAAAATTAGTTGGTCAAGAAGTAAAAGTTAGAATTTTAGATGCCGATGAAAACGCGGAGAAACTTATCTTTTCAGAAAAAGAAGCTCAGGAAGAAAAATTGTTAGAAGAAATTTCCAAATATAAAGTAGGCGATATAGTTGAAGGTGTAATTTCTGGTTTGGCAGATTTTGGAGCATTTTTTAGATTTAAAGATTCTTCGCTTGAGGGATTAATTCATGTTTCTGAAATAACTCACAAACATTTGACTACTCCTTCTGAATACTTAAAGGTTGGGCAAGAAATTAAAGCTAAAATTGTAAATATTAATAGCGACAGAATATTTTTATCTTTAAAGGCCCTGGAACCAGATCCTTGGTTTGAAGCTGTAAAAAATTATCAAAAAGATAAAGTTTATGTTGGTAAAGTAATAAAAATAACTCCTGCTGGAGTATTGGTTAGCTTCGATAATGAAATTTATGGTTTATGCCATATCTCCCAATTTAACGACGATCTCGAGCAATTAAAACAAAAAGTAGAACCTAATCAAAATTATAAATTCTCAGTTTTAGATATAGACGAAAGAGATAAAAAACTAATTTTGGGATTTGCTGGCAAAGCTTAATTGAATTTAACAATTAATAAAAAATAGGCAATTAATTGCCTATTTTTTATTATCCTTTCTCTGAATTTTTATTTTGCTCTATTTAATCAATTCTTTAAACTCCTTAGAAGGTCTGAATTTAACAACTCTTGAAGCAGCAATATTGATTTTCTCTTTAGTTTTGGGATTTATTCCAATTCTAGCTTTTCTAACACCTGATTTAAATATTCCTAGTCCTGCCAAATTAACATTTTCTCCTTTTTTAACTGCACTTTTTATTTCAGAAATTAAAGTATCAACTATTTCTTCAGCTTTTTTCTTAGTTATCTCGAATTTCTCAGCTAAAATATTAACGATTTGTGCTTTATTCATATATTTAATTAATTTTAATTAATTAAATAATAGCACAAAAGGCTTATTTTTTCAAATTTCAAGGTTTTGATAGTGTCTGATTTCTTTTAAAGAATCATCTAAGAATTCTAAAGTTATTAAATCTATTCTCAAATCTTGATATTTGAAATCCTTAATCTTCAAAAAGTAATTAAAAGTTCTAATGATTTTATTAAGTTTTTCTTTAGTAAAATGCTGTTCGGGGGTAAAATCACTATTATTATTTAAAGCTTTAACCTCAACAACAATAATTGTTTTCTCTTTTTGGCAAACAATATCAAGTTCTCCGAATTTAGTTCTAAAGTTTCTTTCTAAAATTTTATAATGATTTTTTAAAAGGTATTTGCTAGCTTCGTCTTCTGCCAATTCGCCTAAATCCATAAATGAAATTATTTTAGTTTTGCCAAATTCAAAATTTTTTCTTTGAGCGGGATACGAGAATCGAACTCGCACCTCCACCTTGGAAGGGTGGCATACTACCATTGTACTAATCCCGCCTAAATATTTTTATAGCACAACTAATTATTATCTTCAACAAAATATTTAGCCCCAATTGCTCCGGCAAATTTAATATCCCGCTGTTTTCTGATCTTTAAATTTTTTCTAGCATAGGGCGATAAAATCAAATTTTTAGCTGTTTTTTTAGCATCAGAAATAAATAAAGGCCAAGCATGAGATAAACCTCCGCCAATCAAAAATAATTCTGGCTCTAATAAATTACTAAGATTGCCAATCACTATCCCTAAATTTTTTCCGAATTCTTGCCACAATTTCTGATGCTTTTTATCTTTTATTCTCGCTAAATTTTCGCTTTCTAAAGGATCTATTTTTTTGTTTTTAAAAAATTTTTCAGAACAAAATTGTTCAACGTTTAAGAAATTTTTATTATCTAAAATCATCATTCCAGCTTCATAAGCACTATCAAAAAATCCTTGATTAATTTTATTATTCGAATAATAAGCTCCGCCAACTCCTGTTCCTAAAGTCAACATAAAAATTGAAGAAATATTTTTAAAATTTTTTAATTCATAAAGCAAACTAGCATTAACATCATTGGTTAAAAAAACTTCGGTCTGATATTTATTTTTAATTATTTTTTCAAAATCAAAACCAATACTAACTTTTAAATTTCCAGCAGCGATAACTTGATTACTAGCCACTATTCCGGCAATTCCTATACCAATTTTTTTAACTTCTTTCTTGTAAAGGGAATCTAAAACTTCAAACAAAGTTTCTTGGAAAATTTTAGCATTGGGTTTGCTAAAATATTTTTGTTCAGCTTTTTTTAGAATTTTATTACCCCCCATCAAAACTCCCCTGATTTTTGTTCCTCCAATATCTAAACCAATTACTAATTGCGATTCTTTTGCTTTGGAGTTTAACTTGCTATTCATACTAACAAATTTATTTTTTTGATTTTATTTCTTTGGTTAATTTTTCAAGAAGTTTATCCAAAGAAATCTCCCCTAAATCGCCTTTGTCTCTATCTCTAATAGCAACTGTTTTACTTTTTAATTCTTTATCGCCAATAACTAAAGCATAAGGAATTTTTTGAATTTCAAAATTTCTAATTCTTTTGGAAATAGTTTCGTTTTCCCAAATTTCAGCTCTTAATTGATTAGCTTTTAATATTTCTAAAACTTTTTGACTAAATTTTAAATGTTTTTCTCCTAAGGGCAAAATAACTGCTTGAACAGGAGCCAACCACAATGGAAAAGCTCCTCCATATTGTTCTATTAAAATAGCTAAAAATCTTTCAACTGAACCAAAAATTGCAATGTGTAAAACAACCGCTCTTTCTTCTTTACCATTTTCATTAATATAATTTAAATTAAAATTTTCAGGCTGAACAAAGTCTAATTGGACAGTTGTTAATTGCCAAGTTCTATCCAAAGCGTCTTTAACCATTACATCAATTTTAGGTCCATAAAAAGCAGCCTCGCCCTCTCCAATAAAATAATTCATTTTCCTTTGTTTAGCAGCTGAAATCAAAGCTTTTTCTGCTTTATCCCAAACTTTTTCGTTTCCTAAATATTTCTCAAAATGTTTTTTATCATGGGTTGAAATTCGCGCCTCGTAATCTTTAAAACCAAAAGTTTTATAAGTTGTTTCTGCAAAATTTAGAATTCTGTTTATTTCTTCAGTAATCTGGCTTTCTCTTAAAAAAGTATGGGTGTCGTCTTGAGTCAAAGCCCTAACACGTAATAAACCATTTAATTCTCCGGTTTTTTCAAACCTATAAACTGTGGCGTTTTCAGCTATTCTTAAAGGAAGCTCTTTATAGCTTCTTGGTTTCTCCAAAAAAATCTGGAAATGATGAGGACAATTCATTGGCTTAATCACATATTCTTTATCTTCAATAATAATCGGGTTCATCATTGCTTCGTATTTTTTAAAATGTCCTGATTTTTTATACAAATCGCTTTTTGCTAAATGAGGAGTCCAAACAAATTGATAACCTCGCTCTTCTTTCTGTTGAGTAATCCATTTTTCTAATTCTCTTTTTAAAATCAAACCTTTGGGCATAAAAAGAGGTAATCCTGGGCCAACTTCATTAGAAAAAGTAAACAATTCTAATTCTTTTCCTAATTTTTTATGGTCTCTTTTTTCAGCTTGTTCTAATTTATTAAGATAGTCTTTTAATTCTTTTTCGGTTTTAAAAGCAATCCCATAAAATCTGGTAAGCATTGGATTTTTTTCATCTCCTCTCCAATAAGCTCCAGCAATTTTAACTAATTTAAATGCTTGGGGATTAATTTCTTTAGTATTTTTAACATGGCCTCCGCGACATAAATCGTTGAAATCTCCTGTTTGATAAATTGAAACTTTTGTTAAATTGTTTTTTAAATTTGATTTATT
>DAOTOJ010000015.1:0-4046 GCA_035451285.1 Minisyncoccota bacterium
CCTCAAATTTTTAGAGATTGGCAAATTCATGGAAAAGTTAATATGGCTGAAGCTATAGCTAAATCTTGCGATGTGTATTTTTATAGCATTGGTGGAGGATATAAAGACCAAATCGGTTTAGGAGTTGATAAAATGGAAAATTATTTAAAAGATTTTAATTGGGGAAAACAAACTGGAATTGATTTGTTTGGAGAGAAACCCGGCTTAGTGCCTAGTAGTTTATGGAAAAAAGAAGAATTAAACGATATTTGGAGAATAGGCGATACTTATAATTTATCAATTGGCCAAGGTTATATTAGAACTACTCCCTTGCAATTAGCTGTAAATTATTCAGCTTTAATTAACGGAGGAAAAATTTTAAAACCATTTTTAGTCAAAGAAATAATTGATAGCGAAACCCAAAAAGTCTTGCAAGAAAATAATCCACAAGTTGTTAAACAATTAAATGTTGATTCCCAAAATTTAAAGACAGTTCAAGAAGGAATGGAATTAACAACTAAAATAGGGACAGCTGCAAATTATTTTTTAGATTTTCCAATAAAAGTTGCTGGTAAATCTGGAAGCGCTCAAATAAGTTCTGATTTAACTAAAGTTAATGCTTGGTTTGTTTCTTATTTGCCAAGCGATAATCCCCAAATATTGTTGGTGGTGCTTATTGAAAGCGGTGGAGAAAGCGGAGCATCCGCTACTGGAGTTTCTCGTCAAATCTTAGATTGGTATGTTGCCAATAGAATGTAATAATGTACTCTGTGGAAGAGACACAATTCCAAGGAGTAATTAACTATAGCTCTTGACAAACAAATTTTTGTTGCTAAAATCTGTAATTAGCAATCTTAGATATTAATTGCTAATTGTTTAATTAATAATTAATAAATAAAAAAATATGAAGATAAAACCTCTTTTTGATAATATTTTGCTTGAGCCAGTCAAAGAAGAAAAGACGACTCAAACTGGAATAATTATCCCCGATACTGCTGAAGGAGAAAAACCTCAACAAGCAAGAGTTTTGGCAGTTGGAGAAGGAAAGTTAAATGATAAAGGGGAAAGAATCCCGATAACAGTTAAAGTTGGAAATCTAGTGTTATTTAAAAAATATGGGCCGGACGAAATTAAACTAAAAGACGATACTGGCAAAGAATTAGAATATCTAATTTGCAAAGAAGATGATATTTTGGCAATTATTGAATAATTAATTAATTTTTTAAAATACAAAAATATGGCTAAAGAAATTTTATATAAAGATAAAGCGCGAGAATCTTTAAAAAGAGGAATAGATAAAGTAGCTAATGCTGTAAAAGTTACTTTGGGACCGAAAGGAAGAAATGTGATTTTAGAAAAGAGTTACGGATCTCCGGTTATTACTAAAGATGGAGTTACGGTTGCTAAAGAAATATCTTTAGAAAATAAATTAGAAAATGTAGCTGCCCAATTAGTAAAAGAAGTTGCTGAAAAAACCGCTGATATAGCTGGTGATGGTACAACTACTGCTACTTTGTTGGTTCAGGCGATCGTTAATGAAGGGTTTAACCAAATTTCAGCTGGAGCTAATCCGGTAATTTTAAAAAAGGGAATTGATAAAGCAGTTGAAAAGACTCTTAAAATGTTAGATGAAAAAAGCGTAAAAATCGAAGATAAAAAGAAAATTGAAGAAGTAGCTTCAATTTCAGCCAATGATCCAGAAATAGGAAAATTGATTGCCGAAGTATTTAATGATATTGGAAAAGACGGAGTGGTGACTGTTGAAGAATCCCAAACTTTGGGTTTTTCAAAGGAAGTAGTCGAAGGTTTGCAATTTGATAAAGGCTATATTTCTCCTTATATGATGACTGATACTGAAAGAATGGAAGCAGTTTTAGATGATCCCTATATTTTAATTACTGATCAAAAAATTTCTTCAATGAATGATTTACTGCCAATTTTAGAGAAAGTAATTCAAGCAGGAAAAAAGAATATTGCAATTATTGCTGACGATGTTGAAGGAGAAGCTTTAGCAACTTTAATTGTTAATAAAATTAGGGGTACTTTTTCAGCTTTAGCCATAAAAGCTCCCGGATTTGGAGACAGACGAAAAGAAATGTTAGAAGATATAGCAATTGTTACTGGCGGAAAAGTAATAACTTCAGATTTAGGATTAAAACTTGAAAACACTGATATATCAATGTTGGGACAAGCTCGTAGGATTGTAGCCAATAAAGATAACACCACAATTGTTGATGGCAAAGGAGAGAAATCGGAAATTGAAAAAAGAATTAAGCAAATTAAATCTCAGATTGAAAAAGTTGATTCAGAATTTGATAAGGAAAAATTAACCGAAAGATTAGCCAAACTTTCAGGCGGAGTCGCTGTTTTGAAAGTTGGGGCAGTTACTGAAACCGAAATGAAAGAAAAGAAATATCGAATAGAAGACGCAATCAATGCTACTAGAGCCGCATTAGAAGAAGGCATAGTGCCAGGAGGAGGAATTGCTTTATTTGAAATTGCTAAAGAATTGACTAACAACAAAAGCGAGTATTTCCCAGTTATTGGAGATGAAGCTAAGGGAGTTGATATTCTTTTAAGAGCTTTGGAATATCCTTTAAGAACCATTGTGGAAAACGCTGGTAAAGCTCCAGAAGATGTTTTTACCCATCTTATGAAAGAAAATAAACCAGGAGTAGGATTCAATGCTTTAACAGGAGAATTTGTAGAAATGGTAAAAGAAGGTATTATTGATCCAACCAAAGTCGTCAAAACCGCTTTATCTAATGCTTCTTCAGTTGCTAGTCTAATTTTAATTTCCGAGGCAGTAATTAGCGAAATTCCAGAAAAAAAGCAGGTTAATCCAGCTTCTTCAATGCCAGATTATTCTGATGAGGAAGAATACTAATAGAAATTTCATAAAAGGTTCGTTTTAAAACGAACCTTTTATTTTCTTAAATTTATGCTATAATTAAAACTAATTAATTTTAATATAAAAATATGGTTTATGTTTTAATAATTTTAGCAGTTTTAATAATTTTGGGAATTGTTCTTTATAATAATTTAGTAAGAATGAAAATTAGGGTTGATGAAGCTTGGGCTGATATTGAAGTTCAATTAAAAAGAAGATACGACTTAGTTCCCAATTTGGTTGAAACAGTTAAAGGATATATGCAGCATGAAAAAGAAGTTTTTGAGAAAGTAACTGAGGCAAGGGCTAAAGCAATGGAAGCTAAAAATTTGCAAGAAAAAGCCGAATCAGAAAATCAGTTTTCGCAAAGTTTAAAGTCGTTATTTGCAGTTGCTGAAAATTATCCTGAGCTGAAAGCCAATGAAAATTTTTTAGAGCTCCAAAGAGAGTTGGTTGATACTGAAGATAAAATTCAAGCCGCTAGACGTTTTTATAATGGTTCAGTAAGAGATTATAATATAGCTATTAGTACTTTTCCTTCAATGATTTTTGCTAAACTTTTTAAATTTACTAAAAGAGAGATGTTTGAAACTCAAAATGAACTAGAAAAAGAACCAGTTAAAGTTAAGTTTTAAATTGATTACAATAAAAATTTGAGGCAATCTAAATTATAAATTATGGTAGTTTACGATCAAATCTCAAAAAATGTTTTTAAGACCTATTTTTTACTAATGCTTTTTTTAGGCTTAATTATTGGTTTAGGTTGGGTTTTTGCTCAAGTTTATGAAGACCCTTCAATTTTATATATTGTGGCAATTATTTCTTCGTTATTCGCTATAGTTTCTTATTGGAATTCAGATAAAATGATTTTAAATATGGCTGGAGCCAAGGAATTGAAAAAAGAGGATAATCCTAATCTTTATAGATTGATAGAAAATTTAACAATTACTGCTGGGCTCCCAATGCCTAAAGTTTATATAATTAATGATAAAAATCCCAATGCTTTCGCAACTGGCAGAGATAAAAATCATGCTGCCCTAGCTTTGAATACCGGCTTATTAGAAATTCTAAATGACAATGAGCTTGAGGGAGTGATTGCTCATGAATTAAGCCATATTGGCAATCGCGATACTTTAATAGCTACTATTGCAGTAATTTTAGTTGGTATTATTAATAT
>DAOTOJ010000016.1:0-3411 GCA_035451285.1 Minisyncoccota bacterium
GGACGCGTAGCTCAGTTGGCTAGAGCGTTCGCTTGACGTGCGAAAGGTCACAGGTTCGAGCCCTGTCGCGTCCACCAAAAATTTCACAATTCTTTTAAACTAAACAAGTATTGGA
Source organism: Minisyncoccota bacterium (assembly GCA_035451285.1). Classification (GTDB taxonomy): domain Bacteria; phylum Patescibacteriota; class Minisyncoccia; order UBA6257; family Brennerbacteraceae; genus DAOTOJ01. The sequence goes on from DAOTOJ010000016.1 coordinate 116, forward strand.
AATTAACTATGTCAGCTTTTATTATCTTTTTACTAATCGGGTTCATCTTAGTTGTTATCACCACTGGTTTATACGCTTCTATTACCACTGCGCCTTTTGTTCCTAGCAATAAAAAATTATCGAGGAAGCTCTTAAGCTTGCTGAATTAAAAGAAAATGAGGTTTTATATGATTTAGGTTGTGGCGATGGTAAAGTCTTAATAATTGGCGCTAAAAAATTCAAAGCTCAAACCATTGGTTATGAATTATCTTTTTTAAGATATCTAATAACTAAAGCAAACATTTTAATTAATGGCTGTAAAAATAAAGCTAGAGTTTATTTTCAAGATCTCTATCAAGCAAATTTAAGCCAAGTTGATGTCATCTATATTTGGCTGACACCAAAAGCTTTTCCTAAATTAAAAGAAAAATTTAATAAAGAGTTAAAAATTGGCACTCGGGTGGTAGCATTCTCATCCCCTTTAAATTTTTGGCAGCCTGATAAAGTATTGAATATTCAACCTTCGCCTAACCAATTTTTGGGATTAATTTTGCCAACTGATGGCGGATGTATCTATCTTTACACAAAAAAATAAAGCCTTGCCTGTCAATTACTATCTAAATTTAAATATTTATGCTAAAATAAAGTTAGTAGATATTAGCATTAATCAAAATTAAATAAATGTTAGATATTCACGTTGCTTTAATCCCAGATGGCAATAGACGCTGGGCAAAACAAAGAAATTTAGCTCCTTGGATTGGTCATCAAGAAGGCGCTAAAGCTTTTGGAAAAATTTTAGAAAAAGCTTTTGAAATGGAGTTAAAGTATTTAACTTTATGGGGAGCTTCTTGGGATAATCTTACTAAACGTTCAAAAAGAGAGGTAAATTTTCTTTTTAAAGTTTTTGGAGAAAGTTTCGAAAAAGCTTTAAATGATAAAAGATTAGAAGAAAATCAAGTGCAAGTGAATGTTTTAGGAGAATGGAAAAAAATTCTGCCAGTAAAGGCCCAGCAAATAATAAAAAATCTTATTGAAAAAACAAAAAACAATCAAAAATTCTTCCTAACCTTTTTAATTGGTTATAATGGCGACAAAGAAATGATTGATTGTATTAGCAAAATAGCTGATTTAGCCTATAATTCAAAATCTAAAATAAAAGTTGATGAGAACTTGATTTCTCAAAATCTCTGGACCGGTTTTCTGCCGCCGGTTGATTTGATAATTAGAACTGGTAGCGAAAAAGATCCACATAATTCAGCTGGCTTTATGATGTGGAAAACAATTTACAGTCAATTTTATTTTACTAAAACTTATTTCCCAGCTTTAACTCCTCGCGAATTTGAAAAAGCAATTAATAACTTTTTATCAAGGGAAAGAAGAACCGGTAAATAACTTGTTTTGGTTTCAATTTTAATATGAACCCAAAAATAATTTTTGAAAACAAGGATTTTTTAGTTTTGAACAAACCAGCTGGCTTAGTAGTTCACCCTAAAACCAATTATCAAAAGAGTGAAGAAAAAACTTTAGTTAATTGGCTTATTAAAAATTATCCCGGAATAAAAAATATTGGAGATAATCCAGAGATTAGGCCCGGAATTGTTCATCGTTTAGATAAAGAGACTTCAGGAGTAATATTGGTGGCTAAAAATCAAGATTCTTTTGAAATTTTAAAAAATATCTTTAAACAAAGATTAATTGAAAAGACCTATTTAGCTTTGGTTATTGGCAAAATGAATAATAAACAGGGAAAAATAGATTTAGCAATAACCAGATCTATTTCAACTAAAAGGACAACTAAAATAAAACAAGGGCAAAAAATTTTAAAAGCCGAAACTTTATGGGAAGTTCTAAAAATCTATCAAGATGAAAATAACCAAATTTTAAGCTATCTTAAATTAATTCCTAAAACCGGCAGGACCCATCAATTAAGGGTTCATTTAGCAGCCATTAATCATCCAATTGTTGGCGACTATCTTTATGGCGGAAAAACAGCTTTAAAATATCGAGAAAAGTTAAATAGAATTTTCCTTCATGCCTATTCTTTAAAATTTAAGTATAATAATACTAACTATTTATTTGAAGCTGAATTGCCAATTGAACTAAAAAACTTTTTAGAGAGATTAGGAACTGAAGAAAATTAGTTTTGAAATTCAAAGCTTTGAATTATTTTATCAATTGTTTCGCGGTGAACACCAAAATCAGGATCATTGGGATTTTCAGCTTCATAGCAAAAAGAATAAATATAATTATTTTTTGAAAGATACAAACATTCTTCTGAATGATCAAATTGCAAGGATTTTATTTTTAAAGCTTGCTCGTTTTTAAAATCAATTAATTCTTGGCTTTCAATCATTTCCCTTAATGAATAACAAGCTAGCCCTTCATTTGCTAAACATTGTTGATATTCTTCGTCGTCCTTTTTCAAACGTTCCTCATTCCAATTAGTAATACTTAAATTAAAATTATTTGGCAAAACAGTAATTTCAAAATTTGCCTGCCAAAATTGGTAATTTTCTTCTAAAGCAACAATTTTTAAAAGAGCATCTCCCAAGGGAATAGTTGAAGAATTTGATTTATCTGAAATAGTTAATTCCCAATTACTGGGATATAAAAATGAAAATCTAAATTCATCGTTTTGATATCTTTGCCAATTTTCAGGGGGTAAAGATATTTCTGGAGAAAAAGTTAATTCTAAGGCTGTTTGAGAAATCGTAGGGGCGTTAATTTTTTCAGTTCGCGGTATTAAAAAGAAAATAATTATAAAAATTACAATTAAAATACCTAAAACTTTAAAAAACTTTTTCATATCTAAAGTTTAATTATTGATTTATTTTACCATAAAATAAAAATTTGCTATAATAAAATTGGTCGCAATTAATTTAACAAAACTTATGCCAAATAAGGTTGCCAAAAGAGATGGCTCCACTCAAGATTTTGATGAAGCCAAAATTAGAAATTCAATTCACGCGGCTTGTCACGAAGCAGAATTAGCTGAAGAAAGAATAGAAGAATTATTAGAAATAATGGTTCCAAATATTTTAAATTCTCTAGCTTCAAAAGAGGAAGTAACTTTTTCAGAAATTCGAGAAGCTATTTTTGAAGAATTAGAAAAAAACGAACCGACAGTTATTGAAGCCTGGAAAAATTACGAAAGAAATGTTAAAGGATTAGAAGTTTAACTCTTTTCTGAGTTTTAAAACAAAATAGGCGGTTTTAAACCGCCTATTTTGTTTTTATCTATATCTTAAATACTTTTTAAAAGTATTTAAGATAATACAAAAAATAAAATTTTTGATTTTTAAAGACGAACAAGGAAA
>DAOTOJ010000017.1:0-2038 GCA_035451285.1 Minisyncoccota bacterium
GTGCCCAGGGTGGGACTCGAACCCACAAGCCTTGCGGCAACGGATTTTAAGTCCGTCGCGTATACCAATTCCGCCACCTGGGCTTTAAGATATATACAATTTACCACACTTAAAAATCAAAATCAAAAATTTAAACAGAATATTTACAAAATTTTATTTCAATAAAAATATTTTAAAATTGATATTTTTATAAGAAAATGCTATTCTTTTAAAAACTAAATGGCTAATGAAAATCAAAACTTAATATTAAAACCGCCAGTAGTGGTTGTGATGGGCCATGTTGATCATGGCAAATCTTCGATTTTGGATTATATTAGAAAAACCAATATTACCGAAAAAGAAGCTGGAGGAATTACTCAGCAATTAGGGGCTTACGAAGTAATTCACAACAATTCAAAAATCACCTTTTTAGATACCCCAGGACATGAAGCTTTTAATACTATAAGAGAAAGAGGAACAATTGTGGCTGATATTGCAATTTTAGTAATAGCTGCTGATGAAGGAATTAAGGCTCAAACTGAAGAAGCCTTAAATCTTATTCTTAATCAAAATCTGCCATTTATTATCGCTTTTAATAAAATTGATAGACCAGAAGCAAATTCTGAAAAAGTAAAGCAAGAATTAGCCGAAAAGGGGGTTTATGTTGAAAGTTATGGCGGTAAAATTCCGTCAGTTAATGTCTCGGCTAAAACCGGAGAAGGAATAGAAGAACTTTTAGATTTAATTTTGATTCTAAACGAACTAAATAATAAAAAAATAGATCCTAATTCAGAGCCATTCGGCTATATTTTAGAATCTGGCATTGACGCACGAAAAGGAATCAATGCTACCTGCCTTGTTTTAGAAGGTAAAATAAAAGTTGGAGATCTTATTTATACTGCTACTTCAAAAGCTAAAGTAAAAATTTTAGAAAATTTTTTGGGTAAACCAATTAAAGAAGCCCTACCTTCTTCGCCAGTTAGAGTTATTGGTTGGGAAAATCAACCTTTAGTTGGAGAAAAATTTTCAACTAATATTGAAAAAGTAGATAAAATCGAAAAATCGCAAGCTAAAACTTTTGAAGAGCTAAAATCAATTGAGCAAAATGAAAATATTTTAAAGTTAATTCTAAAAGCCGATGTTTCGGGCTCTTTAGAAGCTTTAGAAAAATTAATTGTTCAAACTTTGAAAGAATGGTCACAAGAATTTGAAATCATCAGCAAATCAATTGGAGAAATAAATCTAAACGACTTAAGATTAGCCGAAACCACAAAGGCATTGATCGTTGCTTTTAGAACCAATGTTTCAAAAGAATCAAAAAACTATTTGCAATCCAGAGATATTAAAATACTAACTGATGAAATTATTTATAAACTCAAAGAAAATTTAGAATTATTTTTGAAAAATAAAAACCAATTGCCCTATAAAATTATAGCTGAAGCCGAAGTCTTACAAATTTTTTCCCAAAAAGATAAAAAAGACAGACAGATTATTGGTTGCCGATTATCCTCTGGAAAAATTTCTAAAAATTCAAAATTTGCAATTTTCAGAAATGACGAAGAAGTAGGTTCTGGAAAAATAATCTCAATTAGAAAAAACAAAGATGAGTTAAACGAAGCTGAGGCAGTTGTGGAATTGGGGCTCCAAATCGAAAGCAGTTTTGATATCTTAAGTGGAGATGTTTTAAAATTTAGGATAAAATAATGAAACAGGAAAGGAAATTAAAAATTGAAAAAACAATTCTCAAAGAATTGAATGAAATAATTTTAGAAAGATTTGATCCTGGAGAAGGAGTATTCGTTTCAATTATTAGTGTAGAATTAACCAATGATGGTTCAATAGCAGAAGTTTTGGTAAATATCTGGCCAGCTGATAATTATCAAGATATCATTAATAGGTTAAATGATCAGGCTCTAGAATTTAGAAAATTGCTTGATAAAAGAATAAGATCTTTTTATCATCCAAAACTTCATTTTAATTTTGGAATAGTCCAGGAAGAAAATTAATTCAGGCCTAGTGGTGAAGTAGCTAACACAGCGGTCTGCAAAACCGTTATTCG